>NZ_LBIZ01000007.1:2038-129521 GCF_028128665.1 Bradyrhizobium sp. CCBAU 45384
CTCAAGCAGAGCACGTCGACCCGAGATGGCGTGGCAAATGCGACGGTTCGCCTTTCACTACGCTGAACGTCGATCTTGCCGAAGCTTGTGGCGGTGCTGGCTATGCCTCCGCTTCAAATGACGCTGTCAAACCTGGAACTCCTCGGGATGCGCAGAGATCGCAGTGGGACTATTCCCAAGCGAAACCAAAGATCGCTCGAACCCCGCTATCGTTCGCCAACTCGGTGCTGCAGATGAAGCTGAGTTCACGGACGGGGCTCGATGTAGAACCGCGGCGGCTTTTGTCGAGCCAGATTGGTTCGACGGGCATGCTGAACCGGTGGGGGCTCACATTATCGAGGCTCTTAACTGTCCGAGAAGAAAATGGCCGAAGCTATGCCCATCGTTTATTGCAATGATGAGCGCAGAGGCGTGGATAGATTGCGAGGATCTCGCCACGTACAACGTCTGCAACCGTGCGCTCGAAGCGTCGATTTTTGGAGAATGACGCAGCAAGACCGACTTGAGCTTCAGCCATGCTGAAAACACGGAGACGAGACCGACGAGGCCATCTCTCGAAAGCCGATTTCCACATCGTCATTAGTACGAAATTCACAGGACGCGGTAACATCAAATCCAGACCAAGTCGAACCGCCGCGCCATCTGGTCAACCTTGCGGATCTCCGCATCCACAATCAATGAAGTAGAGATACCGGCCTAAGAAGGAAACACGGCGACGCGTCCACCGCGCTGGTAAGGCAACTAAATCTATCAAAGCGTCGCTTTGGAAGACCCGTCCCGCAGCTGCCGCCTCCGGGGATGAACATCCAGCATGTAGTCGTTCGCTGCGAGTGCAGCGCAAATCGGCCACTGTGCACAATATCAACTCAGTCTACTACCAGTTCTTGCGATTGAATTGGTGGTAAGAGCATGCGATCGATTCGTTTGCAAACGTCAGGGGCCTTCTGCCCTGTGTGACCTCCTGTGTTCACAGATCGCAGGTTCGGACCACCGAGATGCACTGAACTCACAACCGCCGTACAGCGTCCCAACGAAAGTTTCTGTAAAGTAGAACTCAAAAGGAGCCGACGTCTATGCCTGTAGTATTTGACAGTGCCCGATTGCGGAACACATTATCTTCCAGGATGACGTTGCCTCTAATCGTCGCGCCAATGTTTGGTGTATCGGGGGTGGATCTTGTCAGCACCGTCTGCCGGTCGGGAGCGATCGGGGCGTTTCCCACAGCCAACGCCAGGTCTATTGATGAACTCGATCATTGGTTGGTCAGAATTGAAAGCAATCTAGCTAATTCGGCGAAACCAGTAGCGCCGCACTGTCCAACTCTTATGATACGAGACCCGCGGTTCAAAGACGATCTTGCATGTCTCGTGCGTCACAAGGTGGAGATTGTTATCACGAGCCTCGGCCCCCCCGCTGCTGCAGTCGATGCTTTGCACGAGATCGGTTGTCTTGTGTTCGCTGACGTCGCCTCGTTGCATCACGCTGAAAGAGCCACCTCAGCTGGCGTCGATGGCTTGATTTTGCTCGCCGCTGGCGCGGGAGGTCATACCGGTTGGGCGAATCCATTTGCTTTCGTTCGCGCGGTTCGTGCCAATTTCGATGTCCCAATTGTACTCGCCGGCGGTATTGTGGACGGCGGCTCCCTTGCAGCAGCACGCGTGCTTGGTTGCGAGCTTGCTTGCATGGGTACTCGCTTCATTGCGACGTCGGAAAGCATGGCGAGCGATAACTATCGTCAGATGTTGATTAATAGCACTCTCGACGACGTCATCTTGACCAGTGCATTTTCGGGCATCCCGATGAATGTGCTGCGGAGTTCGATTGTGGCAGCCGGTCTCGATCCATCAAAGGTTGATGAATCGGTATCGGAGTGGCGCACAAAGCATAAAGTTACCGGAACGCGTTCAAGCGATGAACCGCCATGCTGGAACAGTATCCAAACCGCTGGTCACTCCGTTTCAGCTGTTCGCTCGATCATAGGTGCTGCCGAGCTGGTGGAGGAGATTTCAGAGCAGTATAAAGCTGCGTTAGCGAGCGTTGGTTCCGCTGCCGCCTAATCCGTGAGCGGAGTGGAAGTCAACAGCCGAGGGGCTCAGCCAAAAAACGAGTCCTGCGATCAGCGGATGTTCCTCATGTTGGGGAGACTTCATTCCACAACGCCTCGGTCGCAAATTGCCTAAGGCCGGGCTGCGCTCATTGTCCAGAATGATGTTTTCCGTGACCAGCACGACGCGTTGATGAAGTCGCATCTGCATTTTCCATCAGGGTAGCTGCCGCGGCAGCGGCAGCAACTAGCAGACCGTACATGAACTCACCCGAGGATAACCAAAGTGCCGTTGAAATCCGTGGCATTAAGTTATCGTTGCTTCTGCTCCGGACATGCGGCATCCGTGGGCTTCCAATTTGCCTACAAAGGCTCCCTTCCCTCGGCGCCCAGCGCATTGTCGTTGAGGCGTGACTTTCCACGCCACATGACGGTGTTCGCCGGCTGCGGATTGCTGGCCCCGGTCCAAATAGCCGACGAGCCGCACGATCTCATCAGCATGGCCTAAGAGCGCTTTCTGTGATTCCTTTTGATTTGTCGTTCATGAGGCGCTCGAGCACACCAGTCGTAGTCAATGTGAGGTGGTCGGCGCGTCTATATGGTCTTTTTGTCGACCTGTTTTGGCTTCTACATTACTTGAGCGGCTGCTTGGACTGAACGACGTGAAGGCGCACACGAGAGTTACCGCCGTTTCCTGAAACAAGCACCTGGTTCCGAAATGAGCTCTACGAAAATGATAGAGATCGGTTGCAGACCGTCTGCGAACCGCTTTTGTACGACATTCAAATTCGTCAGGCAGTGCTGGCGTGTCGCCCGGTGTCACTCACCACAGCTACAAAGCTTAGTGGAACGCGCCCGGCGAGATCTTTCCGCTTCAAACCGCAGTCTCGATTGACACTGCTGTCGCTTAGGAGCGGGTGTGCCGCCGCCGAAGCCGAGATCCGGCGGTTTCCTCACCTAGGTAGGTAGTGTCTCGGTCTTCCGTCGGCGGGTATCGTGTATTGCCGACTCGCCTTAGGTACTACCTAAGCTTGTGACGGGTAAATGTGCAGAATTGATAAAAGTCGCTTGTCCGTCGCAATTAATAGGTTCCCTAGACGATCGCGCAGGCTGCATTTGCAGTTGGGCCGTTCGCCGAAGTGCGACGGGGAGCAATTCTATGCAATGCTCGATATTGTGGCACTCCAGGGCGATCTCGAAAACCCTTAGTTTGCATATAATGGGTTTGTGCGTCGCTCTAGAGCGTCCGTGCGAATGGAAGCTAATGAGCGGCGCTGAAAGGGCTGTCTCGGCAGCTACACACGTCAGGGCGCCTCTCGTGAAGGAACGGCAGCATGGTTGAAAAAGCAAAAGAAACAAGCAGAGCCTTCGGTCATTTGCGTGTTGTCGAAATTGGCAGCTCGGCTGCGACCAGCTATTGCGCCCGTTTATTTGCCGACTTCGGTGCGGATGTTCAGAAGGTCGAGCCGCCATCAGGCGATCCACTTCGCCGCAGCGAGCCATTCACGCCCGGAGGCCACAGCGCGTGGTTCGCATTCCTGAACTTCAATAAGTCAAGCATCATTGTCGACCCTGCCAAATCGGACGCGAGTAAGCAAGTGTCGGCACTAATCAACAGCTGCGACGTTCTTATCGACGGGCGCAATATCGACTGCGCCGCTTGTCCCCCCATTGATGTTGCCGCAATTCGGAAGCAGCGCCCCCTGATGATCTACATCGAAGCAAGCTGGTTTGGAACACATGGTCCTTATGCAGGCTTTAGCGCGACTGATTCCACTATCCGTGCGCTCGCCGGCCTCATCAAGTTGGTTGGTCCAGCCGAGGGGCCCCCGGTGCATGCACCGGATTTCCAAACGGGGATTCTCGCCGGTTTGTGGGGCTTCATTGCCGCAGCTGCTTCAGCGGTTGGGCGAATGCGCGGCGGACCCGGACGCTCCTGGTCTCTCAGCGTTTTTGAATCAAGCGTCGCCCTGAGCGAGTATGAGATGGCGCAAGCGTTTCAGCACGGCGGCGTGATGCGCCGGCTAGGCGTCAACCGCTTCTCGTCGGTCTTTCCATGGGGCATTTATGAAACGAAGAGTGGGTGGCTGGGCGTTTCGGTGGCGACGCCAGCTCAATGGCGCGCATTCTGCGATATGCTCGGGCTGTCTGACTTGCGTGATGATTTAGGTCTTCTTCTCACTGAAGATCGTCTACAGCACATGAAGCAGATCGAACGGCAGTTCATCCCGAGGTTGAGGACTCGCACGGCGCTGCAGTGGCTTGCGGAAGGGCTTAACCGCAGAATCCCGTTAGTACCCGTGCCCGAAATATCCAATCTGCTCCTGGATGAGGAGAAAAAACGACGCGGCGCGCTCGTGCCCGTGCTCTTTGGGGAGGAAGAGGCCTTCTCGGTAGGATCGGCCCAGCGACTGACTAGGAGCCAGCCGCTCCGGGGAGGGAAGGTGCCGGCCACCGGTGAGCCGCAGGCTTACGCAAATAGCAGAAGGCCTCCGATCAGCATAGACCCCCTGGGCCATGGCCGAAGTGATGCGGCCCGGCAGCCATTACAAGGAATTCGAGTCATCGATTTCAGCATGGGCTGGGCGGGCCCCTTGTGTACCCGCACACTGGCCGACCTCGGCGCCGACGTCATCAAAATTGAGGCTATCCAGTATCCGGATTGGTCGCGTGGCGTTGACCGGCGGACCGCTTACGTAGACAGACAGATGTACGAGAAGGCTGGGCCATTCTGCGTCCTGAACCGCAACAAGCGGGGCATCACACTTGATCTGACACGTTCGCAAGGCGTCGCTCTTGCCAAACGGCTTTTGGCGGGCGCGGACGTCGCCGTCGACAATTATTCAGTCGATGTGCTGCCGAAGCTTGGGCTCAGTTACGAGGTGATTAGAGCACTCAACCCGAGAGTTGTGATGTTGTCTATGTCCGCTTTTGGTGCGGACAGCCTACACCGCGAGTGCCGAGGCTACGGCTCGACTTTCGAGCAGGGCTCTGGGCTGCCGAACTTGATTGGAAGCGCTAACGGGCCACCCGCCATGAGCCACATCGCATTCGGCGATGCCGTGGGCGGTCTGAATGGCTGTGCTGCAATACTAGTTGCGCTGATCCACGCCCGTCGTACCGGGCACGGTCAGTTCATTGACCTTGGGCTAATTGAATGCATGATGCCGTTCGCGGCACCATGGATAACCCTTCACTCTATCGATGGTGAGGACCCGAAAAGGTACGGTAATCGACATCCGCAGTTCGTGCCCCATGGCTGTTTCCGATGTGCGGGTGACGACAATTGGATTGTGTTGGCTGCGACGGATGAGCGCATGTGGCAGAGGCTTGCATCGCTTATTGGGCGCAGAGACTGGTCCGCGGACGAATCTTTGAAAGATACGGAAGCACGCCGTGAGATCGAGGATGTCATCGAGAGTTGCATTGAGGCCTGGACGCTCACTCGCCATCCGGACCAGGCTATGTCCGAATTGCAGGCTGCGAGGATCGCTGCCGGTGTGGCTCGACTACCGATTGACCTTCTCAACGATCCGCATCTTAGGTCACGCGCTTTTCTGCAGGACGTGGAACGTGCTTTCATAGGGCGACATCCACAGGCTTCATTGCCGATACGCGAAGGCAGGTCTCCCAGTGCGATTCATGTGCCAGCTCCCACATTGGGTGAACATAACAGAGAGATCCTCTCAAAGCTTCTCAACTTGTCCGACGCAGAGATCGCGGAATTGGCTAGGCAGGGCATCATCGGCAGTGCAATGCTCTCTGAGGAGAAGCTCGCGAAAGAAAAGAAGTCCTGCGCAGGAAAGGCAGGAGCCAAGCAGGAACTGCGTGTGATGCGCGAATAGAAGGCGCATCAAGCAGTGTCGAGCCGCGATCGATTTTTTCATGGCGATCCCGCGGTCAAGCTGGCCAGCTTGATTGTTCTTCAGTCCGGCATATGGCGGGCAGGCTGAGTTTGCATCATTGTGGCTCGGAAGTCAGGCACTGGCCCCGGCCCAGGAAAAAGGCGGCTTCGCTCACCAGCTCGTCCCTGGTCAATAGCATGAAGGTTGCGGTCGGCATGAGACCGGCCAGATCGCGGAAGGAAGATCAGTCATCTCATCTCCGAGCCGATGAGGGGACAGGCACCGAGACTACACAGGAAGATCCTTTCTCGCGTGGCTCGATTGCCATTGGCCATTTCCACAGTTCAAGTGCACGCGCGCACTTGAGATATTCTGAAGCCCGGACCACTTGGAGCAAACACCGCCAAATCGCTCCTTCGGCAATTTTTTAAGGAAAAAACTGCGCAAGTCGTGTTGCATTTGCGCATTTTCCCCGCGAATTTGAGCTCATTCTCGCAGAGTGGAGTTGCGGTTAAACAAAACGGACGGACCAAAGCGTTGGTGAGGAAATATGGCTGAAGATGTGATTTCGCTAGGCGAGAAGCTGTCCCGCTCTGCCGAAATGATGCCGAACGAGCGAGCGGTTAGCTGCCGGGAAACCGAACTTACCTGGAGCCAGCTGGACGTGAGCGCGAATCGCGTCGCACGAGCACTGCAGGCATTGGGTGTTAAGCTCGGCGATTTGGTCACCATCGGACTGCCCAACAGCGTCGAGTTTGTGCAGGCATGCTGGGGTGTTTGGAAGCTTGGCGCTACACCGCAGCCTGTCTCCTCCCGACTACCGCGCGCCGAGTTGCAAGGCATAGTCGACCTCGCCGATCCGCCGATCGTAATCGCATTGCCAGGAATGGAAACCGACAGACGTCGCTTCGACGTGTCAGAGCTGCTCAAGATCTGCGAGGATGACAGTCCGCTGATGTCGTGCACTGCCCCTGTTTGTACGGCTATGACTTCAGGAGGGTCTACGGGACGACCTAAGTTGATTCTTTCCGGAAAGCCCGGATCGACACTCGCTAAACCCGCGATCCAAAGCTTTTATCGATTGGGCCGCGGCGACACTGCGCTAATTCCTGGTCCACTTTATCATACTGGACCGTTTTCAAGCGCCAAGGAAGCCTTGGCCAGCGACGCCCAAATAGTCCTGATGCCGCGCTTCAACGCAGAGGATGTGCTAGCCGAGATTGAGCGGCGAAGAGCGACATGGGTCTATTTGGTGCCGACCATGATGAGCCGCATCTGGCGGCTGCCAGAAGAGGTGCGGACCCGCTACGACGTTTCGTCGCTGAAGACGCTTTGGCACTTTGCTGCACCTTGTCCGCCTTGGCTCAAGGAAGCGTTCATCAATTGGCTCGGGCCTGATACCATAATGGAGCTCTATGGTGGTAGCGAGAACCAAGCGGGCACAGTCATCACTGGGCGCGAATGGCTTGAGCATCGGGGATCCGTTGGTCGAGTGAGCTGGGGCGAAATCAAGATCGTAGACGATGAGGGAAGTATATTGCCGCATGGCGAGCCGGGCGAGATATACATGCGCGAGATTGAGGGGCGTTCATACGCCTATCGTGGCGCCATGGCCCGCACGCTCCCGGGCGGTTGGGAGAGCCTCGGAGACATCGGACATTTCGACGAGGATGGCTATCTCTATCTCGCCGACCGTCGCACCGACATGATTCTGGTAGGCGGCGCGAACGTCTATCCAGCCCAAGTCGAGGCCGCAATCGACGAGCATCCACTGGCGATATCGAGCGCTGTGATCGGTCTGCCGCATGAGGAGATGGGCTCCTGCGTTCACGCCATAGTCCAGGCTCATCCAAGCCTATCTGCTGAGATGCTGCTCGCGCATCTGGCCGAGCGGCTGGTTACCTACAAGCTTCCGCGCACTATCGAATTTGTTGCCGAGCCGCTTCGGGATGAGGCCGGAAAAGTGCGCCGGGCTCAGCTCCGTGACGAGCGGATTGCGCGAAAGGAAGGCGATCGACACCAAAGCGAAAAGCTATCGGGTTCTTGACTGTAGGACCGACTTTTTCGCAGATCTGAATAGGAGATCAACGTCGGACTGCTAGGGTGGTGCGGTCGAGCGTGGCACCCTTATCAACCGGTTCTCTGGTGGCGGCATTCTTCTGACAACAGCTGCTGCAAACTTTGATCACCAACGGAACGTCCGTCGTGATCCTAATGGAGGGGGCAAGTCCTCGCCGGCGTAGAAGCGGGAAGCGCTTTCGCAACCGGGCCGAGCAAGTACGAGTGCGGGTCACCGAGTTGAGAAGTACTTATAGAAAGTAGCACCGCACGGCCTTCGCCATTCTTGATCACTGTCGCACACCGATCGATTAGGCGCGCCTCGAACGAGATCACTTTGACATGTCGCCAGAGATCGACAGTGATTGCATCGCGCGCAGTACGGGAGAAGCGCGCCTCGTGGCTCACGATCCTCGTCGGATCGCAATTGCAGGACTCCCGCAGCACGGCACGGCAAGTGATAGCAAAAGTGCTGAGGCCGCGCAGGCTTGGCCGCGAAAAGCCGGCATGCTTGGGGACGTCTGGATCGGAATGAAGCGGATTGAAATCTCCATTCAGCCGATAGAGCAGCGCCTAGTCCGGCTGCGTGTCTAAGGAGACCGAAACTTCCGGGGCTGCTGTAGGTACAGGGTGAGGCTCGGGTGCGCCTCGCGGTGGGCGGCCAAAGCCGGCACCCCCGCGAGTTCTGTGCGTCAAGTTCAGCAAAATCGATCATGGGTCCGGCCAAGCCATCCCCTCGGAGCCGCCGTCGCTCGCTTGCCCAAAAGCGTAGCGCTGGCGAGCGACGGCGGCGGAGAGGGGTGGCGTGCATCCCCTTGGTGGGCCTGAGCATCGTCAGGCCGCTTGGCGTAACGCCTCCTTCTTGTGTTCCTTCAGCAAGCAGGTCCATATTCAGATAGCGATGATCCTCGAACCAAGTCTCGTGACGCTCGACGGTCAAGGCGCGCACCAGCCGCAAGCAGCTCTCGGCATTGGGGAAGATCCGCACCACATAAGTGCGCCGCCTGATCTCCTCGTTGAGCCTCTCCAGCATGTTGGTCGACTTCATGTGCTTGCGGTGTACCAGCGGCAGGCGGAAGTAGGTGAGCGTCTCCTCGATGTTCTCCTCAACCCAGCCGGTGAGTTTGGGGTATTTGCCACCCCGTTTTGCGAGCCAGGCGGCCAGATCGCGCCGGACCTCCGAGAGGTCGCGCCGGTCGTACATCCATCTGCTGCCAGAACACGCCGGTGAGCACTTCGGGGATTGCCTTCTTCAAGCCCGGATGATCGTCGGAGACGACGAACTCGACGCCATGAAGGCCACGAGCCTTCAGGTCTTCCAAAAACTTCTTCCAGCTCGACCGGCTCTCCCGGTTGGCGAGTTGGACCGCGAGCACCTGGCGCCGGCCTTCCCAGTCGACCCCGATCGCGATCAGCACCGCCTGGCTGACGATGATCCCATCCTCCCGGATCCGCCCGTAGCGGGCGTCCAGGATCAGATAAGGGAACGGCTCCTTGAGCTTGCGTTCGCAGAACGCCTTCAGCGACGCATCCAGCCGCTTGCTGATCGCGCTGATCGCCGAGGCCGAAAAGGCATGGCCCACCAGTTCCTCGGTGACCTGCTTGACCTTCCGCGTCGAGACGCCTTGCACGTACATCTCGGCCAAGGCCGCCACCAACGCCTTCTCCGAGCGTTGGTAGCGCTCGAACAACTCGGTCGAGAACCGCCCCTGCCGGTCCTGCGGCACCTTCAGCTCGATCTTGCCGACCCGGGTGATCAACGAGCGGGAATAGTAGCCGGAGCGATAGCCAAGCCGCCCCTCGCTGCGCTCTCCTTTCTCCGCACCCAGCGTTTCCGTCATCTCGGCTTCGAGAATTTCCTGCACCGCACCCTGGATCAGCGGCTTCAAGAACTCCTTGTCCGACCTCAACAACTCTTTGACTGCAGAGACATGTGTCCTAATCTTCGTCACGGTCATGGCGGGTCCAAGCTCCTCTACGAGCGGTGATCTTCGCAATCACCGGACTTACCATGACCGCTTCAACCTCTCAGCTTTTGCAGAACCTCCCGCACACTACCCCCCGCGCGCGAAAGTGGAGGCGGGGAGAGTGGCAGTTTCTTTCTTGCCATTGTCGTCTGTCCACACCATCGCCGTCGGCGACGACCGCGTCCTTGCTTGTACATACGAAGGCGTCCGCCGCGGAGCTACTGGACCTAAACCTGTCAGAGAACGGCAGCGCCTTGTTACCTGAGGCGCATACACACAATGATGCTAGTTCGGTGAACGGAGGGGCGAATAGCATTGAAGTCAGGTCTTGTCACAGCAGCTGTGTCGGACTCATTACCGCGATGTCTGAAAAGCTTCTTTTGTTGTCTTTGCAATAGGTGCGATTTGCATTTTTCAATCAGCGACTAGGAGGCCGCGCTGCATGGCACGCCGATTGCTTAAAGGATCGTAGATCTAATGGCGCTTGCCAACGCTGTCGCAAATCGTTCCGGCGAGCCTGTTCCATTGCTCAGAGAAAAGGAGCTGCCTCTATCAACTTTTGGGTGTTTAACAATCAAAGTTCGATAGACAGCCGGCAGGGAAGAACTTAACCGAGCGCGGTAGCCGGTCACTATATGCAAGGTCACGTCGGGTCGAAAAAAACATGGTGGGAAGCTATGCCGGTTTTGATCTCGCGCGTTCCGTCGTACGCTAATGGACGCTCACGTGCTCAAGAGGACAGAACGATGCTGAGAAATGGAATATGCGCGATAGTGACCGGGTCAGCATCCGGGCTTGGAGCGGCCACCGCTCTATTGTTGGCTCATGGCGGAGCGCACATCGTGGTGAACTATTCCAAGAGCCAAAAAGAAGCTGAGGCCACTGCCGAGGCCTGCCGCATCGCGGGCGCTGCTGAGGTAGTGGTAGTGCAAGGTGATGTCTCACTCGAACGAGATTGCAGGAAGATTGTTGCGGCCGCCGCGCCGTGGGGTCGGCTTGACGTGCTCATCAATAATGCCGGCGTTACAAAGCACGTGCCCCAGCGCGATCTTGATGGACTTTTGGCAGAGGAGTTTCAGCGCATCTATGCCGTCAATGCTATCGGACCGTACCAAATGGTTCGTGCGGCGCGCTCGCTGCTCCAAGCCGGCGCCAACCTGAGTGGGCATACAGCAGCCGTGGTGAATGTATCTTCGATCGCAGGCATTAACGGCGATGGCTCCTCGATCGCTTACTCAGCTAGCAAGGGCGCGCTGAATGCAATGACGCAACCGCTAGCACGCGCGCTCGCGCCTTTCATTCGCGTCAATACCGTTTGTCCCGGGTACATCGACACGCAATGGTTTGCCAAAGATCGCGGAGAGGCTGGCGCTCGGCAGGTGCGCGATGCTGTGTTAGCGCGTGCACCGCTTAAGAAAGCTTCGACAGCTGAGGACGTTGCGCAGCTAATATTGTTCCTGGCAAGCGCTGCTTCGAGCAACATTACGGGTGAATGCGTGCGCACAGATGCCGGCTTACATCTGATTTTGTGAAAGTGCAAATTCGTTATGTTCGCTCGGGAGTAGTGCGAGAGTTGCCCTAGTTGGCCGGTCCGCCGGACTGAGTTTCTACGGCCATCGCGGCTTAAGGAATGTGGCGGTTAGGGCTAATGAATGCTACCTCGACTAGCCCACGCAAAAGGTTCGCGATGCGCTAGCAATCGTCGAACATGATACGGAAGTCCGAAGATCGTTGTTTTAGGGGCGCTGGCGAGTGCTCATATTGTGCTAGCTTTGACCTGAATAACGAACATGCCGCAGTCAAGGCAGCGGTAACGAGCAAAGCGCCGTCGGTCATTGGAAGAAGATCGTCGATGATTCATTGGTTCCGCTGTCCTCCTTTCAGGGGCTCTCTTGCCTCGGAGGAGCGACGGAGTTTGTCTCGATGTGTGATCTTCGACGTCTGAAGATGCCTGCTTCGGTCCGCTTTTGGCAGCCTGTTACGATGAGGTCAATTCTTTGAGTAATTGGTCAACGTTACCGCGAACCGATTGTTAGACTGGAGGTATGTTTTGTTGCATTGCGGCGGTGACGATCGGTCTAACACTCAGTTAGTGTCGCGTGAAGTCGCGCGGGATCATCCGGCAGCCTCGCATCAGAGTGGGCCGAATGGGCAAGTGCAAGGCAACGATTGCTGCTGCGTTGACCGAACGGATGGGCGGCGGGAAGTTCGCAGCTGATCACTCCTTTATTAGCGAGCTTCTTTCCAACGATTTCAGCGTCACCCGACGCGGCGCCGATAGTTTTCTTGTCAATGCTACTCGACTTTAACTTCTTCTGTCCGCTCCTAACGATTTCGAACACTTATTCGAAGCGCGCGAAGACCTATTTCACCCACTAGTTTGTTGCCGCAGCCCTCTCGTTCAACTGGATCCATCCCTTGAGCTGACGTTTAGAACCAACGCTCGGTTTGCCGTCGATGAGCAAAGTCAGGCGATGTCGCTCACTTTTTTCACGAATGGTGTACCTCTGTGCGACCCGGATGCACTTTCATTCGGCCGTACCTTGGCGCGAGAAAAGCCCTGATGAGTAGCGCGGGGGAGTACTTGGAAAGGCAACGTAACCGCACGATCGGCCGCCTTCATACCGGCATTCCCAAAAACACGCTCCTTACAACGCAAAGCTGCCAAAGTAACAGTTCCAACAGGCAGATGAGCGTTTCCAATAAGCAAATTGTGGTGGCTCACTCATGGGTAGCATCGGCAGCCCCCGATGTTGCCAATCAGCAAGAGTCTCGATACGATGTTGAGCTGCTAAGACAATCATAGGTGGAGATCCTTGCTTTGCGTGTGTCGCTGGGTACACGCGTGTGCGGCCCTGTTAGGCTTCAGCTCGAGTATGTAGACCTGGCTGGCTTAAAAGTTCCGCTGGCTGTCGACAGGAGGTGCACTGTGGCGCAGCGGCACAGCGATGGCGAGCATATCGGGTTTGCTCAGCTTGGTGATCGGGCTGTTACTCTGAAGAGCATTGGTTAAGAGGGTAGACCAGCAGAAAGCTCGATTGCTCATTTCCCAGAATACCACGCGGTTGTCTCTGCAATACCTAATTCACCAGAGTACCAGAGCTGGTAGTTGTCCCGCTGCTCCTTGCTAAGGTATCTGCTTTTCATGATGTCAGTTGCGAATTCGGCAAGAGAGGTAATCAGGGCAAGCGTGATGATCTGATGGACGGCTTCCTCAAAGAAGCAGCAATCGAGACTCACGCGTACATAGGCTCAGTTGACTGCGTCGCTTGCGGCCACAAGCTTGCGAATTGTAGATGAAAAGTGCGGCTGATGACGGGCTTTCGAGCTTTCGAACTCTAAGGTAGATGATGAGTCCTACAAAGTTGAGCCGAATGAAGCTGCAAGAGCGCGTCGCAAACGCAATGCGCAGAAGTGAGATGCTGGAGTCTGCATACGACACGATCACCGTCGGTCAACTTGTTTCAAGTAGAGCGATATCGCACGCCTTAATAAGGGCAATTGACGTTTTCGACCGCGGCCAGCGCGCTACCTACGCCGAGATGGATCAATGGTCAAACAAATACGCGCATGCCTTACGCAGATTCGGCGTACGCAAAGGCGAGCGCATTGCAGTTATGCTGCCCAATCGGATTGAATTCCCACTCCTGTGGTTCGCGCTTGCGAAGCTCGGTGCGGTGATAATCCCGATTAACATGCGCTATACTCCGCGAGAGATAGAATATGTTCTCTCCGATTCAGAAGCAAGGTTCGTCGTGGTCGATGAATCCGTATCAGGACTGTTAACTGAGTTAAAGGTGCATCCGAAAGACTGTACAGTCCAGGAAGCGATCGTTGTTGGGCAGGCTTCGCACAGAACAGAAAATACCCTCGATAAGTTGCTTAGAGGTGCGGCCGACACGTTCGTTGGCGAGGATGTTCGTCCCGATGACCTTCTGAGCATTCAATACACATCGGGGACAACAGGTTTTCCAAAGGGCTGCATGTTGACTCACGACTATTGGGGAATCTTCTCATATCAAGCTGCGAGTTGGGATGAGCAGCCATACACGAGATTTCTCTCTGCGCAGCCATTCTTCTATGTCGATGGACCATGGCATCTTTTGCAGTCGTATCGCCGCGGTGGCACCCACTACTTGGCTCCGCAACTCAGTTCGACTCAATTCATGCACTGGCTCAAGAAGCACCGCATCGAGTGGTGCCAGTGTCCCGAGCTGATAGCGCGCCAAGCCGAGGCCAGGAATGAAGACTCCGCGACGTGTTTGAAGCAGGTCCTGAACTGGGGGTGGGGCCCCGATACGGTACGTCAATTCCGAAAGCGGTTCCAGGTGCGCACTCAGGAAGCTTACGGGATGACGGAGATAGGTTTCGGCACCCGAATGGCGAATGACTTTGAAGAGCTGGCCGACTCCGGCTCGGTTGGCGTTCCTGCACTTTTTCGGAGGCTCAGGCTCGTGAGAGAGGATGGCACGCGCGCTGCGCCGGGCGAGGTCGGCGAGTTGTGGGTGAGAGGGCGGGGCATCTTCAAGGGATACTGGAGAAAGCCCGACGCAAATGCCGCCTCGTTTGAAGGGGATTGGTTCAGAACGGGCGATCTAATGCGTCGCGACGAGCTCGGGTTTCATTGGCTTGTGGGGCGCACTAAGGATATGATCCGCCGATCGAGCGAGAACATCGCTGCGCGAGAGGTGGAAGCGGTGATCCGAGAGATACCTGAGGTGTCAGACGTGGCTGCTGTGCCGGTTCGCGATGTAAAGCGCGGAGAGGAGGTGAAGATTTACGTCGAGCTAAGGGAACGCGTTTCGCCAGATGATGTCACGGTGCAGCGCATTCTAAAGCATGCTCGCTCGCACCTCGCCGTGTTTAAGGTGCCACGGTACATTGCGTTCATTTCGACACTTCCAAGAAATACGTCCAGTAACAAGGTCCTGAAACGGGAGCTGACGGCTGTCAGTGACCCGTTGGCGGGCGCCTATGACGCTGAGGAGAAGCGTTGGCGCTAGGAAACTCCTCGTCCCAATGAGCAGGCGTAACTTGGAACGCACATGCCTCGCCGGGGACCCACTCATGAAAGCGGGTCGAGGCTCCCGGCCCGTACGCTCTCAAGGCTAACTGCGAGTCGCCTCGTCGAAAGCAAATCGGATGAGTGGTAACGCAATGTGCCATGGGAAGACAATCCTCCTATAGCTCAAACGGCGGGTCGAAGTGTGAAAATAGCAAGAGCGTTGCGGCGACGGTCAATGAAGCCGCAGTCCCGAACATACCCTCGGTGCAGGCTAAAAGAGGCGCGTTATTCTACGTCCGTGCGGGCTTGCTAGTTAAGGCCGCCGCCATTTTGGGGTCCCATCGCGTCCAATCTGTTGTTCACTGCGTCTCATGGATGCCGATCGCGACGCTGTTCCGGATGACATTGCCGCCACAGTTGACCACAACGACATCAGTGCGCTCGAGCCCTTGTGTCATAAACCAGTAGTCGCCTATGTGTGAGATGGTGCTTATTGGACCGGAGGCCATTTGCCGATTGAGGAATTGTGTAGACTACAGAGAAGTTATGGGCTCTTTCTGTACATCGACGACTTTCACGGATTGTCAATTTGCGGAAGCCGAGGCCAAGGATACGCGCGATCTCGGCTTCCGCAAGTGCTTGGGGATCGTACAATCATAACAGGATCGCTGACCAATGGATTTGGCGCATCCGGCGGTCAGCGGATCACGAGGCGCTCTTTCGATTGCATTCCATACCCGCTGCGTATTCGGCTTCGCACAGCATGGTGGCGCGGGGCGCTTGGGGCGCGCAAGATTCATCTTTTTGCGGAACTGAGACAACGACAGGCTCAACTGGCACGACGTATCGAACTATTTGATAGTCGGGTTACAACACCCGTCTAAGGAAATTCACACTACCAATCAGGATAATTACTGTTGGATCGGAGGCCAGCGCGTTTGCAATAGCAAGAGGATCTCTCGACAGCGGTTTCCGTATCTGGTCACATCCTTTTCGGCCGTCGCGCACAAGGGAGTGGCTAGGGTGTGCATTACAGCGGACCATTTCTGAGATAATTTGATGGGCCTTTAGAAGAGTTATCGTCAGGTTAGTTGAGGTTGAGCGGGTAAGCGCCCTCGGTTGAGATGCGGATCTCCAATGTCAGTCCGCAAAACCGAGAGTGGGTCCGCGCTTCACGGCCTCAGGACGGCACATTGCTACATCTCGAGATGCCACCATGGGTCAACCTCACATGTTCGAGCGAAGCGATTAATGCCATAGCGGTGTCAACTTCAGCTTCAAAACGTTGGAACTGTGACAGCTGATGAGCTTAGTCCGACCTAACCAGCTTCTTGTATCGCGCTTGCCTCACCAGAAAGCGGCACAAACAGTATGGCACGCCGCTTGCTAGGTCTGTCTGGTGGCCGCAACCTTCAACAGCGGCGTTTCTCGAGGGAAGAGTCGGTAATACGCTCGAAATCGCGCCGTCGAGGGTCTTACGTCACTTTGCCCCGGACACGTGCGTACTTTGGATTCGGTCTACTCCTTGAGCTGCCTGGCACGTTGAGAAGGAGAAGCAGAGATGATTTCTCAGGTGTTCATCACACGACCAACGCGTAGCTGGCCCAGAGGGCGGTACAGACTCTCGGTACCATCGGGGTGCGAAGGAAGCCCGGACGCGCTGCACGCAAAGCTGGCGCTCAAGGTTTCCGCTTAAATTCAAAAGGCAATATTAGAGAGCTCAAATCCCATGCCTGAGAGTTCAAAGTCGAGTTCAGACAGTCCACCGCGTACGGTTGGGTTGCTGGGTGCAGGTCTCATCGGAGGTGGCTGGGCAGCAAGGTTTGTACTGAACGGAGTAGATGTGCGCCTGTATGGCCCATCGGCCGGTGCTATTGAGCGCGTACAGAAGATATTGGTTAAGGCCCGACGAGCATATCGGCGTCTTACGGAGGCGCCGCTGCCCAAGGAGGGAGCCCTGGTGGTGGTTGAGTCGCCGTCAGAAGCCGTGCGTGACGTGGAGCTTGTCCAAGAATCGGCGCCGGAGCGCTTGGAGGTCAAGCGGCAACTGCTCGCGGAGGCTAGCCGCGCAGCTGCCGCAGAAACCCTGATTTGCTCGTCGACTTCCGGGCTTAGACCATCATTGTTGCAGGAGGAAATGGAGCACCCCGAGCGCCTGCTTGTTGCGCATCCATTTAACCCTGTCTATCTGATGCCGCTGGTCGAATTGTGCGGAGGGCAGTGCACCACGCCCGAAACATTGGCTCGAGCTGCCGCGATCTACCGGACCGTTGGAATGCACCCACTCGTGGTTCGCAAAGAGATGGAGGGGTTCATCGCCAACCGTTTGCAGGAGGCGATGTGGCGCGAGGCACTTTGGTTAGTCCACGACGGTGTGGCCACTGTGGACGAGGTTGATGACGCTGTCCGCTACTCCTTCGGCCTACGTCGGGCCGTTCTCGGACCCTTCCGCATCGGCGGCGGCGCGGCCGGAATGCGTCGTTATATGGAGCAATGGGGGCCCATGCTAAAATGCCCCTGGACGAGGCTGACAGACGTACCGGAGCTCACTGATGCATTTCTTGATAGGCTTGCCGAGCAATCAGAATCGCAGGCGAGAATTGAGAAGCTGAATTTCGCCGAGCTCGAAGAGAAGCGGGACGACTGCCTTGTATCAGTGTTGCAGGCCTTGCGGGCTCAACGCTACGGCGCTGGCGAGACGCTCGCGCGATGGGAGCAGCGATTGCGGGATCGCGCTCCTTCTGCGCCTTTCTCGCGGCTTTAGTCCGTGGAATGCACCAAGTCGCGAGTTGCTGAGCCACTTGCTCGGGCTCGACCACGGGAGTTAATCGTCCGAAGTAAGCCGCATTTCGTACCCCGCGCGTCTGAGGCTCGTAAAAAATGCGTTTCCAGCACCTCGCAACTTAGACGAAGCGAATAAATCTGAAAAGTGGCTTGAGCGATTTTGTTCGACGCCGTCCGAGCATCAATGTCGCTGAAGGGTCATTTTCGACGGTTTCAGCGGAGATTGTCGGCTAGCTGATGTCCGCTTCTACTCCGTAAGCGTCCGACCGGGACCTGCTTGGAAGCGTTGCATCTGGCCAGACCCTGTGATTCAAGTTTCTAAACTGGGGGCTCGAATCATGCGCTACGGACTCGCCGATTATGAATGGATTGCCATCAAGCCCATGCTGCCGGACAAGCTGCGTAGCGTTCCTCGGGTTAACCACCGTCGTGTCCTCAATGGGATCTTCTGAGTCTTGCTCTCTGGAGCGCCTTGGCGTGATCTGCCTGAGATGTTTGGTCCATACACCACGTGCTACAACCGCTTTGTCCGTTGGCGGCGGGATGGTGTCTGGGGCCGCATCATGGACGCACTTGCTGCGGCCCACATGCCGCTGTTCAAATGATCGACACTCGATTGTTCGAGTGCATCAACATGGAGCCTGCATCACTAGGAATCGGCGCCAACCGATGGGAAGGTCACGCGGCGGCTTGACGAGTAAAATCCATGCGGTGGTCGATAGCAATGGTTTGCCGGTACGGTTGGCCTTGAGCCCCCGGCGAGGCCCACGACGTTCGACTTGCCGGAAAACTGCTCCCTTGCCTGAAGCCCGGCTCAATGCTGCTTGCCGACCGTGGCTATGACGTCGACTGGATCAGGGAGCTTGCAGTGAAGAAGGGCGGCGCGTAAGTCAACATGCCGCCGAAAAGCAACTGCAGCGATCCAATCGGACTCGGCCCGTACCTTTATCGCGTTCGCAAACAGGTCAAACGGTTCTTCAACACGATCAAACAATGTCGTCGTGTGGCGACGCGCTGCGACAAGCTTGCGGGAAACTACCTTGCCTTCGTCCAACTCGCATCTATCCGGCTATGGCTGGCCGCGCGCTATGGGCCCAGGCCCACTACTTTCGAGGCCCGTGCTCCATCATGAGCAACAGAGTCCATCATCATGCGGCAGAGTCCGGCAATGTCGTAGATAGGCAGATTCGTCATGCGGCGGATCGACAGCGAGACAGGTGGGAAAGCCGTGCACTCGAACAAGATCGAAGCTATCTCCGGATTGGCAGCAAGGAGACGAGAGACGCAAGTGGCTACATCCGCCTCAATGTCGGTGGTTTCGGTAAATGCTGGCGGTCGCTTCATTTCGTTCCGGTACAATTTACCCCCCTCTATGCCACCAATCACCAATCTGGACCGTTGAACCGGATCGATAACGTTATGCATTCGTTCGCTGGAATTGCTCGCGTCAGCGGAAACGACAGCAATCTTGGAAGTCGGCGGCAGTTGGCGGAGCAATGCTGGTAGCAAAAGCAAGCTGGATGTCGCGACTGGCACGTTCACCGACGCGGCCACAGCTTCCTGGTGATGGATAAAGGAGGCGCAATTCGAACTTATCGCAGCAGCTCCTCTCTGCACCAAACGCTTGGCTGCTGCGATAGTGGCAGGTCCAATGGCTGGATCGCCGCTCATTGCCACATCTGCCCAAGCTCCCTCGACAGTTTCCGAGATGATTGGGAACTCAAACGTCGACGGGTGGAGGATCGAGCCAAGCCTAGGAGGCGAGGGAGCCGGTCCTCTTTCGAGGTTCAGAATTCCAAGAGGACGTGAATCCTTCTTTCTCATTAGAAAATCTCCCGAGTGATAGCTGGGTTATAACAGCGCATCGGCTGGCAAACTTATGTGAATGTCAGGTCAAGAAACGAACGTCCGCCTCCAAAGTCGTGAGCGCGTAGGCCCGGAGCACGGCCAGGGGAGATTGCTCTGACGTGAGCTCGGAGGCTGATCGGTTCAAGTCTATTGCCGACCGATTGGTCGGCCGAGCGCTTTAAAAGAACGTCGCCTAGACTTGGGATGTCGGCTCTCATTGTTGAGTTCTTTACCCGCCATTGGTCGTCTGACTTGTCGGTACTTCAAGGTTAGCTATGGCCGATCGAAGCTCCTCGTGAGCACGCCCCCAACCCGCGCATAGATCACGTAAAATCGTGACCGCCCGTTCGATACCGCTTTCAAGTTCATCCAGCGATGTCGCCACGGCATCAGGAGCGGGTCCTCCCCCTGTCTGAGCCGTTCGCGCGATTACGTCTGGCGGTGGCGATGTCGCTAAGTTGAGCGCCCGGTCATGCTGCTCGATCGCCAAGAGGCTCGCCGCGCCCCCCTGAGTCGCCGACGTAACCAACCGCCCGACTTCATTATGAGCGGAACGGAAATCGAGATCGCCGCCAAGCGTGAGGCGGGTCGCCGTCTCCATGGCATTTACGAACGATGTCTCGAGCATTGCGGAGGCTGTGTCTTCCGCGATGATCAAACCCGAGAGACACAAGCGGATTAGACGCGTCGCTCCAATTGAATGGTCAATCCCAGGCCAAACGTGGCGCGTCGCCTCCGTTCCGACAGCGACGCAGTTCGTGAAGGGCGTGCTATGCATGGCCGTTATGCCGGCGACGAGAAAGCCAACTATCGCGCCTGCTTTTCCCTGGACCTGCTCGAGAAGGAAGGGATTACGCTTGTGAGGCATCGCGGAGCTAGATCCTACTAGTTCGTCCGGTAGAGTAGCCAATCCATGATCGCCGACCCAGAGCAGCAACGTCTCGGCGATGCGACTTAGAGATGATCCTAGGATCGCGCAAGCTGCCAGGAGGCGGAGAACCAGGTCCCGAGAGGCAACGCTGTCGATCGAGTTAAGTGGCGGGCTCGAGAAGCCGAGCAGCCTGGCCGTCAACTCCGGGAGGATGGGCAACGTCGTGCCGCCGCCAGCCCCGGCCCCGAGGCAGGAAAGGTTGAGAATCGGATGCACGGCCAGAAGCGCATCTAGATCGCGCGCGAGCGCGCTGGCGAAGGCCGTCAGATGGTGCGCAAAAGTGGATGGCAATGCTGGTTGGCGGTGGGTGTGCAGCGGGAATACGGTTTTAAGGTTCTCGCGGGCCAGACCGCACAGCAGTCGCAGAAGCTTTAGTAGCTCGTCTGCCAGTTCCTGATACGGCGTTCTCAGCTTGAGCTTCAAGAGGGTCGCATTGATATCGTTGCGGCTCCGGCCAAGGTGTAGATTGCTGGCTTTTCTGCCAACCACTGAACGGAGATGATCCTCATATGCGAGATAAGAGCCGCGGGGGGCAGGGCGACCTGCAACGCTCTGAAAGTTTTCAGCCTGCAGTTTGTCGAGCTCGGTTAGCACTTTTCGGGCGAGGTCGCGGTCGATCAATCTGGCCCGCTCAAGCATGATGGCCTGCGCTCTGTCGATATCCGCGTAGAAGGGTAGCTCGTCCTTCGCTGCACGCTGTAGATCACTGTCAAAAACGATGGCGCTCGCTTCAGGATGAAGGGTCGATTTGATGCGGCCTGTGCTTTTCAAGGGTAACTCCTCACGCGCCAAGGATGAAATCGACGGCAGCTTCGGCGCGCCGTACAACAGCAGCAGGGTCGTCGCCAACTGCAATGACGTGACCGATCCGATCACGGAAATCGTTGCAGCGCCTGAACTGTAATGGGGGAGTTTGGTACAGTACGAACTCCGTCAGTCCGAAGCGGTCGACGAGCTGCTCGCAATTCGGAGGAAGGGCGAAGAAGCCGTCACGCTCTGGAACAATGAATCGTATCGAGCCGCTTGCGTCTCCACTCAATGCGGGCGAGGACATCCCGAGCAGGCTACGGAGGACCGCGAGGACCGGGTCAAAACCAGTTGTGTAACGAAAAAGGGTGGGGATCGAACCGCCAGCAAGGCGTGGATTGACCTCGATTATCGTGACATGATCCTCGCCGACCCGGAGTTCGACATGAGCTGGTCCTTTCGCGTGCCCGAGAACCCGGATGGCACGAAGCGCCTCATTTTCGATTTTCACGCGCAAGCTGGACGAGATCGCTGCTGGTATATCATGTCCAATTTCAACGAAATGCGGCAAAGGTCCAAGGTGTTTACGCGTTACGCCGATGATCTTGCTATCGAGAATCTCGACTGAATACTCCTCGCCGGCGACATACGACATAAGAAGAGCACCAGGCTGGATAGGGCGGCCACGCACGTCGTTCGTCGCCTGCAGTAGCCTGCGCAAGGCATCACTTGCGCCTGTTTCGGTGTCGGCGAGGGTGACCCCGATGCTGCCGGTCCCGCTGATCGGCTTGGTTACTGCAGGTAACCCGATTTGTTTGATCGCGGTGCGGATATCGCACTCCGCTCGCACTGTCGCGCTATAGGGCACGCCGATACCTGCCGCCCGCAGGGCTGCGGACTGGCGGTCCTTGTCTCGACAAAGTGCGATTGCATTTGGATTCGGACCGGGAAGCCCTAGCCGCTTAGCTTCCAGCGCTGCTGTGTAAAGGTAGAGGTCGCTGGAGGTCGTTAGCAGCGCGATCGGCATGATGGCAGCAATGCTGTCGATCACAGCTCTAACAGCGGTTTCTGAAGATGTATCGCATGTACGTAGTTCGAGGTCCGAAATGCGACTCAGAAACAGATACCGCTCTGGTGAGGCTGTAACAAGGATGGGAACGAGCTTAAGTCCTTGTGCGCGCCGAATAAAGTCGGCGCCCGAGCCCGTGGTGTTGGATTCGATGAAGATCGCAGCTGAGTTGATCACTTGTGTATACTTCAGTTGGGGGCAGGTTGATCATCCATTACCTCGGTCAACGAGCGACGGCTCCAGTTGAAGCGGCACCAGCCGCTATCAGCATGAAGCGGGTGATGGACAAGGACAGGCTCGGTCGCGGCGAGTGCGGCCTGATAGCCGTTGGCGCGCATCCACGTGGGATCGTAAACGTTGTGCTCGTAGCGATTGCTATCGTCTGGAAAGACCGCGAGCACCTTGCTTTTGGTGAAGCGCTCGGCGTACCACTTAGCGACGAGATAGGCCGCCCCGCTCGTCGGCCCACGCCTTAACGAAGTCTCGCGGTGGAGTTGGTGCGCAGCTTGATATGCTTCGTTAGCGCCAAGCCAATGGATTTCATCAAAGGCTTCGTGGAACAAGTTGCCTGGTAGAATGCTGTTGCCGAGCCCCCGCAAATCACGCCGGCCCGCCGGTTGGCCGAACAAGACGCTACCGAAGGTGTCGATCCCGATGAGTTTCATCTCGGGAAAGAATGCGCGACAATAGCGGGCAAGGCCACAGGATGAACCTCCGGAGCCCACAGTTGCGACCAGGATGTCGATCTTCCCGAAATGCCTTATCGCTTGCTCAGCGGGGCGCGCATACGAAAGATGGTTGCCGAGGTTGTCGTACTGTCGTGACCAGGTAGCTCCGGTCCGATCCATAAAGTCGAGGAGCGCCGTTTTACGGAGCTGCTGGACATTCGCGTCGGACGCTGTCGCCTCGACGAGGTGAACTTCAGCGCCTAACTCCTCGATGGTGCGTTTAAGGGCGGGCTCGATGGCGCGGTCGCCGAAGATGTGTAACCTCAGCGAGAACTGCATGCAAACGATGGCGAGAGCGAGAGCCATTGTTCCGCTCGACGTTTCAACAATCGTCGTGTTGGAGCTGATTGTGCCATCGCGAAGGCCTGATTCGATGATGTTGAAGGCAGGAAATACCTTCATGACCCTGAAATCGATCGCGGCCAGGTTTTCTGGCCGCAAGGAAACGATTTTGAGAGGCGCATGGGCGTCGATGGTGTCGGAGAGCGTGTGCGCCATCGTCTATCTCAATAGGGAGTCGAGAAACTGCGGAGGATATCGAAGCCAAGGCGACCGATCGCGGATTTAGCTTCATCCAGTCGGCTGCGAAGGTCGGCTAAATGCGGGTCGAAGATCAGGCCGGCGACCGTACCGCTATGGGCAACAACAATACCGGCCGATCCCGTGTCTTCCTTGATGCGGAGGAGTTCGTCAAACTTCGGCTTCTTGAGCGGATTCCGCAGGGCGGTCTCGCTCTGTATCGCGGAGAAAGTCGCCACCCGGCCGGCGAGTGCGACGCTCTGCTCTGCGATGGCACGCTCCAGGACGGCCAATGCGCAGCCGAAGGCGGCGATCTGATCACGTGAGTAGCGCGCTCGCGGTAGGCAGTCCGTTCCAATGCCACCATTGGCCGCGCCGGTGTCGAACCCCAAAATGTACATTTGTGGGAGAGGGCCGTTGAACAGTTGGACAACCTTGCCCATTCGTTGAGCGAAAAGAATGGTGCTGCTTGTGCAGTCGAACATCAGCGAGTCGCACGCATGCTCAGCCGCCACCGCAAGCTCCGCCTGAAGATGGGGCGCCAGAAGCACCCGTGATCCCCGATAGACTGCGACGCACTTAGCGATCGCACGGATAGAGGCCACTACGCCGCTCGTCGACGAGCCCATGCCGGCGCCTTCCGGAACAAAAGTCTTGACCTCAAGAGTGCCTGCCATATTCCTCAATCCAAAGGCATCGAGAGCAAGTCGAGCGGCGAGCTCACATTTGTAGAAATGACTTGGTGTCACTTGGATGCCGGTGCGGCCAACTTGCGGCACAAACTTCCCGATGCGGCTCGGCTCCAACGTCGCACGGGCTTCCGACCCATCGGCGTGCGGCATGTGAACTGAAACGAGCGCGCGCACCGTGCGGCGGTCCGCCCCTTTCTCAAGGGCGAAAGCACCCTGGAGCAGCTCGCCGAAGTGAGGGTAGCAGGTTGCGACCCCGCATGGCTTCGCGAGTGAGTGGGAGCTAGCAATTTTGCCGTCCCCTAGAGTTCTCGTCAGCATCTCCATCATATCATGCCTCTACTGCGGCCGCGCGGCCGAAGAGCAAGGGACTTGCGTTGAAAGTGGTATGGAATCCCATGGAAACGGCCTTCATCCCGTGACGTCCGTTTACGAAGAGTGTCATAGAAACCAACCAAGAGCTTCATCTGCATCACTGCCGTCTCATTACTTACGTGAATAGAGACCTCAAGCCATCATATCCGTAAAACTATGCCTTTGGATTGACGATTTTGCTCATGACAGCGTCGGGCTCTTTGGTGATCGCATGCTTCGCGTCGTAGCATGCCGGACTGACTTTACTGGACTAGCAGCCGCACATTTAGCGAGGCATACAGATGTGCGCACCTACCAACAGAGGGAGTTCGCGCGTCAAAATCGCGTTCAGCGGCGGTCGGAGCTGCTCGACGTCAATATTGTGACGTAAAAGCCAGACAACGCCAGTGTTTACCGGGCATGTTCGTATCTGCAGACATACAGTAGAGGCAGCGAGCAAGGTACGCAGATCTTCAAAGAGGGGAGTTCGGGAGGCGGTGCGGATTTATTGTCATATTGCTTCAGATGCCGGTGGGAGTAGTGCTCTCATTCCAATGTCGTGCAGACCGATTGCCCGGTTCGAAATCCCCCTTGCCTTGAGTTCAGAACTTGCCGATCAAATGGCTGACTTGGTCTTCGCGGAGAATTGCACGATCTTAGCGGCGTCTATTTCGATCGGCGCAAGCTATCCGTTCGCGGTCGCCGGTCTCTTGAGACGAGTACGCCTACCAACGCTCTGAGAGTCCGTCGTAGCGAGGAGGACCTCTTTCTTGTGATCTCCGGAACATTGGGCCGGTGGTGTCTGATCGGTCGGTCCGTCCTAACTTGTCAAGCGGCGAACGGTTGAAGCAAATGAGCCTTCTTGCCTCATCGGAGCTTATGTCCAATTGAGGACATCCTGTTTGAAGCCAGACAAACGGACGACCATTGTTTACTCGACAGCCGGGAAGTCGCTTCCTAGTCCGATGTGTTGCGCTGATGGAGCGCCAGATATTGTTGGCACGCGGATTGCTGGAAGCGGACGAACGTCATTGCGGAACGATCTCCCTCCGTTCCTAAGGAGTTCAAATGAAACCCTCTCCGTTGACTCAAATAGCTGACGCGGTCAGTGCACCAGGCGAATTGGCGGCTGCTGGAGATCTCTCGCCCCGCTTCTCGTCCGCCCAATCAGAGGTATCCCCTCGCACCGTGGTCATGAGATTTATAGAAGGCGATCGCAAGATTGAGGCGACGGAGCTGCAAGTCCGTAGCATCACACGTCATCATGTCACAAAATTCTACCGCCAGCAGATTGCCAACAGTGATTACTGCGAGCAGCTAAAACGTATTGTGGAGCCCTCAGTCAGGGAGCTCGACAGCCCGGGCGTGTTGGACACGAGTGGTGAACATGATAATACCGTGGTGCGTGGACTTCAGCACAAGTACGCACAGACCGGACTGCTGCTGGTGACTAACCGCTGTGCCTCATATTGTCGGTTTTGCTTCCGCAAACGACTTGTTGGCCGAGAATCAGATGAGATCGTCCCAGATGTGGCGAAAGTTGCCAAGTACATTAGCTGTCATCCTGAGATGACAAACGTGCTGCTGTCGGGAGGCGACCCCTTTGTTCTTAGTACGGCAAAGCTCGACGAGATTATTGCTCATCTGCTCTCGATTCCGCATCTAGCGTCCATTCGAATCGGCACGAAACTGTTCGCCTTTGAGCCAAAGCGCTTCGAGGATCCCACTATACCTGCTCTCTTCCAACGAATACGTGATGCAGGCAAGACTACGGTGCTTGTCACGCACTTCGATCACATCGGTGAGATCTCGGTCGATGCTGAGCGAAATATCCGATCCTTGCGTGCACAAGGAGTGCAGTTCCTCAATCAAACTGTGCTGCTTGCAGACATAAATGACAATCCGGAGATCTTGACGGCGACTTTCGCTAAGTGCCACCAAATCGGGGTCCGGCCTTATTATCTCTTTCAAGCAAGGCCGGTAAAGGGTGCGTCTCATTTTCAGGTGCCGCTTCGTCGCGGAATAGAGATTGCGAACGGCGTCAATCAACGTCTGGCGGGCATCGAAAAGACTTTCAAATATATCATGTCGCATTACACCGGGAAGATCGAGATTCTTGATCTGGGTGATGATGGACGTATCTATATGCGATATCATCAAAACAAGATCCCAGACAAAATTGGAAAGATCTTTTCAAGGCGATACGTCGAGACCGCTTGCTGGTTAGATGATCTGCCGGAGGATGATCGATTGAAGAACTAGAGGCCGCCGCGGGACGACGTGAAGCACCTCCGTATTGAGCGGAAAAGTGCAGAGGAGGATCAAGGGGCGGCGGATCCTAGGCTGCGGCCTCATCTACTCCGCGGCAACAATGTACCCAATCGTCCAGGAACGGGTCGCAAGGGGGTCCGGTAAAGAGGTCTCCGGTAAGTGAGTGAACTAATGCGGGAACACATGCTGTCGTGCCCAGCAGGAGCCGGGCTGATCGCTGTTGGAGGATCGCAGTGCAAAAGGCTGGGTAGCGAGCCGGACAAAATGCACGATTTGAAGTCGCTAGAATTGAACAGCAACCTTGATACGGAGACCTCTGCTGTCATTTTAAGTCGAGCGCGCGGTTCCATTGCATTGACGGTGGATGGCCGGAGGATTATCGACTTTTACTCAGGAGCCGGGTCGCTAAACTACGGCCACAACAATCATCAGATCAGGGAGGCTATTCTCGAGTATCTAACGTCAGATGCGGTGGTCAGCGGTTTTGACATGGCTACTTCTGCTGAACTTAGGTTTGTGGATACGTTCAGATCTGTCGTGCTTCGCGAACGGGGTTTGCTGCCTTATCATTTCAAATTCACTGGACCAAGTGACGCCATCGCTATCGACGCAGCTATGGACCTCTCGCGCAAAGTCACGGGTCGTCAGAATATCGTCTTGTTCACCAGCGGACACAGCGGCGTGAGTCCCGGATCCATTGCTCTGTGCCGTGGCGGGCTTCGACGTACTGGCGTTGACTTGTCTCCGCGCGGACTAGGTCTTGTCCCGTTCGACGGCTATGTTGGGCCCGTCGTTAGCACGACCGAGCATTTGCGAAAGTTGTTGCTGGACCAGTACAGCGGCATTGATCGTCCAGCTGCCATTCTGGTCGAAGCAGTGCAGCGAAACAGTGGCATGAACGTAGCTGGCAAAGAGTGGTTAAGGGCGATCCAGGCAATTGCGAAAGAGACTGGTGCCGTTCTGATATTAGACGAAACGGAAATGGGCTGTGGCCGGACAGGCCAATTTTTTAGTTTCGAGTTCGCAGGCTTATCGCCGGACATCGTAGTGATGTCGAGTTCTCTGAGCGGCTGTGGTTTGCCGTTGTCAATGCTGCTGATTAGAGATGAGGTCGACCATACTTGGCCTGTGCAGCACGCGGGTACGGAAAAGACCGACATTGCGTTTGCGGCTGGAGCCGCTGCCATAGATATCTATTGGCGCGACTGCATCCTCTCGGAGGAGGTGCAGCGCTTGGGAGAGCTTGCGCGCTGCCGGCTCAACGCCATTGCATCCTACTATGGGAACTGTTTTTCTGTTCGAGGGAGGGGGCTGGCGTTGGGGTTTAATTGCCAGACATCGGAAATTGCAATAGCGACCAGACGCAACGCCTTCGCGAGAGGTCTGTTCATTGAACGATGCGCCTCGGTTGGTGAGGTCATACAATTCTTGCCGGCACTCACGATTGACAGAGAGACTCTCAATAGGGGCCTCGAAATATTCGAAGAGGCCTTGGCAGGGGCCCTGGATCAAAGAGGGACTTCGAGGCCCAAATCCAAGCGGGATAGAGACAAAGATGATGTGACCTGACCAATCACTGAACTGCGTGTCACCATTTTGTCCGCAAAGTTGGGTGAGCAATGGACGTCCGGATTACGCAGCCGATGTCCTTTGCGGTGAGAGGGGCGGCATCGGCAGTGGAGTGGTGATACTGGAAAGGGTCTGCAAGCAAGCTAGGGTTGCGCAAATGTGAACGAAAGGCAGAACTCTTTCGAGTGGTGAGCAGTTTAGCTGAAAAATACATCAGACGCTAGCCGCTGCTGGATGCGAACTGAATGGGAAGTCAAAGCATCGAAGTATCGTCAGCCAACGTAGAGGGGCGGGACGACTAAAACAATTATGCTGCGTGCGCGCGGCTCAGGTGAAGCTTGGTGAACGAGTCGCGTGTTCCTCGAGAAAGATGTAAGCTGAAGCAAAAGAAGTTCGCGATCGCATGTCAAGTGGTCCGTCCAACAAGACTTTCGAGTGTTTTGATTTCGATTAGTTCAATGTGAACGCCACCAGTCTTTCGCGCGTACCTGCGTACGAGCGGCATCCCACAACTTGGCCTGTAAGCGCCCACGATAAATGGTAGTACGATATTCATTGTCCAGCGCGTATCATGTTTGATCGTTATAACCTGCGAGGTATCTCATGATGGTCGACGAGCGAGCGGCAGTAATGTGCGCACGCATTCCGGTGCATGTCTCACGGTCCATTCCAATATACGACACCATGGCCGCGCAGAAAGACATCAACCTGTTCCTGGGATTCGATTTTCATGAATATGTCTCAATTACCCGGGTAACTCCGACGAAAGCGCGAACATTTCCAAACTTTCGGCCTGACCGATCGACTATTCGCCCAGGCGAGGGATATTGGGTGGTCGGCCTCGACAAGAACAACGACGTCGTGCTTACAAATGCTACTCGGCTGTATGACCTTTCGCACAGTAACTTCGCAGAGCATCTTCGGACGCTGAAAGCATTTTACAGTGAGCCGATCACACATGCGCATCATCATGACCGTTGCGCTTGCATAGCACCCGCCGCAGAGAAGATGACCGGAAAAATAGCGTACAACGGTGATCTTTGGGTGCGCAGAGATCTTAGAGGGCAGGGTGTCCCGAGGATGATAGCCCGAGTTACGCGCAGCATCGCTTATGCTATGTGGGCTCCCGATTTCTTATGCGCGCTTGTCGCTCGCTGGCGAGTGGATAGAGGGCTTCCACACTATTATCATCATGAACCCGACGGATCGATCTTGCGGCTGGTTAGAGAGAATATTGCTGAGGATAATTGGCTCGTGTGGGTAACTGGTGAAGAGTTGAAGAGTGAAGTCCGTTGCGATCCTTTCGCCGCGCCGAGATACGTGGTCTGATTGTGCAACCGTAAGATGTGCTTGCGGCGATCAACATCATCGCCCGATGGGATTAGGAGATAGTGCGTGCGGGGACAATTGAACGGGCGCGGTGTTCAGCTATGTTCGGGGCGGCATGATCATCCACTGTGAGAAAGGTGCGCTGGAGCGGGAGTGTTGCCGCGCTTCCGGTCCGCCGGGCATTTGTCTTGCCGATGAGGCATTCGCCGCTTCTCACGCACCCGTTGCCATCAACTTTTCGCCTTCGCAGTGCTCTGACTGATGGAAAAGGCGGCGAGGAGTCCTCGCCAAATGCGAAATTCCATCTGTCCGCCCTGCCGCGGCATGTTGGCATCGACTTTCTCCCCAACCCCGGCGCGCGTGATAGCTGTTTCGTTGTCACACGTCCTTTGCAGAGCACCACACCGCAGGATCGCGTGGCGTGGCGATCGGGCTACACGGTGAGCAAACTTGCCACTCCAAGTACGCCCCTTCCTGCGGAGTCGCTGACCTGCCACTGAGTTTTCATCCGGTGGCAGTTAGAGTCTCGGGGTTTTTTACGCCAAGTAACGCGGGTGGAGCAACGGACGATCGGCGGAGCTGGTCGGGGTTGCGCGGCCGGTCGTCCGTTGCGGTGAGGTGGGCGGCATAGGCCGCCGGGGTCAGGTATTTCAGCGACGAGTGAGGCCGCTGGAAATTGTAGTCGGCAACCCAATTCGCGATCTTGGCGCGAGCATCGTCAAGTTCGAAGAACAGGGTCTCGTTGAGCAGTTCGTCGCGCATCCGGCCATTGATGGGGAAGACGGCCCCGCTCCCTCGGCGCCGGCGATATACTGGCGATGGACGAACCCGGTAACAGGAGCAATTCACCAATGGAAGTCGCGACAATTGGGTTGGACATTTCGAAGCACGTATTTCACATCCATGCAGTTGATGGCCAAGGCCAAGTGGCCGGTCGCCAACGCCTCCGGCGAGGCGAGATCGTGTCGTTCTTCTCCTCGCTCGCACCTTGCCTGGTCGGCATTGAGGCCTGCGCGACTGCTCACCACTGGGCGCGGGAGATTCGGCAGTTTGGACACGATGTGAGATTGATCCCGCCAGCCTATGTCAAACCCTACGTACGACGAGGAGCCAAGAATGACGCCGCTGACGCGGCCGCGATCTGCGAAGCGGTCACCCGTCCCAATATGCGATTTGTTCCAATCAAGAGCGTCGAGAACCAGGGCTTCTTGATGCTTCATCGTGCAAGAGGCTTGTTGGTCCGCCAGCGAACCATGACAGCCTGCGCCATTCGGGCTCACTTTGCTGAGTTCGGAATCATTGTCGGACAAGGCCGGCAACGGGTGGATGGTCTGGTGGACTTGTTGGATGACGAGGAACTGACGCTACCGGCCCACGCCCGCATCGCACTAGCCGTCCTTGTGAACCAACTGAAGGAATTGGACCGGCAGGTCGAGGCCATCGAAGGCGAGCTGGCTCAGATCCAGCGAGTAAATCCGATGGCGAAGTTGCTGTCCTCGATTCCCGGGATCGGTCCCATAACGGCCACGGCTCTCGCCGCGACCGTGCCGGACGCGACCATGTTCCGCTCCGGGCGGGAGTTCGCGGCCTGGCTGGGCCTGACGCCTAAGCAGAATTCCACCGGCGGGAAAGATCGGCTCGGCCGCATTACGAAACAGGGCGATTGCTATCTCAGGCACTTGCTTGTCATCGGAGCCCGCAACGTCGTTCGGTACCCAAAGGCACGCTCGCGGGTGGGAGGCGGCTGGATCGAAGCCCTGCTTGAACGGCGTCGGCCCATGGTCGTCGCCATCGCCGTTGCCAACAAGTTGGCCCGGATCGTCTGGGCGATGATGACGACCGGGGAATTCTATCGGCCTAAGCTCGCGGCCTGACTTTCCGCGTGTTGGCCACCTTATGGTGTGAGGGCAAAATGACAGCATGATGAACACCGGCGGAGCTGGGGATCGAGAAAGCCCGAAGAGCTTTAAGCGCAACAAGCGCGACCCGTTGATGAGGCCTCGATCCGCGATCTCCATCAGGGCCAGCGACCATGGCATCGGTCGCACTAACAGGCCGTATACATGAACGCACCCGACCGGTATCCAAAGTGCTGCTGAAATCCCTTGCATCCGCGGGGCCGTCTATACATGAAGCTCTCGACAAAGCCGTTCTGCATCGGCTTTCCTGGTGCGATGAAGTGCCAGTCGATGGCTGCGTCCTTGCACCAGGCGAGCATGGCGTTGCAGGTGAACTCGGTGCCATGGTCAGACACGATCATTCCTGGCTTGCCGCGCCGCTCGACGATCGCCGTCAGTTCGCGGGCCACGCGCCGCCCCGAGATCGATGTGTCCGGAATGGCGCCCAGACATTCCTTGGTGACGTCGTCGACGATGTTGAGGATGCGGAAGCGCCGACCGTTGGCGAACTGGTCGTGGACGAAATCCAGCGACCAGCGCGCATTGGGCCTCGCCTCGACCAGGATCGGGGCACGGGTCCCCACGGCCTTGCGGCGAGCCCGCCGCTTGCGGACGGTGAGCCCTTCTTCCCGATAAAGCCGGTAGATCCGGTTGATTCCCGAGGCCTCTCCCTCCCGCCGCAGCAGGACGAACAGCCGGCGGTAGCCAAAACGTCGCCGCTCGTTGGCGAGGTCACGCAGCCGGCCGCGTAAAGCAACGTCCGGCGGACGGCTGGAGCGGTAACGGACCATCTTCCGATCCGCGCCCACGATCGAGCAGGCCCGCCGTTCCGACAGGCTCATGACGGCCTGCAGATGCGCGACAGCAGCGCGCTGGGCGGCGGGCCCTACCATTTTTTTGAAAGGAGCTCGCGAAGGGCGGCTGCATCGAGCATCTGCTCGGCCAGAGCTTCTTCAGCTTCGCGTTCTCATCCTCCAGGGCCCTCAGCCGCTTGGCCTCGGAGACATCCATGCCGCCGAATTTGGCCTTCCAGTTGTAGATCGTCGCTTCGGAGATCCCGTGCCTGCGAGCCAGATCGGCCGTCTTCGCCCCGGCCTCATGCTCCTTCAACACCGCGATAATCTGCTTCCGTGATCCTTGCTCGCTTCATCTGTCCGTCCTTCTTCGGGCCGGACTCTAACTCCTTCTGGAGGAAATACGCAGGGGCAGGTCATCGATACAAAAGGCCCGACCGGCCAGCCTCTTAAAAGTGCCTTCGCCACAAGCGCTGTCCTCTCCGGAGAGTCGAACAACTATTGCCGACGAACTGATGAGTAGTCGCGTGACACTTGCTATTTGATGAGCGTCTGACGGCGCCAACTCTCAACTGCCTTGTCTAGAGCGGCTGCAGCCGCTGGATCTGCCCAGCGGTCCCAAAACTCGATCGTGCCGCTGAGCGGCTCGTTGAGAGGCTTGGCAATCCGGATACGTGTTGGTAGTAGAATGGCATCACCAACAACCACAGCCTCGCCGGTGTCGAGGACTGGCAGTAATTCGTCGAAACTGCCGAGGCTATCGGGCAACAGTCGGCGAACCACCGCTTGGTCGTCACCATTGGTCAGTCGCATGGCAGTTCCACTGACTGACGACGGTACGATTTACCTCTGCGGGCCGCTGGCTGATCACGACCAGGCCGATGCCATATTTTCGGCCCTCCTTGGCAATACGCTCAAATATTGCGATCGCATTCTCGGCAGCGGCGGAGGCTGCATCCTGGGGAATGTAAAGGTGTGCTTCGTCGCAGAATAGCGCAACGGGATGGCGAGCACCCTGTGCACTCCACTGTTGCACATGAAATGTCATGCGCGCGACCATTCCGACAATAAATGGGAGGATATCCGAGGGCACCTCTGAGAAATCAACTACCTTCACCCCACCTTGACCGCCCTTGGCGGCTCGTCCGCCCAGCAACAGTGTCACCGCCTGCTCAAGCCATTCATAGCCATCGGCAATCGAAGCGGCTCGAAACAGAAACCCAAGCCGCCGGTCTGTGCGCTTGCCTTCGAGGCGCTGGATCAGGCGGCTGAGTTTGCCGTAAAAGTCGCCCTGCTTCTCACCTCTGGCGCCCGGGACCATTTCCGTGTTCAGGCGGTTAAGCGTTGCAAGTACAGAATCCATTGCGAACGGGACGGGGCTGTCGATGGTAAAGTTGGCCAGGATATCGCTATGTCCTCCATCCGCCAGAAAGCTGGACTTGGCATCCACAATCGCGCGGGACATGACCATGGCCTGATTGGGCGCGTTCTGGTCTGTGCGATCAACGAACATCGAGACAAGCGCTTCGTAACTCATCAGTCAGTACGGAAGATGAAGAATGCCATCGGATAGCCCCCTGCCGGCGTCAATATCGCCCGGACCTGCGACGCGAAGATGCACGAAACCATCGCCAACCATGGATGCATATTCCCCGTGCATGTCAAATACGATCGCGTTGGCGCTCTTGAGCTCGGCCACTTGCTCGAGGAGGCGGGCGGTCGTCCAGGACTTGCCGGAGCCGGTGCTGCCGACGACCAACGCATGGCGCTGAAAGAGCTTGTTGCCATCGACATATGCTTCGGCCTTGGGGTCAAGAGTATAGGCTCCAAGCGACAGACGCTGGGCACCCGCGGTCACGTTGGAGATGACGCTCATGAAGCGGGTGAGCCGTTCGCCTTCGAGAGCAAAGCAGTATGCATCTATCTCGGGAACAGTCTCAAGCGTGCGCCTAAATACGTTCGATCGGCTACCGTCTCGATCGAGCAGCGTGCCAATCAACGTGACACGGACGAGATTGACCTCTGGGTGTGCTTCCGCACCAAGGTCAACGTCGGCCACTTTCGCTTCTTCGAGCGCTGTGCGCGTAATCTTGTATATCACACGAACCAGCTTGTGGCCTGCCGCTGCTCTGCAGTGCCACCAGCCGGTTGACATGGATGGCTCGCAAAGGCCTCGATATCATCGACGCGAGCAATCACAGTGGCAGTGTCGACCGATTGGACGCGGCCGAGCGCCTCATGATCTGCAAAGTCCAAGATGCTCATGCGTCGGCTCTTATGAAATGATCGAGAAAGCTATTGAGACGCCAAAGCGGCTTCTCGAGGTCGAATCCTGCGGGTGCATGGTGCATATACGCGCGCGCGCCGGCCTTACCCTCTTCAATGGCGAGATAGCGCCGGCACCGACCACCGGAGAGAAAAGCTTTGGCGCTAGGCGTCAACTCTTTTGTGAGGACAACCAACGGTATAGAATTGCGGTCGCATCGCTCGATAAGTTTTGTTTGAACATGCTCGTCATTGAAGCCGTAGCCAACGCAGAAGTAGGAGCGCGCATTCTGTAACGCCACATCGCTGCAGCCCAGGATTGTGCGGAAGGGCTCGACGTGGGTTAGGCGATACTTGTCGATACCGGGCGTAATCATCGCGGTAAATGAATGCAGACTCGTGCTTATGAAATCGTAACGCGGGTTTTCACTCCTCAACCAGCGAGTTGCAGCGGCGCGCCGGGGCTTGCCGCGAACGTGTCAGACCACCTCGCTGATTGAAAAGGAATGCATCATTTGTGTTCGGCGCGTACACTGGCATCAGCAGCTGTGTGTGCTTCCTTAAGTCGTAGCGACAGGGGTTTTGCATGTCCATAGCGTCTCCGGCAGTTTACGTCGCAGCCCGTTGGGTGACACCGGAGCGGGACCGACGAGAGGTGAGGGCGCATCCGACAGGGTTTGAAGAAGGGAAACGTCAGGCGTCAACCCTGCTGTCCTGGGCTATCGGGATCGCAGATATTGCTGTTCGGCCAAGGCGAGTTCGTCATACCTCAGGAGCTCGAAAATTTCGCTCAGCGGCGCAACATGAGCTTCAATGCTGGCAACGCTCTCCTCAGCTGTTATACTATCGCAGACGCGTCGCATTGCAGCTGCCGCAGCTCGCATGGAGTGATTGGCCCAAACGACTGTGGAGATGCGCGCATCACTATAGGCGGAGACCGGCGTTTGATAGTATGTCGTCGGAACGATCACGACAGGAAGCCAGTTCCCCCACTCGGTGGCGAACGAAAGAATCTCGTCCGCGGTATGTTTTCGCGAGTGAATCAAGATGGCATCCGCTCCTGCGTCCGCATAGGCATGAGCACGCAAGATGGCATCGTTCAATCCGTGACCGGCGATCAGCGCTTCGATCCTGGCCACGAGAAGAAGGTGTTCCGCGACCCTATCCTTCACAGCCCGCAGACGCCCGGAGAATTCATCAATATCGGCGAGGGAATGCCGCTCACCAATGAGCGAGTTCACCTTCGGGAAGCAGCTATCCTCAAGCGCGACGCCCGCTGCGCCAGCTTGGCAAAGCTTGCGTGCAAGGAGGCGGGCATTGTTGAAATTGCCGAAGCCCCCATCCCCGTAAACGAGCACCGGTAGCTCAGTCGTATCCACGATGCGTTCGACGCTCTCGACGAGCGGCTCCATGAGGCTTCGTTGGCATCGCGAAAGCCCAGCGAGCTAGTAATCGACATACCAGACGCTCAGAGCCCCTTGAATCCCGAGCGCTCGGCGATTCTAGCCGAAAGGCCATCATGCGCCTCCATCAGAAACGAGAGGTCGCCATTCGAACAGACCTCGGCACGAAGCCTTTCGACAGTCGATACCCGCGTGTATTGATGAGCTGCGGTGGGTCGAAGGCGTTGACACTGCATGCACAAATCCTAGAAGGCCGAGTTCGATTGACGCAAACGTCGCTGTTCATATCCGTTTGGATTGACGCCGATCAATGACCAGCTTCGGTGGTTTGTTTTGACGTAAAGGGCATGCATGATTGCCAAGGATTGGCGTGAAACGCAAAGTCGTCCTTATGAGTGCATTGGCGTTGATCCCGCTCTCTGGCGCGAGGAATGCTTAGTGAAGTGGTGATGTTTCACACAAACTGTGATATCGACCGCCACGGCTGTCGTAATGCGGTTGTGGCGTTTACGACATATGGCGAGAGCTCCTCGATATGGCCGGCTTGAGATCGCAGCCTCGCGAGAGTGGAGCCGCTATCTCCGAAGAACTCGCTCTGATTCGGCGAGAGTTTGCCTGGACCGACTGAATGGTATGGCATTTGCTGATGCCGTTCTTGTTCTCTCAAGCCCCGGAGAAAGTCATGGCGGATGTCGATGAGAAAGAGGTTTTGCTGTCGGAACGGAAAGGGAGTGTTTGCGATGGGTCGAGAAGGGGAAGTCATCCTGGTCGATAGGGGTCATCCTGAATGTCAGCTATAACACCGTCAACTTCCATATCAAGAATGCGATGCGAAAGCTCGAAACGAGCACCCGGACCCAGTGTGTCGTCAAAGCGCGACGTCTGCGTCTTATTTGGACCGCCGTTCGCGGCGGGGCTAATAAGGCCGTGAATTGCTGGCGAAATGCCTATACTGCGATCAGAGAGGCGCTGATACTAGAAACATGGCGTGCTTCCAGGTGGTTGCCGACGTAGTGGTGAGGCGCAATGCCGACGAGCGAGCCGATGTAGTGTCCCCGGCGCGTCACGCGCTTGAAAGCTCGACGGTGAGCCCGGCCCCAATCGCCTCTCTCCCTGTTCCGAGCCTATTGGCATATACCTGTCACAGGTTGAAGTCCGGACGGCATGGGCCGGATTTTGGGGGCGGCAGTGAAAGTCGGCAGACGCATTTCCAAAACGTGCTGCTGCTAAACGTTGCTCGAACTCTAGGGGCTACACGCCTCACCAAGTTCGGGTGATGCTCAAGGAGCTTTGCCGGCTTGGTGAACGATCTTCGCGGGCCACCAATCCCCAGCGCGTCTTTTGGGTGATTGGAGCGGCATGTGCTATGCATGCAATTCTCCTGTGAACCGTTAGCCACAGCAACCGAAGCAGAGGCAAAAGCGTCATCAGGATCCTGAGGCCCGGAATTAGCGCCACGGACGTTTCAGGCCGCTCTTCGGTAGTTACGACAAAAGGTCGCTTTCGGGCTCCCGATCAGCGGCTCGCGAGTTCTTCACGGACGCCGAGCTCTAGTCGATGCTCGGCTGTTGATTGTTACCCACTCATTTTCGCGGCGGCGTTGCAGTCAGGAAGGAACGCGCATGGCTTCGCGGTACTTCGCGACCGTGCGGCGGGCAATATCAATGCCCGAGGCCCGCAACCGTTCCACGATGGTGTCGTCCGACAGGATCGCGGAGGGCTCCTCCGAATCGATCAGCTGCTTGATGTGGTGGCGCACGGCTTCGGCCGAATGCGCCTCGCCGCCGTCGGCCGAGGCGATCGAGGTCGTGAAGAAATATTTCAATTCGAATGTGCCGCGATTTGTCGCCATGTACTTGTTGGCGGTGACGCGCGACACCGTGGATTAATGCATCTGGATGGCGTCGGCGACGGCCTTCAGATTCAGCGGCCGCAAATGCGCGACGCCGTGGGTGAAGAAGCCGTCCTGCTGGCGCACGATCTCGGTTGCAACTTTCAGGATAGTGCGGGCGCGCTGGTCGAGCGCGCGCACGAGCCAGGTGGCGTTCTGCAGTGCATCGGTGAAGTAGGACTTGTCGCCGTCCTTTCCGATCTTCTTCGACAGCTCGGAATAGTAGGTCTGGTTGACCAGCACGCGCGGCAAGGTGTCGCTGTTGAGTTCGACATGCCAGCCGGCGAGAAGGTCGAGATGCTCGACCAGGGCCTGCATCGCCTCGTAGCGGTCGAGCTCGCGAGGCTGGATCGCCAGGCACTCGCTCAATGACCGCGCACAGACCCCAGGCGGGTCGAATTTCTGCAGCACGGCGAGGACGTCGTCCACCTCCTGCTGCGACGCGCCAAGACGTTCGGCGGCCTGACCGAGATCGGGCGGCAGATAGCCGGCCTCGTCGACGAGGTCGATCAGGTACTGGCCGATCATGCGCTGCGCGGGTGCGGTGAACGCGACCGAAAGCTGCTCGGCGAGATGGTCCGCCAGCGTTGTCTCGGCCGCGACAAAGGCTTCGAGATTGTAGTCTTCGTCACCCGAGGCGCCGCCGCCCCATTCGGTATAGGTGGTCGGTGCCGCGTCCTGGGCGTTGCGCGCCGCAGCCTCTGCCGGCTGTTCGGCACCGACCTCACCGTCTTCAGTCCAGCGACGTCTGAGGTGGTGTCCTCGGCGAATGCGCGTCGAACATCATGCGCTTCCATGAGGTAGAGAGCTCCTAGTTGCGTTGGACCGCTGACGACGCGCCACTCAGCGGTCGCCCAATCTGCAGTGGCATACGTCGCTCAACTCGATCAATTGTGAGCTTTGATAGTTGACTACGAATGACGCATAGATGTCGAAACAGCAGCGATCGCGCCGCCACCATCGAAGATGTTCCCTATATTCGCCTATTGGATCTTGTTCGGCAGATAGCCGAGCGCGAGCGGACGCTTTGTCTCATTCCGGACATTTTGTGATAGATGCTTCAATGCGCTCAATTGCGTCACGGGATGCAAACTTTATTTAGCCCTTGTCTCGCGTCGTGAATTTTGGCTGGGCGTGATTGGTACGATTGTTGCTGCGTTGGCCTCACTTCCTCTACGAGAGCGAAAAGAGCGCATACGGCCTTGTCTGCATCTAGCTGTTCCTACATTCTGCACAAATTCGGCAATTCATCTCACCGTGGACAGCCAAGCGCTGGCCACTTAATGGTATTTTGCTTCTTCGAGCCGGATGTTGAGTGTCCTAGTCATTGTCGCTCGGGTCCCCGTGATTTCCGCCGTGCTCAGGCTCGATTCCGAGTACCGGCTACAGAACCGACCCTTGATCGCTATATCACGACGGCCGGGGTACCCATGGCCTGCTAAGCAGCGGCACGCTCGCTCGTCGAGGCGCGATTTGGCTAGTGATATTCGAAGGCATGGTATGGATAGGAAAGACAAACAGCCACCGGGGGTATTGTCACATCTGAGGGGCATCGAGATCGGCAGCTCGGACGCAAGCAGCTATTGCGCTCGATTATTTGCAGATTTCCGCGCCGACGTTCAGAACATCGAGCCGCCGAGGGGAGATCGAATTCGCCGTACTGCGCCACTCACTGTCAAGGGCCAAAGTGCGTGGTTCGCGTTTCTCAATTTCAATAAATCGAGCACTATCATCGGTCCTGCGGCGGCGGGCACGATCACGCGGCTAACTGCGCTGATCGAGGATTGCGACGTCTTGATCGATGGTCTGGATGTTGATTCCGCGAATTACCCTCCTATTGATGTCGCTGCGATCCGTGAACGCCACTCCGGCTTGATCCAGATTGAGGCGAGCTGGTTCGGGCGTGGAGGACCCTACGCAGACTTTGCAGCGGCGGATTCGACAATCCGTGCGCTTGCTGGCCTCATCAAGCTGGTTGGACCGGCAGAGGGGCCACCTTCACACGCTCCAGACTTCCAGACGGGTAATCTTGCCGGCCTGTGGGGTTTATCGCGGCGGCTTCTTCGGTGATTGCTCGAATGCGCGGCGAGCAGGGCCAGAGGTGGTCACTCAGTATCTTCGAATCGAGCCTCGCTCTGAGCGAATACCTCATCTTTGAGGCCTCAGTGCATGGCGACGTCGTACGCCGTCTTGGCATCAATCGCTTCTGGCCGGTCTTTCCTGCGGGTATTTACGAACAAAAAAGGGATGGCTTGGCGTTACAACCTTCACACCCGCTCAGTGGAAAGCGTTTTGCGATATGCTCAACCTTTCCGAACTTGGAGACAATCCGGATCTGCCCCTCGGCAGGGATCGTCTGCAGGACATTGAACGGATCGAACAACAATTAGCACCGCGGCTGAAAACGCGTACGGCGCAGCAGTGGTTTACCGAGGGGCGTAAACGTAAGATTCCTATCGTGCCAGTACCCCAAATGTCTGATCTTCTCCAAGACACTGAGAACAAAGAGCGCGGCGCGATCGTGCCTGCTCTCCTTGACGAAGAAGAGGGTCTGACCGCGGGCTCTATGCAACGCTTGACGTTAACGCCGCCGCGCCGAGGTGGTAAGGTTCCGGTTCCAGGCGAACAGCAAGCTATCGCGAACGTCCGCAGGCGTCTGCCTTCACCTTCAGCGGCCTGCGTTGATGCCGGACGGCCGCCGTTGGATGGGGGGCGTGTGATAGAGTTCTCGATGGGGTGGTCAGGACCGTTGTGTACGCGCATCCCGGCCGATCTTGGTGCGGACGTCATCAAAATCGAGGCCATCCAACGCCCGGATTGGTGGCGCGGCGTCGACCGACGCCCAGCTTTCATCGAAGACAAAATGTACGAGCGGGCACCATGCTTCTGCATCATGAACCGCAACAAACGAGGAACTACACTCGACCTCACGCGGCCACGAGGTCTCGCTCTTGTTAAGCGCCTTTTGGCGAAAGCCGATATTGTCGTCGATAATTATTCAGTAGATGTCCTGCCGAAGCTCGGACTAGGTTGTGATGCGCTCCGAGCGCTCAACCCTCAACTGGTCAAGTTGTCGATGTCCGCGTTTGGCGCGGATAGTATTTATCGCGATTGTCGAGCTCACGGCTCGACTCTCGAACAGGGCTCGGGCTTGCCGCGCGTAGTCGGAAAGTCCGACTTGCCGCCCGTGATGAGCCATGTTGCCTTCAGAGATGCTATCGGCGGCTTGAACGGCTGCGCCGCAGTTCTGATCGCGCTGATTTGTGCCCGTGATGCCGGGCAGGGGCAGCTTATTGACCTTGCCCAGATCGAATGCATGCTGCCATTCGCGGCGCCATGGCTCACTATCCACTCGATCGGCCCTATGCCGCCGAAAAGGTACGGCAATCGACATCCGCAGTTCGTGCCTCACGGCTGCTTTCCATGCGCGGGCGAGGATAACTGGCTTGTAGTAGCCGCGACCGACAATGAGATGTGGCAGAGTCTTGCCAGTCTTATTGGCCGACCAGACTGGGCCATGGACGCGTCGCTTAATTCTGCAGAAGCCCGCCGTAGCATTGAGGACAACATCGAGAACGCTATCGAAGCCTGGACGTGCAGCCGTGATGCAGATCAGGCGATGTTCGATTTGCACTCGATAAGGGTTGCTTCTGGCGTAGCTCGGCATCCAATCGACCTGCTTCAGGATACCGATCTAAGGTCGCGCGCATTCCTGCCGCAAGTCGAGCGCCCTTCCATAGCGGCGCATCTACAGCCATCAATGCCGATCCGCGAAGGGATCGGACCTTATACCTTTCGTGCGGCGGTGCCGACGTGGGGGCAGCACAATAGCGAGATCTTGACTGGGCTTCTCGAGCTCTCCAATAGCGATGTTGCAGAGTTGGCGAGAGAAGGCATCATCGGGACGACAGTGCTCTGCGAGGGACCTTTAAGGCAAAGAGTGCGTCTTCAGGACAATCGACCCAGGTATTGTGTCCGGAAGCGGCTGTCGTGTGCGATGATCGCGGCACGGTCTCGCGTCCTGGGCGAAAGTCGTGATGGGATCACGGATAGGTTCACATGGACGGCGCGAAAAGTATCGGTGGCATAGTCTCACCCAGCCTGTGCCGAGCTCTCACCGTGTCGCGGCGCTTCAAGTGAGCAGCCGCGGGCACCCTTGAAACATACAGCTAAGCGAGCATGACCACTAAGCGAGCATGACCACTATGTCTGATCAATCAAGCCCAAACCGCGTTATCATTGTGCTATTTAGCGGGCTTCGGCCCGATCTTGTTAGTCGATCGCTGACGCCGAATCTGGACAGACTCAAGCGCCGCGGTGCTACGCTAGCGCGGCAGCGCACAACCTATCCCAGCGAAACCCTGAATTCACTGACGAGCCTTATCACTGGCGCAACGCCGGATCGTCATGGGATTGTCGGCAACAGGTTTCTGGACCGCGTGGCCGCAGCGCCGCGCTTGATCGATACGAGTGACGACCGCCTGGTCGAGGACCTCGATGCCGCGAGCGGCGGCCATCTGGTCGGTGCGCCGTCGCTGGGCGAGATCCTCGCAACGAACGGCAAGACGTTTGCGGTTCTCGCCTCCAATTCGGCCGGAGCAACTCGCTTGCTGAACCACAAGGCGCGATCCCTCAGCCAAGTGACGCTCTCGGGTCATTTCGCTCGCGTCGCCACGTCGGCCGCAATGCTCGAAAGGGTAGAGGCGCGGCTTGGGCCGACGCCCGCGCCGACGCCTCACGGTACGCCGGATCTGGCCGGTCAAGCCTTTCTGACTTCGGCGTTGCTTGACGAGGTCTGGCCTCAAATTCGGCCAGATGTCGCAATTCTCTCCTTCGGCGAGCCTGACACCTCCTCGCATCATTGCGGAATCGGCGCGACGCCGACGCTGGAGGCGATCCGCTTTCTCGACCGCCAGTTCGGCCGGGTGCTTGATTGGTGGGAATCTGAAGGTGCGCCCAAAGGTGTGCATCTTATCGTCGCATCCGAGCATGGTCAGGTCACGGTGCACGCTCAGGCTGATCTCTTGGACACGTTGAAGGCGACTGGGATGCGTTGTGGCCAAGTGCCAGGACCCGGGATCGACGCGGTCGTCATATCGGGTCAGGTTGGCGCCATTTACCTGACGGAGCCATCCGACCGTGCCATCCGCCGCCTGGTTGGGGCAATGATGGAACGGCCTTGGTGCGGACCGGTTTTTACAGCCGCTAAGAGCGGGGAGGATGGGATCGCCTCAGGTAGCCTTGCCCGTCATCTGGTCTTCGCCGATCATCCCCGGTCGGCTGACATATTGTTTTCGTTTCGGGGAGACGATGGTCTCGATTCCTTTGGCTTTCCCGGCCGCTGCTGGAGCCCGAATTCGCCGGTTGGGTTCGGTGTGCACGGCGGGCTGCACGCCAAGGAAATGTCGTCGCTCGGCATCCTAGCGGGCCCATTGATCAGAAGCGGCGTGGAATCGCGTGTGCCTTCGGGTATCTGCGACTTTGCGCCGACGGTACTCAGTCTGCTTGGCATTTCGCGACCGTCCACGATGACCGGCCGCGTCCTCGCGGAGCTCCTTATTTTCGGTGCAGAGGATCCTCCAACCATCGAGACGGCTCATAAGGCGAGAGCCGGTGGATACCGGCAGGAACTGCGTCGCGTGCAGGTTGGCGCGACAATCTACGTCGATTCGGCGGATGCTTCTTCATCCAATCACCGGAGTTGATCGTACGCGGAGGTCATCACGACCCGTGAAAAAACGCCGCTGATCTACTTTTGCCCGTCTTCCGTCTGTTGGCCGCAATTGTAAGCGTCAAGAAGGGGCGACTCAGATTGCTTCGGCTTTGCTGTCCAAGGGCGGGCTCGCAGCAATGCTGTCGGATTTGAAGCAAGAAAGCTGTGCCGTTCCCTTTCAGAAGCAGGCCAGCACAATCAAGCTATCGTGGGCTGTGCCAGATTCCGGCGGCCATAGTTGGCACGAGCGTAGTGAGTTAGCCTAGCTCTTGCTCCGTTACTTGCCAAGGACTGTATAGTTCCTCCTGACTGGGCTTGTAAGGGAGGGCGACGCAAGATCCTTAGATGCCTCAAGCCGCAGATTCCTCGGCGACAACTGCAAAACGCCGACCGAGATCGCCCGCGCGAGCAGCCAGCCGCAGGTCGTGAAAAGGCGCAGCGTCAAACCTTCCGCGATCGTCGTGAACCGCGCCCCTGCGCGGTTGGATCAAACGTCAGCTTTCGCGAAGATGCGTTCTGCAGTACGTAGATCTTCCGCGTCGTCGATTTCGTACCACCTGAGATCATCGCATCTTACGGCAGCAATTTGCAGGCCCTGTGTTTCCACGAGATAGGAAAGAAGCTCCTCAGTGTAGCCCTGGGTAGCTCCGGCCTTGATCATATCGTCTAGGGCCGGAACGACTTCTGTCCGCAGAGTAGACGCGGACAGCCGTAACAGATTCATCGTCTTGTAAAGAGGCGGGTCACCCGCGATAAGATTTCTCACTGTTTGTTTCAAACGAAATTCTGAAATAAAGCCAAGATCGGACAACAGGACGGCTGATCCCTGCATCAGCTCGTGGAAGGGAGCGACAGCAGCTGCGTCGGGCGCTGCACTGAAGACCAGCCGCCGCAATACGTTTTCCTCGAAGAAGACGTCGCCCTCAAGAAGGAGGTGGTCCCCGGAAACGAGCGCGTCACGCGCCAGCCAGAGCGAATAGGCGCTCCCAGTACGGTCGTAAACCGGGGATTCTACGTATTTGATTGCAACACTGCCAAAGCGGCTGCCGCAGGCGTCTTGGATCGCCTCTTTGCGATACCCGACAACAATCGTCACCTCTTCCACGCCGACCCGCCCAAGGTTATGTAGCGCGTTGTGTAGGATGGGAGTGCCATGAATTTGGACTAGAGGTTTCGGGTTTAGCTCCGTTAGAGGCCGCAGTCGAGAGCCCACCCCCGCCGCGAGAATGAGAGCATGCTTGGGAGCGTTCAGAGGCATTTCATTCGCCTTCTTCATCCCGTGTGTCGTTCCGTAAGCATCGTGAATCCTCTGTTCAGTGTTACCTGCCCGCAGACTTTTCCGACCACAGCAGTTATTGAAGCGGGTAGGCGTGAATTGTCGTCAACGCATGCATCTACATCAGCCGCTGTGCGAGCTTCCTTGAGCATCAGGGACAGATGTTTAGCCATGTCCGGAGCTGTCCAGGATGTTAGGTCGCGGCCTTGGCGGGTGTCACTGGAGCGAGACCGACGAGAAGTCAGAGGCGCATCGGCCGGGCTTAAAAAAAGAAACTTTTGGTGCCACCCCTGCTGACATGAACTAGCTGGGCTGCAGATATTGCTTTTCGGCCACGGCCAGTTCGTCATACCTCAGGAGCTCGAATATCTCGCTCAGCGGCGCGATATCAGATTCGATGTTCGCAACGCTCTCTTGAGCTGCGATGCTATCGCAGATGCGCCGAATTGCAGCTGCCGCAGCTCGCATGGAGTGATTGGCCCAGACGACTGTGGAGATGCGCGAATTGCGATAGGCAGAGACTGGCGTTCGAAAGTACGTCGTCGGAACGATCACGACAGGGAGCCGGTTCCGCCACTCGGCCACGAACGAAAGCATCTCGTCCGCGGTACTCTTTCGCGAGTGAATCAAGATTGCATCGGCTCCCGCGTCGGCATAGGCGTGAGCACGCAAGATAGCTTCGTTCAATCCGTGCCCGGCGATCAGCGCTTCGATCCTGGCCACGAGAACAAGATTGTCGGCGATTGCATCCTTTACAGCCCGCAGACGACCGGAGAATTCATCAATATCGGCGAGCGGATGCCGTTCACCAATGAGCGAATTCAGCTTCGGGAAGCAGCTGTCCTCAAGCGAGACGCCCGCCGCGCCAGCTTGATGAAGTTTGCGTGCGAGGAGGCGAGCATTGTTGAAATTGCCGAAGCCGCCGTCACCGTCAACGAGCACAGGTAGCTCAGTTGAATCCACTATGCGTTCCACGCTCTGGACGAGCTGGGTCCATGAAGCTTCATTGGCGTCGCGATAGCCGAGGGAGCTGGCAATCGACAGACCAGACGCCCAGAGCCCCTTGAATCCTGAGCGCTGGGCGATTGTGGCGGACAGGCCATCATGCGCTTCCATCAGAAACGAGAGCTCATCATTCGAGCAGACCTGGGCGCGAAGCATTTCGACAGACGACCGACGAGTGCATTGATGACCTGCGTTAGGCCGAACGGCTTGTGGCTGATACTGCATACGGAAATCCTGGCGGCCGAGCTTCGACTGGCGCAAATGTCACTGTTCATATCGTTTTGTCGTGATGTCGATCAATGACCAGCGTTGGTAGTTTATTGGGGCGTAAAAGCTTGCATGATCGCCATAGGGTTGGCGCCGAACGCTAGCCTGTCGTTTTGGCCGGATGAGCGTCGAGCCGACGCGCGGAAAGGAAAGCTTTGGTGCAAATGAAAGATCTGGGCTCGTGAGCCGCGTGCTACGGCCCTTCACAGAGCATTCAGCCCTGGCGGGAGGAGCACCTAGTCAAAGGGTGATATCCATCTCACACAGATGTTGAAATATCGCGTGCTGCGATTGTCGTAAATGTGCTATTGTGTTGCGACATATGTCGCAATCCCGTCGAGGGGGCTGCAGTTCGATAGCCGTCTCCCGATAAGAGACCGGCAATCTCCCAAGAACTTATCCTGCTGCGAGAGTTTGCGTGTGAGTGGCATGGCACTTGCTGATGCCTCTCCCTGCTCTCTCGAGTCCAGGAGAAATTCATGGCGGATGTGCAAGAAGTTGTTCTATCGGAACGAGAAAGACAGTGTTTGCGATGGGTGGAGAAGGGAAAGTCATCCTGGGTCATCGCAGTTATCCTGGGCGTGAGCTATAACACCGTCAACTTTCATATCAAGAATGCGATGCGAAAGCTGGAAACGACCAGCCGCACCCAGTGCGTCGTCGAGGCGCGGCGTCTGGGTCTTCTTGACTAACGGCCGCAGTTTCGTTGCCGCTGAGACGGCGTCTATTTCGTCGCCGATTGTCACGGGGCGCCGTGGACCACTAGGCGAGGTGAGATCACCGGCGCATATCGCTCTTCAATGCGCGAGGCCGTCGGATCCCTGTGTTAACGTTGTGATCGGTCTGGCCCCCCCCTTGCTGATGACGCGGGTATGCGTGTCGCAAGTTGAAGAGAGGTGATCGTAGCGGCTTAGCTACTGAAGTCGTGCTCATCGGAACGGCGGGGTAGACGGCCTGGGCCGGATAGGCAGACGGCAGTGATAGTTCGTAACGCAGTTCCGAAAGCGTGCCGCTGGTAGACGTTGCACCATACGCGAGCGCTCTGCGCGCTCAACCAAGTGCGGGCGATCGTCGCAACCATAGCTAGCTGATTGAACTATCCTTTCGCGGACCGGTAATGCGAAGGTTGCGTTTCTCGGTAACCTAGCGGATTCGAGCCGTAAGCTGGACACGTTGCGGCGGGCCGCGATCCGGCCTTTTCTGCGGCAGGTGACCCGAAGTCGATGTGGCTGACTTGGACCACGACCAGAGACGTCGAATTGGCACTATCAGGACGGCGTTGAGGAGGATTCGAGGCGCGGAACACGTCACAAATCGGTACGCAGTGAACAGCTCATATACATCTCCGCGAGGTGGGTACGCCTCGTACGGAGCCATTAACGACGCACGCCCCCATTAAACTGGTCAAACATTTGAGCTGCAATTTCGCTGTCGCATAGTCGGGAGCTGGCCATTGTTTGTGCCGCCTGCAGAGCATCAAGCCGACCACATCGGAGGTATCCTCCTCACGGTATGAAAGGGGCATGTCATGGGAAGGGATCGTATCACCGCACAGGGCCGCAACCTGATAGAGCCAAGGTTGTGGCAGCGGCAGCTTGAAAGAAGCTTCTCTTGCTCGATCATCCAGGACGTCGCGACCTACGCGCAGGTTTCTACCTCGTAACGGATGCGCGCTGACGCGCCACGGAGGACGAAGCCAGGAGTTCTATGGGCCGTCTATATCGTACCGTCGGGATGCCAGAGCGGGCGGCCCGCCGAATAACCTGATCTGGTGCTTGTACCTGTGGTTGACTGTTGGCTCAATCTCAAGACGTGTTGCAACGTAGACCGTTTCTAAGCGCTTTTACTTTCCTCGTCTCGAGCGCAATCATCTCGGCAATCAGTCAACGAACCGATCTTTCGCCGCGACTAGTGGGTTTCGCGAGGAAAAAAGCTCGTCCAAATCGGCAACGCTTGCAGTCAACCAATCGGAGGTGCCATGCATACCACCCTTGCCGATGTCGACCTGGCTGCTGATCAATGCGCTGCTCTTCGTGGGGATGATGCCCGTCGACAAGTCTGCCCGGTGACGCCAGCGACAAGGAACAAGCGCATATGCGGATGAAAGCAGCATCGCTGCATCCTGGGTTTTTGCCACTGAAGATCAAAAACGCTGGCGCTGTCTGCCAGGCGGTTGGCCGACGCGATGTGATGTCCGCTTGGCAACCAGGTCGGCAACCGAACAGACGTGGAGCTCCGGACGGCTGAAACTTGCAACCCTTTAGTCGGCACGCAGCTTGCAGTGAACGGCCCATGACATAGCGCAAGCCGCGCTATGTCATGCGCTTGCGCGCTTTCCGCCGCTTCTGCTTGACGCGCCAGGGCCCGCGAGCCTGACCGCTCGACCTCCGCCGGAGCAAGTCCATGAATACATCGCTCTTCTCCGCCTCGCTCCTTTCGAATGCCTGCATCACCTCCACGGCGCTTTCACAGGAGCGAGCGGATCCGGCGGTGACTGACGACCCATTCCTTTGGCTCGAGGAGATCGAAGCGCTAAGCGCGTTGGCTTGGGTTCGCGCCGAGAACGAGAAGACGCTCGGGGTGCTCCAGTCGGATCCTCGCTATCGACGCTTCTACGAACAGGCGCTCTCCATCCTGCAGTCCAAGGATCAGATCGCAGATGTTCGATTGGAAGGGCGCGATTTGGAGAGTTTCTGGCAAGACGAGAACCACGTACGCGGCGTCTGGCGGCGCGCCACGCCTGAGAGCGATCGTTGTCAAGATCCAAAGTGGGAGACCATCCTCGACGTGGATGCCTTGGCCGTCGCCGAAAAAAGAAACTGGGTCTTTCAAGGTGCGAACTACCTTCCGCCTGAAGATCGCCTCTGCCTGATTAGTCTTTCCGATGGCGGCAAGGATGCCGTGTCCATACGAGAGTTCGACCGCGACGCCAAGACCTTCGTAGCACACGGCTTTTCTCTCCCAGAAGGCAAGCAGCACGTCAGCTGGGTCGATCGTGACACACTTCTTGTTGCACGGGACTGGGGTGAGGGGACTTTGACGGAAGCCGGCTACCCCTTTGTGGTGAAGGAGCTCAAACGCGCTCAGCCGTTCCGTGAGGCTCGTGAGATCTTTCGCGGCGAGCCCACCGACGTTCTGACGTACCCCTTCGTGCTTCGTGACAGCAGGGGTCATGTTCATGCGACCGGCGCGGGCCGCGCGATCAGCTCTTTTGAGTTCGAGTATGTGGTCTTCCGCGCCGACGGGCCCGTCAAGCTCAATCTGCCGAAGAAGGCCGCGATGAATGGCCTAGCGGGTGGTAGCCTGCTTGTAACGCTTGCTGAAGATTGGATGCCGCCAGGCAATATCAGCTTCGCCGCCGGATCGCTGATCTCGTATGACCTCAACGAATGGAAACAGGATCCGCTGCGCGCCAGACCTTCGCTTGTTTTCCAACCTGGGCCCCGGCAGGCCCTGAGCGGGTTAGGCGCCACAAAGAATTTGTTGATCTTGACGATCCTCGAGCACGTTCGGAGCAAAGCGTTCGCTTATAAATACGATCAGGGAGCTTGGTCGGCGACGCCGATCCCGTTGCCGGAGCATGCAAATGTCAGCCTATCAGGCATCTCCGATGAAGCGGACCAGGCCATGTTCACCGTCTCGAGCTATCTCAGGCCAACCTCGGTCTGGTATTTTGATGCCGAAAGCAAAAGCCTTGAGGAATTGAAGACGGCACCATCTGCCTTCGATGCGTCCAATCATGTCGTGGAGCAGCTCGAAGCCACTTCGCGCGATGGCACGTCAATTCCTTATTCTCTGGTGCGGCCGAAAAACGCAAGGTTTGACTGCACGATTCCGACACTTCTCTATGGCTATGGCGGTTTCCAGGAGTCGCTTCTGCCCTCGTATCTGGGACCGGTGGGGCGGCTCTGGCTCGAACAAGGCAATGCCTATGTCGTTGCGAATCTGCGCGGGGGCGGCGAGTTTGGTCCACAATGGCACCAAGCGGCGCAGGGAGCAACGAAGCAGACGACATGGGATGATTTCATTGCCGTTGCCGAGGACTTGATCCGCCGAAAGATCACAAGTCCGTGCCGGCTAGGTGCGATTGGCGGCAGCCATGGCGGCTTGCTCGTTGGCGCCGCAATCACCCAACGTCCCGAGCTCTTCAACGCGGCGATCATCCAGGTGCCGCTGCTTGATATGCTTAGATACACCAAACTGGGCGCGGGCGCCGCCTGGATCGGCGAGTACGGTGATCCCGCCATTGCCGAGCAGCGTGCGTGGATCGAAGGCTACTCGCCCTATCAGAAGCTGGTGGCGGGCAAGACCTATCCCGCTCCCTTAATTCTTACCTCCACCAAGGACGACCGTGCGCATCCAGCGCATGGCCGTAAAGCTGCCGCGAAGCTCGCCGCGCTGGGCCAGCCTTACTTCTATTACGAGAACATCGACGGGGGACACAGCGCCGTGGCCAATCTCATGGAAGATGCGCGTCAACTCGCCCTGAAATACACCTATGCATCGAGGCGGCTTTGTTCTGAGTAAAGTCGGTGGACGGGCTGATCAAAGCAAACAAATCGAGACCATCGGTTATCTCAACGCCTTCACGGTGCTCAGTTCGTCGGAACCCAAGGCGAGAGGCTGAAGAGCCGCCGGCGGCGCGATGAAGTTCGTCAGAGGCGCAAGTTACCGGTTTGAACAGGCTCCCCCGGTGACGAGCGGGTTTTCCGGCTTCCCAAATACAACGAGACGAGCGGACAACTTGCCAAATGCGCTTCCTTCAGGATTGTCTCGGCGGACCCTGTTCGTTCGACAGGGCGCGACGTGCTATTGACATCCGAAGACGAACCGCCAAAGCGCAGCCCTGCGGCGTCTTCGCTTGAGAAAGCATGTCAGGTGGCTTCGATACAGGCATGCTCGCATTGATAGTCCTGCTCGGCGCTGCGCAAAGGAGTTCACGACCGCCCTGTCGTTCAACGTCGATGAAAACGATTCCGCCGGTTTGGATGAGCGCGGCATGTTCGAGGCTCCCCAGGTCTTCTGCAAGCCAGTCGCGTGCGGCGAGTGAAACGAAGGTCAAACGTCATCTGGGCTGAAGCCGTGAGGCAAAGTGTCGTTGACGTCAGGACCCTTCTGTCGCTTGCACAATGCGGCCGCAGCTAGACCACGCGATAAAACACCCACGTGAGCAGCGCGGCGACTCGTCTCTTGCCAACCCTCTTGATGGCCGGGAGACTCTTCGCTAGATCACAACGGTTCACTATGGAGATGCCGCCGTGGCAATGGGTATTGTGAAGTGGTTCAACTCGACCAAAGGTTATGGGTTCATCAGGCCTGAGGACGGAAGTCCCGATGTCTTCGTGCACATCAGTGCCGTCGAAAAAGCCGGTTACACCACCCTCGAAGAGGGGGCCCGGGTAAGTTATCAGCTCAAGGCCGGGCGTACGGGTAAGATGTCGGCTGAGGATCTCCGGGTGGGCTGATCTGACCTGTCTCCGGAAACTGGACTCTGCAAAGCGTGTTCTCGCACCTGCCCGGCGATGCCGTGTCACAGTGCCGGGCATTCGGCCTTTCGACCTCCTCTTCCAGGCATGGGCTGTCTCGCAAAACATTTGAGAGCCTCGATCTCCTGAAGCCGTTGACCAATCGCTGCAGCCAGAGTTACAGCCTTTCCCAGCCAGGTCGCAGTGCCAAATCGACCTTGTCACGGTCTATTTGCTTCAGCCAAAAATGGTTGTGCCGGTCGGCAAACAAGAACAGCCTTTTGACTTTCATGCTTCTGGAATTGCCCAGCAGCTTTTGCAGCTTGTGGGGATTGAGCTTGCACAAGCTATCAACAAGCATCTCGGCCTCCTGGAAGCTCTCGCTATGCGCCAGCTCGTCGAACAGCCGGGAGGCATGTTCGAGGAGGTTTGGCTTTCTGCCAAAACGCTCAGTCGTATTAAGTATTTTAGCTGTATTTCAAACCTGCGATTTCAACCGGCGCGGCGGAGCGCCGCGGGGGCCATCCTGAAGCGGCTCTTCCTCACCGTGAGGGGGGATAGGATTGCGCACCTTGTGAACCAAAAAGCGGACGCGGCTCTACACGCGCTGGATCTGGTTTCTCTACGAATGGCTGTTGGGGCGCGAGCTCAATCTGCCCGCAGCAGACAAGGTCTTCTACCAGCCGCGACAGGGGCAATGTGCGAGTCTTTACTTAGGTCATGGCTCTCGCTTTGGAGCAATTGGCCGATCTCTGACAAGGTCGCGCAGGACCGGAGAAGGTCGCTAAAGGCGGTGGAAGATCTGGAACATGCAGCGACGGACATATGACCTTACGTTCAGTGGACCACGGGGGTCCCGACATTGCGATGCTTCTCAGCATGAATTGCCCGGCGCCCACAAGCGCGGACGTTCTTGAGAGGCTCAGAAAACGGCTTCTCGAAACCCCGAGATGGTCCGAGCTCGACATGTCGAACTGCGTTACGGGCATTCAAGTGCTAAGCCTCCCACAGAGATCTAACAGGGCAGTTACAATCATTTCGGTTCCCCGTCAGCTTCTCGAAAGCTAAGCCTCGTAGCGAGAACGTGTTTATCCAGGTTCGGCGTTCGCTGCTCAGACAGGAGAATTGGATGGATCCGTTCAACCACCTCCACCCATTCGAGGCCCCAGATGTCGAGGCGTATGACGACGAGCTGGAACAGCAGCAGGAGTACCGGGCGGGGTTTCAGCAGCACCTGAACGAGTGGCATCCGCACGAGCGCCCGCCCCAGAATTCAAATAGCCTCGGCGACCGCGTTGCGTCGAACAGAGATGCGGATTTTTTGAGAATGCCGCACGGGGATCGCGCCGGACATGGCACCTCGCGGTTGCCCTCGGATTCGCCCGCCTTCTCTGGACAAGGGATCAATCAAGATCTGCTTTTTCCGGCCGCGGATCGGGGTGGCCAGTTGCCAACCGACAGTTTCAGTCTGACGGATAGTTGGCACGGCATGGATGGAGCTGCCGATTGGCCGACGCAAAGTCTCGATCAGGAGGAGCATTGCTGGGCGGATGCCGGTCATGCGGTGCCTGAGTGGCCAACGACCACGGCAATTCCTTGGCAGCAAAATCTCGGAGCATCAATCCTTGGTCGACCGGGCGATGGCAGTACGACGGACCTTGAAGACCCCGTCCTCAGGCAATCGCGGCTCGACCACATCTTGGACACCTGGGCCGGCGAGGAGGGGCAGACGCAAGACGAAGACCGCCAAGAGGCCGTAAGGCGAATAAGAGCCTGGGCAGAGGCAGGCGACGTCTATGCAGGGCTGGAGCTGCATGATCTGGGCCTGACGACACTGCCTGCCGCCCTTCCGCCCGGGCTGCAGTCGCTCAACGTCAGCGACAATGAGCTGGTGCGCCTCCCTGACACCCTTCCGTCCGGCCTCCGGACGCTTGGCGCCAGCAACAATCGGTTAACCGGCCTGCCCGACACCCTCCCGACCGGACTTCAGTCTCTGGTCATCGGCAGCAACCAGCTGAGCGGGCTGCCCGAAACGCTTCCGGAGAGCCTTTCGACACTCGCCGTCTGCAGCAATCGGTTGACCAGCCTGCCAGACAACCTGCCGGCCGGGCTCCAGGACCTCGATGTCCGCGGCAACCTGTTGACCCGCCTACCCGACACCTTACCGACCGGACTTCAGTCGCTAGCCCTCGGCAGCAACCGGTTGACCAGTCTACCCGACACTCTCCCGCCCGAACTTAGAGAGCTCGAAGCCGACGGCAACCGGCTGACCAGCCTGCCCGACACTCTCCCGGCCGAGCTCCTGTTGCTCTTCGCCCGCGATAACCGGCTGAACAGCCTGCCCGAGACCCTCCCGACTGAGCTCCAGAGACTCCACGTCAGCGGCAACAGCCTGTCGAGCTTGCCCGAGAACCTCCCGACCGAGCTCCAGATGCTCGAGGCACGCAACAATCGGCTGACCAACCTGCCGGAGACCCTGCTAACCCGGCTCGGTTCTGGGTGCATGGTTTATGTTGAGGATAATGCGCTGCCCGAGCAGGTGCGGACGAATTTGGCGGCAGCTATGAATGCGCCGAGCTATGCCGGCCCGCGGGTCTTCTTTTCAATGGGGGGAGGAACGATGGTGGACCAGGAGCGGCCGCTCGCCAATGCGGTCGCGGACTGGTTGAACGGCGAGCCGGAGGCGATCGCCGCCTGGCAGAACTTCGCCCACGAGGAGGGCGCCCCGGAATACGCGCTCTTCCTCGACAAGCTGCAGAAGACTGTGAACTATGACAATCCCGAATTCCGAGAGGCGGTGGCCGAGGATCTACGGCAGGCGGCGATCAGGCCGGCGTTGCGGCGGCAGTTTTTTGAGCTGGCCTACGGGGCGAGCGAGACCTGCCAGGATCGCGTCACTCTGACCTGGAACGGCATGCAGACCGCACGTCTGACCGCTGATGTCGAGGACGGAGCCTATGACGATCGGCTCGGCGAACTCATCCAGCAGGCGCGGGTCCTGTTCCGCCTGAACGCGCTCGAGCCGATCGCCCGTCAGAAGGTCGACGCGCTCGGGTTCGTCGACGAGATCGAGGTCTATCTCGCCTATCAAGTCAAGCTACGTGAAACCGGCTGGACCTGCAGCTCATCGCTCCGGACATGCGATTCTTTGATGTCGCCCACGTCACTGAAGACGACGTCACCGCAGCCGAGAGCCAGGTGCGCAATGAGGAGGCGGCGGGATTCGCCGACTATCTCGCAACTCGCTGGCAGCCTTGGGAGACGGTGGTGAGCCGGATCGCCCCACAAGTTCATGCACAGATGAAGGGCCGGCTTAGGCAGGCGATGGACGAGGAGTTTCCGAGCCGCCTTGAGCAACGGCTCGCCGACCATCAGCTAACCGGAGATAGCGATGCCGAGTGGCAATTCGGAGCCCAGATCAGCGAGGAGATCGCCCGCGAGATCAAGGTCCCTCTGATGCGCCAGGTGCTCGGGGAGCGCGGGCTTGAGCTGTGAAGCGATAAATGATGCGACCGATCGCGCTCCAGAGGCTATCGACGGTTCGTTCTGCGGCCTGACACAAAAGCGCCTTGAGCTTGGCGAAGGCGTTCTCGATCGGATTGAAGTCGGGGCCGGTTGAGCGGCGTGAACTCCGTCAGCGTCTTAGTTCTGGTAGAATACCAAGTCGATTCGACCGTTGCCGTGGCTCTTATGACATGCCTGGCGGTCTCGGTCGCGCGTCGGCTTCAGATAATTGATCTCCCCTCCAGTTGATCCCGTTCCGATAGAGAAGCCAGCCAGGATCGATTTCGCCGGACGCCGCGTGCTCGCAGTTGAGCGGTTCGATCGCACCTGGACGCGCGACGGCCGCCTGTCGCGGCTGCCGCAGGAAGACTGCTGCCAAGCACTATCGGTTCCGCCCGCGCGCAAGCTGCAAAAGTCGGTGAGGCCCCTCGGACAGAGCAAGGAAAGATCGAAAGCCACGCGCCGACAGGGGTGTTTCCTAAAGAATGTGGTTGTCTACAAATATACAAATATGACGGTACTATCCTTTGTGCCGAAGGCTGTGGAACCAATCTTGACGAGATGGCCAACGAACTCACACGCGCCGGAATTGCAATTGTCAGTCAAAAGAAAGCCACCGACGGTTTGATGCACATACAGTTGTGCGGCTCGATCACCGGGAGCGTGAATGCCTACGAGATTGCGTCTTCCGACCTTCAAAAAGCACTGGACCTCGGCTTCTCCTATTTGATCACGCCTCAAACAGCGCCGAGTCGGTGGTCTGAACGCATTCTATAGAAAGGACATTCAATGCATTTTAGCTTTGGCCACAGTTTCTACGGTCCCGAAATCGTGGCACTTCCGGGCAAGCATAACGTCGTCAGCCATCCCTTGCATCATGATGTCGCCAAGAGATGAACGTCTCCGACTTTGTGGACGGCAGCTGCTGACAAGTCAGTCTGCTCAGTTGACCATTGCGTCCAGCTCTCTTTTTTGATTAAGCTTTGCATCCATGATCACGTTCCGGCGCGTTGCGAGCTACATTGAACGGGCCGGTGACAGCGTTTGCTCACGCCAATCGGCATCTTGCGCAATTGATCGCATGGGCCGATAGGCGCTTAGCTCGATGGCCTCATTCTCTTGCACTATTTCATATGCGACGAGGCGTCCTGCTAAAGGACCAAGGGTTATTCCGCCGTGCATGACCGCTACGTATATGGTGCGGTCTTCGTCAATAGCGCCAATCATCGGCCGACCATCCGCCGGCATCGGGCGTACACCAACTGCCCATTTTTTTCCCATTTCCGCGAAATTCATGTCAATCGGCGTTCGACTGGGGCTCTGACGCAATTTTGGTGCAGCTCCTTTCATTCTGCGCCGATTAATCGGGCCTGAAGCAGATCGATCTTCCCACGACCGTACATTTGACGTCTGACGAGCTTGAGGCGCGTAATCTGACCTTCAGTCTGTCCGTTGGACCAGGGCAAAGTGATCGCTGCTCGAACCGCCGCTTTATCTTTGGCGACGCCGCTGGCGAACGAGGCGACGAAACTGGCGCGAGCGCGCTCGATCCACGGGATGAGGCCTGCCTCGGTCTTGCGTCGGATCATCAGGTGGAATTCGGCGATGATCTCGCGGGCCTCGAGCAGGGTTGGCACGCTAGTTTCAATTGCCGCGACCGTGACGGTCTCTGCTTTCATGAGCAAGTCCCGGCCGACTGTCAGCAGGCGCGCAATTGTTCTGGCCGACGGAATCCTCTGAAGGTTTTGTGTGTCGGCCCTTTCCGCTCGTCGTCTGCGGGTCGCCCACTCGCTGATGACGCGGAGCGAGCCTCGGAAGCCACGCGCCTTCAAACGGCGCCAAAGTTCAGCCCCGTTGCGACAGCCAGACGCCCACCGATCGTCGAGCCATGGCAAATGTAGATCCAACTTTGCCGGGTCCCGAAGACATCAGTGCGCTCGCCGCGGATCACCTGCCTTACCAGTCCAGCCTCGCCGTGCGGCGCGCCGATGGTGCCAGTACGCCTTCCGCGAAGCGCTCAGTGAAGATCTGCCGCCCGCACAGAACCGCATCGAAGCGGAAGCGACGAGCGATCACCACGAGCTGGACGATCCGACCTGAAAGCGGCAGATCGGTCACGCGGCCTCGATAGCGGCTATGGACACGTCGGGAAACCGTTCCGCACTCGGACACAGGCCGACGCTCCCGGAAGCCCGAACCAGAACAGTCGCCTGATCACCCTCGTAGTAAGCACTCTCTACAACAAACCCATGCGTCACCAAACTGGAGCGGTGGAGTGCCTGCTGCATGACGCTGATTCTCCTCCAATCAGAACGCCAGACATCCCTCAGACTGCATCAAAAGCGAGTCAGAGCCCCTTTTGGATGCCCATAGGGGGTCCCAGTCGAACGCCGATTGACACCATTAGGGGCGCGATCTCGCTTGAATTGCTCTCAGGATGTAATGCTCGACCTTACCCAAAGCCGTTCGGGGCAAATCGTCCGTGAAGATAATCTCATCCGGTACTTTGAACCGGGCGAGTTGCGACTGCACATGCGCCATCAGCGCTTGTTGTTGAACCTGCGTCCCCGAACGGCGAATCACGTAGGCGATCGGCACCTCGCCCCACTTGGGGTGTGGCCGGCCGACGACGGCGCATTCCCCGACATCTGGGTGCTGCAGGATTACGCGCTCCACTTCCGCCGGGTAAATGTTCTCTCCGCCGGAAATGATCAGATTTCGTTTTCGATCAAGAACCCAAAAATATCCGTCGGCATCGCAACGTCCGATGTCGCCCGTACGATACCACCCGTCCCGCAGCGCCTCACGCGTTGCTTGTCCATTGCCCCAGTATTGGTAGAACACATTGGGTCCTCGCACCGCGATCTCGCCCGCAGTCCCTGCCGGCAATCTGTCGCCAGCATCGTTGATGATTGCAGCCTCGCAGCATAGGCCGGGCATACCGGTCGATCCCTCACGGGCAAGATCGCCACCGAGCTTTGTATAGATCGCAATGGGGCAGGTTTCCGTGGATCCATAAACCTGCAATGCCGAGACCCCACGCGCTGTAACTCCTGTGATGACGGGCTGCGGCACCATGGTTGAACCGGTAGTGATTGCTTTCAACGAGGACAGGTCGGTCGTCGGCCACCGAGGATGATCGATCAGCGCTTGGATCATGGTCGGGACCATCGCCGTTAGAGTAGGTCGATCCCGGTCAAATGCAGCAAGTGTCGTGTCCGGCGTAAACCGCTTGTGCAGCGTTACCGTCGCGCCGTGGTGCAATGCTGGCGACGTCTGAATGTTGAGGCCGCCAACGTGGAATAGCGGCAACACAGTCAAGACGTGATCAGCTGAGGTGAGGCCGTGCATGTGCTGACTCATCACCCCGTTCCACAATAGTGCCTCCTGGCGCAGGACGGCACCTTTCGGCCGGCCCGTAGTGCCTGATGTGTAGACAATCAGAAGCGGGCAGGACAGGTCAGCGCGGGCATTGCGACCATCTCCCCGACCTGCTTCAAGCAGCTCATCCCAGCTGCTTCCGCAAGGTGGCGCGAAATCAAGACCGACGACGGCAGTCGAGGGCAGTCTCTCCGCTAAAATCGATAGAATCGGCTCAAAAGCTTGCTCGAGCACCAGCACTTGAGCGCCAGCGTCACACAGGATGAAGAGTTGCTCGGTGACAGCCAACCGCCAGTTCAACGGCACGAGTATTGCTCCAAGCCGTGCGCAGGCATACAGCAGTACCAGATAGTCAGGCCGATTGAGGCTCAGGATCGCGACGCGATCACCATTTTCAACGCCGAGCTGACTTTTGAGGGCGCGCGCCGTCAGTTCGATGCGCCTATTGAAGACCTGGTAGCTTAAGCTCGCGCCCTCGAAACGGATCGCAGGCTTGTCCGGAGCGAACGCCACGTTGCGCTCAATCAGTGTAGGAAGATCCATCATCAGTCATTCGCGGGTTCAGTTGCACCAGCTGTCGCCGGCGCTTCGGATAAAGATCTACTCAGTCGACGCGGCGGAGATGGCAATCGCAATCAAATAGAGTTGGACTCCGTAGTGCGTTGCCACAGGTGCACCGAAGATCTCTTTCAGTCCTTGAGTTGGGGCGACTTCGAATAGACCGCGGCTTCTGCACGGGCGGTAAGACGAAACGACGGGACTGCGGTGTAGCCATTGCGGCTCGCACGGTGCAGCATCGACAAATCATCTCTTTTTCGAGCCTACAACCTGACGCCACGCGAGTTTCAAGTCCTCAATGACTTCGCGGTGATTCGGTCTCCCCTCCAAGATCCGCAAGGCCCGTGAGCTGGTTTCTGGCGATTGGTATTGTTGACGTGTTTGATAATGAGGAGATCTGGCGTGGGGCATCTCGCCCGGTGCGCGACCTTCGCTGGGAGCGTCACATTCGAAATACGCCATAATGCGGCGACGCAATCGGGCTGTTGAGCGATGCACTCAGAGCGATTGCAAGCGCGTTTCGAGTATCGACGGGATCAAGGATGCCGTCATCCCACAATTCGGATGTCGCATAGTACGCGCTCGACCGTTCCCGATATTCCTCCAGAATCGGTTGACGAATGGCTGCCAACTCCTCCGTGGCAAGGTGGCCATTGTGACGGGCCAGCTGTCTGGCCTTAACGTGTGTGAGTACGCCCGCTGCCTGCTCCGCGCCCATCGCCGAAATCTGCGACTGCGGCCAAGTAAACACAAAACGAGGATCGAAAGCGCGCCCCGCCATAGCGTAGGTGCCAGCTCCATGGGAGGCGTTGCAGATGATCGTGAATTTTGGCACAGATGCCCCGGAGACAGCCATGATCAGCTTGGCGCCGTCCTTGGTTATGCCACGCCTTTCGTAGTCGCGGCCGACCATAAAGCCGGTCGTATTCTGAAAGAAGAGCAGAGGCGTTCGAGACCTATCACACAGTTGGATGAAGTGAGCGCCTTTCAGTGCGCTTTCTCCCAACAGCACTCCGTTGTTTGCGAGAATACCAACCTGATAGCCATGCAGACGCGCGAAGCCGCACACAAGGGTCTCGCCATAACGTGGCTTATATTCGTGGAACCGACTACCATCGACCAGGCGGGCAATGATCTCCCGCATGTCGAATTGCGTCCGGGGATCCCGCGGAATAATGCCGTAAAGTTCGGATGCACAATAAGCGGGCGGCTCCGGAGCGGCTCGATTGACGGAGGCTTTTACAGGGGGGCTGAAGCGAGCGACGACGTCTCGCGCAAGTGCGATTGCATGCAGCTCCGTACTTGCGACATAGTCGCCCGTTCCAGATACGCTGGTATGCAAATGTGCGCCGCCGAGTTCTTCGGCAGAAATCTCTGCGCCGGTGGCAGCCTTGACGACCGGAGGACCACCCAGAAAGATCGCGCCCGCGCCCTCAACAATGATATTATAGTCGCAAAGCGCAGGGACGTATGCCCCGCCGGCGCTGCAATGGCCCATGACTATACCAACCTGCGGTATTCCCATCTTTGAGAGAATGGACTGATTGCGAAGGATCCGACCCGCGTGATAGCGATCAGCAAAGAACTCCGCCTGTAAGGGCAAGAACCCGCCGGCACAGTCGCATAAATGGACCACCGGCAGGCAATTCTCGATCGCGATGTCCAAGGCCCGCACAATCTTCTTGACCGATAGCGGATACCACGCCCCGCCCTTGACGCTAGCGTCGTCTGCGTGAATAACGACCTCCCGGCCCGCGACAATGCCGATCCCAACGACTTGAGCGGCGCCGGGCACCTCACCGTTATAGGCTTTGTTCGCCGCCAGCGTCGAAAGCTCGAGGAACGGGGTATCTGGATCCAGCAAAGCCTCGATCCGATCACGCACAAACAGCTTGTTTTGCCGCTTGAGGCGCTCAAGATCCCGCACCGGACGCGCGAAGCGTGCGGCCCGCTGACGCTCCTCCAATTCTTTTGCAAGTCGCATGTTATGAAGTTCGTTGAGTCGATAGTCTTCCGATCTGACATCGACCAAGGACGAGAGCTGCTGCATTTCAGGACCGCTCCTCGATGAGCGTAACCAATACGGCATCCTGCTCAAAGCTTTCGCCTTCCTCGAAGTGAATACGCTCGACAATGCCATCTTGTGGAGAACGTATGACAGTCTCCAACTTCATACTTTCGATCGTCATCAGGGCCGTTCCCGCGCAAACGGACTGACCAGACGAAACACGGGTGACGACGACAACGCCCGGCATCGGCGCGCGAGCGACGGCTTGGCTTATCTCCTGCTTCGACGTCGCAAGCGTTCGCAGCGGGTCGCGGTAACGCAAACTGCGCGTTTCGCCGCTTATGTGCACGTGAACGGTTTCGCCATCGATAGCGAAGCGGATCGGCCGGCTTTCATTCGCAATCGTAACAACGCCGTGGCCGTCGCCGCGATCGGAGAACGCGATGGGGGCAATCACCCTGTCATGCAAGCAGAGACGGTAGTTCTCTCGGTATCTGGACATCCATAGCTTGTATTCGACGCCATCAACCTCAAAAGAATGATTCAAGTTAGTTTCTCCAATTGCCCAGCGCCGCATGAAGGTCGGACACGGCATCCGCCGATTCGCGGACCGGTCCGGTCAGGAGGGCGCCTATTGCCAGGAAATCCGATAGATCGGCCAGGGGCTCCCCAGCGGCGATATGCGGATGTTCCTCAAGATACCCCGTATGAATTTGCCCATGAAGAAATCCGTCGTCCGCAAGGATCCGGGCAAGGAAGCTTGCGTTGGTTGCGCAACCGAGAAGCACCAATTCCCGCAACGCGCGATGCGCTTTTTGCGCGGCCACGATACGCGTGGGCGAATGCACGATGATCTTGGCGAGCAGGGGGTCGAATGCCGTCGTAATCCTCTGACCCCGCGAAAGGCCACCGTCGACGCGTATACCGTCGCCATCGGGGTAATCGAGCACAAGGACCCTGCCTGTTGTTGGAGCGTATCCGCGCTCCGGCGCTTCGGCACACAGCCTGGCTTCGATTGCATGTCCTCTCGGCACGATTTCGGACTGTGCCAACCTCAGTGGATGGCCCGCAGCAATGTGGATCTGTTCGGCAACAAGATCGACGCCGGTGATCACTTCGGTCACGGGATGCTCAACCTGCAAACGCGTATTCATTTCCAGAAAATGAAACTCCTCTCCGCCAAGGATGAATTCGACGGTGCCTGCGCCTTTATAGGTGGCTGCACGGGCGATACCGACGGCAGTATCGCAGATCCGTTGACGCAACGCAGACGATAGCCGCGGCGCAGGCGCCTCTTCGATAACCTTCTGGAACCGACGCTGGATTGAGCACTCGCGCTCGAACAGATGAGTAACGTTTCCGAACGCGTCGCCCAGCACCTGCACTTCAATATGGCGCGGGTGTTCGATGTAACGTTCGACGTAAAGCCGGCCATCTGCGAAGTAGCGCTCTGCCTCGCTGCGCGCCTGCGCAATCGCGTCCTCCAGGGCGCCGATGTCGCGCACAATCTGCATGCCCTTGCCGCCCCCAGCCGCGGAAGGTTTTACGAGCAAAGGGGGACCCATAGCCCGGGCTCTGCGGACGAAAGTTGCCGGATCATCGTCCTCAATGGCGCAAGGAGCGACCGAAAACCCGTGCCGCTGAACGAAGCTGCGGGCCCGGATCTTGTCGCCCATCAGTTCGATGCTTTCGGGGGCAGGCCCGATGAACGTGATGCCGGCGCTTGTAACCGCCCTGGCAAACTCGGCGTTTTCCGACAGAAATCCATAACCTGGGTGCAGTGCACCAGCATTCGCTTTTCGGGCGGCAGCGACGATCTGCCCAATGTCGAGATAGGCAGCAATCGGCGTGCGTCCGTCGATCGCGATGGCTGCATCGGCCATAGCGACAGCAAGCGTGCCCGCATCTATATCGTGGTAAACGATCGCGGCACGAAGTCCCAGCTTGCGAAGGGTCTTGATGATCCGAACAGCGATCTCCCCCCGATTGGCGATCAGGACGGTATCAAAAGGCAGATCATGCATTCCGGTATCTTCAGCTATTTAGTGTGAGCGGCAACAGACGTTGAGAGAGCCGCGGCGGATCGTCCTGCCAGCCCCGTGTGACGCATCACAACCGTTGATCAGATCGGTCGGAGGCGGCGCCACCCATAGCGACAGGGATATGATCCGGCGAAACCAGGTGTCGCGAAGACCTCATCTTGGGACGCCATCACTTGCGGGAGCATCCCGAACTGAGATGAACTTGCGACACTGTACACTCAAGCGTTGGGTGTTAGATTTGAGGCAGGCCGCGACAGCGTCCTCATCAGGTATGTGAGCGCCGCAGAGGCGAAACGCATCTGGTGTGCACGCCTGTCGCGCCTCCGCTGGGGCCGGCCAATCGCGCGCACCTGCACTTCCGCAGCACAGAGCCGTCGTCACCGCAAGTCCAAAAATAAAGGTTGTATAATGATGCGCTTTGGGGCGCGACGGCTCGTTGGTTCGCTGCTTGTGCTTCACGTCTATCCTCTCTCGGCGATCTACGATATTGTTCATGCCGCACGTGATATGCCCGCATTCCAGACATCGGCGGCACAATTCGAGCGATCGTATGCGGCAGCGCTCACTCCAGAGTGCTTGATCCAGCAATGTCTGACGCAATGGTCTTCAAACTGCGGCGTCAGTATCGGGGGCTGTCAGCAACGGCACCAGTGCGCAAGAGACGTCGACGTCCTGCTTGCCTCCGCGAGTAGTTGGCGTGGTTCGGATGTGGCGTCCATCGCATCGGACATCGCGATGGGCGAGCTTGCGACAAGTCCCGCCACGATACCGGAATGGCGGCCTGCGCTCTCGGAAGACGGAGTCAACCGAGCTGACGCCGGACCGGCTGTCCTAGCATGATGACCGCTCGTCCCTCTGGGAAGTACTCGGGCATCAGAACGGAGCATCGCGATACAGGTTCGAAATTCTGAGAGGTTCACGAGTCTCATCACGCGTCAAGAAGTAACCCACGGTCGGACGTGATCCGCCGCTTACCCGTATGATGATACAATCTCCCGTTACGTGCGGTTCAAGCCCCTTTTGAGCCGCTCGTCACAATCGGTCGAGAGCGTTACGCCGTCAGAAGCATCTGGGGCGAACAAAGGCGCGCGCCCAATACTCGAGGCGGTCCGCATTTGGACACCCCCACCACCCCGCGTCTTCACCCAGCCTCGATATCCAGCATCGGCATCCACCCGACAAGCTGCAGGCCTCAAGCAGGGAGAAAGACTGGCCATTCAAGAAATTGGGGTTAGACAGAGAGTAAAGCGCTGTAAGGTTCATATATCGGCCAAGATCTGCAGTAAGAGCCTCCCGGCCAAGGCAAGAGCCTTGGGCTTGCGTGCAAATTGAACGTGGAGACCTTGGGTTGCGAGCAGATTTTTCGCGTATCAATCGGGATAAAGCTGTCTTCGATGACATTTATGCCTTGGATGATCCAAGAGCGTATTTCTCTGTTCTTGGAGCCTTAGATTATATGATCCCGGATGTGGCTGAGCCGATCGTGCGTCAGATTCTGGCCGCGAAAGCGTCTGCAACTGGCGTTAAGCCGATCGTGCTTGATGTCGGCTGCTCATACGGCATCAACGCGGCGGTGCATCGTTTTCCATTGACCTTCAGCGGCCTGCGGCACCGCTATGCCCGGCGTGAGATGAGGGCGATCCGTTCCGAGACACTGATGGGTCTCGACCGCAATTTTTACTCGGCTTGGCCTGATGTTGGTCTTGCACGATTTGTCGGCCTCGATGTATCGGCTCCGGCGATCCGCTATGCAACGGCCGTTGGCCTGCTTGAGCAGGGTATTGTCGCCGACCTTGAAAAAGAACCGCTTTCGACAGAAAGCGCGCGTGTTCTCCGTTCCACCGATGTTATCATGTCGACGGGCTGCATCGGTTACGTGACTGAAAAGACGTTCAGCAAAATTCTCGATGCTACACAGAAGCATCCGTGGATCATCTCTTTCGTGTTGCGGATGTTCCCATATGATTCCCTGGCCGCGACTTTCGCGAAACATGGCCTTGTGACGGAACGCCTGACCGGTGCGACATTTATTCAGCGGCGATTTCGCGATGCTGAGGAATTTGAGGGGACGTTGTCCACGTTGGCAGCTCTTGGCATCGATGCAACCGGACTGGAATCGGAAGGTCTGTTCCACGCCGACCTGATCTTGTCACGCCCTGAATCGGATGCACGCGTTGCTCCGCTGGAGGACATCGTCACTGTCGCCAGCGGTCGAGGTCGGCCAATCGGACCACGTTACGTTCACGTTGCAGGTCACGAGGGTTTGCAGGTCGCACTGGAGCCGTGAGAGGTGTTTTTGAAGATAGCCGCGCGTGCGTCCCGTAAGGGCGTACCGAGGTAGATTATGCTCTCAACCTTTCGGTGTTGCAGCATGATGAGACGGGCTGCAGGCGGGTCTGCGCGCTGACCAGCAGGCGGGCGACGGATGGCAGCGTGCTTCTCATGCTGATTGCATCCTAGAGCCCGACGCTGACCAAGCCCAATGCCCTGCGGCGCGCGTTGAGCGGGATGTCGCGAATTCAATCGAGACGTCTCTCTCTTCATCAACTTATGGCTGGCGCGCGTTGCCATAATCCGTTGCCGTGCGGATCGTCGAGCAAGCAGGATCCAACCTGAGGGAGAAATCCGGACGACGTGAATGGCAGTCATGAGCTTGCTGCGCTTGCCTGAAAGAGCCAGTTCACGGCACGGCCACGAGTGCCTTATCCGAACGCGCGGCGAGTTGCTCGAGCTGCGCCCTAACGGAATGATAAAGCCGGCAACTGCCGAGCTCGAATCCCGCAAAACGACCTCGCGCGTCTGGAATGCAGAGCCGACTTTCCCCACGCACGGGCCAGCCTCGGCCCAGCCTCTCGGAGAAGCGCGTCGTTCCACCTCGCGGGGCGCAAAGGCTGATGGCGAGAGTGCGATTGGCGCTCGATAGGAACGTAAAAGCGCTCACAATCGCCTTGAACGCTCACAAATTGAAGCCGCCTGTTGCGGTCAAGATACGACATGCCGTCAGCGACGTTTGATGTCAATGCTAACGAGTCCGAGCGTATTCGTCGGCACAGAGGAGGCCGTTGGATGCGGCCTGACGGACAAGACCTGCGGCTTGGCGGCAATCGAGATAAGTGGAGCGCGCATTCAGGACAAGCCGGGGTTGGAGCTGGCGACGCTTTCGAGGGGCTGTCGAAGCTTCGGGCATGCGGTGATCGCACCGCAGTCTGATCTCAGGGCGTGCTGGCAGCACATCCGATCGACGTCGCAAGTCGACGTACACGCAGCGACGCCACCGTGATTGGAAGCATCATCGATACCCAGCAGATCCAGCCGAACCGGCTCATTGATACGGGCTCGCCGCGTTTTCTGGCAACGTTGCCGTCGAGCACGGCGAAGTGGAGGCGGCAGGATCCTGGCCGATAAAGGTCTGCAGCCATCAGTCGGATCCCTCGAGCGGCTGCCGCCAAAAACGACGATGATGAGACCATGCTAATAGGCTCTTCAGCGCCGGGCGGCACGTGACATCCAGTCGAGCAGGGTTAAGATGGATGCCTCGGCCAGCCATGATCTGCAGTTGCCAGTACAACGGCAGACACGAGGCAAAGCTCGAGATCGCCTCGAGCGTCACCACGATCGTCAAAAAAGAAGCCCCGGCCTTGGGCCGGGGCTCTCGATCCATCGCTTTACGCGATAGAATCTCAGAATTTGTAGTTGAGCCGGGCAGTCAATAGGTCGAAATCCTGCCGGATGCGATCGCTACCGGCCGAGCCGGCGGCGGTGGTGAAGTCCACGTTAGCGTCTTGCCGGAATATGTGGTCGTACTCCACGCCGACCGACCGATTTGGCGCGAAGCCGAGTTCGATGCCCGCACCGACCACGCCGCCCCAGCGGGTCTTGTCCGTGCTCGCCAGTTGTGCGCCGGTGAGGGAGTTGATCTCATAGGTGTTTCCGGTCACCGCGGCACCGCCCTTGGCATAGAGCAATACATTGTTGATGGCGTACCCGACTTGGCCTGTAAGCAGGCCGAACGAGTCGGTCTTGGTCTGGATGATGTTCGCTGAGAAGGCGGCACTGACATTGGAACCGTTGAAATCGGCCCAATTGCCCGTAGGACTCAGGTCCGGCCGAGCAGTTCGGATTGGATGATCCTGGCTGCATATAGCGAGGCATCTAGGGGCAAATCACCGAAGGCGAGCTGACAAAGCAGGTAATTTGTGCCGGCTTCGTCCATTTGATTGAGCAGAACGCGCCGGACGGACGCTGGCGTTCCGACCACGCACAATTCACTTTCGATGGCTGCATCGAATGTCAGCGGAAGGGGCTTTGGCGTCGGGATACAATTGAGCTCGTAGAGAAATTTGAAGCTCCGCAACCATCGCTCGTAAGCGGACCGGGCTAGGGAATACGCATCCGCCTCGAATCGCCCAATCACGATCATGCGAAGCAATCCGACATATGGCTCATGACCAGAACAACTGGAACTGCGCTCTCGATGTGTGTGGTAGGCATCGGTAACTTTGCGCACAACGGCGGCCGGCCCCATGCAGGCGAGGTTTGCGCCATTGCCTGCGGCCCAGATGGCCGTGTCGGGGCGACTGGTTGTCACCCATATGGGGGGGGATGGACGCTGTTGAGGGATTAAAGTCAGGGGAACCTGGTTCAGCTGGAAATGCCTACCTTGGTAGGACAAGACCCCACCCTTCATGGCGTTCAGGAGAATCTCGTTGGCTTCCTCATACCGGCTTGGCGCCGATTCATCGGAAATTCCAAAGTAATTCAGCTCGATTGGGAGAGTGCCCCGTCCGAAGCCCAGCTCCAGCCTGCCGCCGCTCAATTGATCGAGCATGCAGATTTCCTCAAATGCCCGTAGCGGATGATAGGAATTGAGCAGCATGACCAATGGGCCGAGACGAAGGCGTCGCGTACGCTGCGCGACACTCGACAGGAAAAGACTTGGCGAGGGGCTCCTTCCATGTGGCGTGCAATGATGCTCGGCCACGTGATACGCATAGAAGCCGAGGCGATCGTATGCCTCCGCCAAGACGAGGCGATCTTCGTATTGACGACCGAGATCGCGGCCGTCGTCGTCCAGGTGATCAAAAATGCCGCAAGTGAGTTTTGACGAAGGCTGGTGTGTCATCAGAAAAATCCATGGTTGGGCGGGCTACGTAACCGTTTTCTGGAGATTCAAAGAACGAATTGCTAGCGCCGCATCTCGTGACTGTCGGGTCCGGTCCTCTCTCGGTACCCATGGCGAAGATCGCGCGACATCGTGGTGATGCGTCGGCTCCGCAGGATCCGGAGGGGAAGCGATTGTTTGGCGACCGCTTGGCCCTCAGTTGCATGGGGTGTCTGCTTTCGCACGATGCGCGGTCGCGGCCTTCTCGTTCCACTAGCGGTATAGTGAAACGAGCGCACATCGGCGGGCGGCTGGCTATTCATCTCTTTTCATGCCCTCTGAGATCGCGGCAACCGCTGTCAAGAACAAGTCCATTTGCTCCTTTGTGCCGATGCTGATGCGAATGCAGTCGTCAAGGCCGTCATCTGCAAAGACAGCAACGAGTATGCCGTCTCTCTCCAGCGCGGCATGCCACCACTTGCCGTCGTGTCCATTCGGCACCCGCGCCAGCAAGAAATTGGTATGAGAAGGCGCTACACCGAATCCGAATTGACGCAATTGGGTCGCAACTCGCTCTCTTTCGTCCTTGATATGCCTATGATTCTCCTGGTAGGCCGCGCGATGTGAGAGGATGCTGACTCCGACCGCTTGCCCTATGATGTTCATGTTGAAGACGTTCTGGATGTTTCGCAGCCGTCCAATAATCTCTGGATGACCAAGGCCGAAGCCGACCCGAATGCCCGCGGCCGCATAGCTCTTCGACAAAGTCCTCAGGAGCAGAAGGTTGGGATAGCGGTGGACGAGCCTCAGACCGTTGTCCGGTGCGAAGTCGACATAGGCCTCGTCCAGCACGATTAAGCGATCAGACTGTGCAACGAGGCGTTCGATATCGTCGATAGAGACGAACGTCCCGGTTGGGTTATTGGGATTGGCCAGCAGGATGAACTTGGCGTCCTTTGCCGGACCGAGGAGCAACTGTTCAATCGGAATGGAATGCGAGTCGCTGCACGACACTTCGAGAAGCTTGGCGCGCTGCAACAGAGCAAGCTTGCGATTGAACGAGAATCCAGGAGACATCATCGCGACGCTGTCGCCAGGTCCAAGGAAGGCCCTGTAGATCAGGGCGAGAAGCTCCGACGATCCGTTGCCGGCGATCACATGATCCTTTGAGAGGCCGTAGGCATCAGCGGCAGCTTCTCTCAAGCCGATGTTGTCGTCTTCCGGATACAAATACTGACGTTCAAGCGCGGAGATCGCACTTCGCCATACCATTTTTGGCAGTGGAAATGGGTTCTCATTGGTGTTTAGCTTCACGTAACGTGCATCTGGCGCCCGCCGTCCGGGCGATTGAGCGCCTAGCTCTTTAGCCGGCTGCGCAAGAGAAGAGAGCACACTTTGCAGTTTTACATCGATCATGTCCTTTTCCCTTTTGATGCGCAGACGGCAGTTGCCATCGGGAGTGCGCAAGGTCTTCCAACAGCAGTCCGTTTTGCGGACGTGGCGTGGCGCGATCTAGAGCGTTGGCGGTGCGCGAGCCGAAAGTCGGCGACTAAAGTACAGCCCGCTTCTCGTAGGCCCTGATCGGTGGTGCGCGACGTTGCGAGCGCCTTGTCGATCTCAGCGCGACTGCGTGCAGCGGTGCGGAGTTGGCAAGCCAAGCCTTCCAAACTGATGCAGCGAGCCTTGGCCTAGAAGTCGGTACATAGGTGACAGCGTCATGCGATGCTCCCGGTGAGGCGCAGGCCTGCGACGGCTTTTCCAAAGGCCGCGGCGGCTTGTTTCTCGAACCTACAATTTGACGCTACGTGCGAATCAAGTCCCGTCGACGTGCCGCCGGGCGGCTCGCGCGAGCTCGAACTATCGAGCGGGTTGGCAGCGCCATTTTCCGCGCCGCCTCCTCGCTCGGTACCCGTTTCACGACCTCAGTGTTCGTGTCGAAGCAAATTTGGCGCCATTCTGCTCAGGTTGAGCGCGCAACTCGCGAGAGTTATCGATAATTCCGTTACGGACGATTGCGACATTTCCGTCTTATGCGGTTGGAGCGCCGATGGGCTCTCAAGCTATTCTGGGTTTCGTTGTTCAAGGTAGGAGTTTCAGTCAGTGCCGGCCGACCCGAAGATCGCAGACTTGGCTCCCAGCGCGCCTAGCTCACGTCATATGACAAGAAGCACCCCGTCACTTACATGCGACTTCTCGATGCCGACGCTGAGAAGGCAGATTGGACCGAAATCGCGCGCGTTGTGCTTGGGCTTGACCCGACCGTTGAACCGGATCGCGCGCGACGCACCTTCGAAAGTCATCTGACGCGGGCCAGGTGGCTAGCAGGCCACGGCTATCGTGATCTGCTGCGTGGCGGTTGGCCAAAGCAATGAACACCGCCGCTCTCAGGATCGGGGAATTTCTAGCAATCGCAAAAACGATCATTCCATCGATTAAGTGCAGGGCCGGTACGCGGTGCGTACGCAGCCGGAAAGCGCCACAATCATGGGAGGCATTTGCTCGCATGTGTAATGTTGCGGGGAAGTTGCGACAATGCGGGGTCCCGACTGGAGATCTGAGGAAGCATACAGCGACCTCAAGAAGGCAGAAGCTGCCGACGTGGCCTGGGAATGGCTGCGCCGAGATCCCGATTACCAAGTGGATTATAGGCGCTTGTCTCGCCGCCAACAATCCAGCGCAGACACGGAGCAGTTGCGAGGAAAGTGGGGCTGTTGCGGGGTGCGGGCAATCGTATCCATAAGCTACCATGCGCCAATGCGTATATCGTCAGTATACGCGATCGCGAATGTCTATCGATTATACGTTTCCGCGTTTACTTATGAAGCCCGCGATCCCACTCTGCCTCTCTTATCGGAATTTTAAAAAAACTAAAGCTGATGGTCGATGTAGAGCTGGTGGCTCGAATCTGCCGGTGGGCGAGAGAGGCTCGTCGACATGTCGAGGTGGCATCATGGCGTTGGCGACGCCGTCGGCTTCGCAATTGAAACGCGCGCCAGAAGACCTTCCTTACCTCCCGTAAGCCCGTACTCCTCTGCTGGCTTGCCGTCGAGTTTGGCCGCTTCGGCTACGCCCTTTGCGAGCATCTCGAAAGTGTCGTCCGAAAGACGCAGGGCGCCAACACCAAGCCGTCGTCGCCATCTGGCTCCGCGTTCCCACGCTTCCATCCACGCAAAGCCTAGGTCGCTACTACGTTTGACGGCATTGAATGCTTGAATGAGCGCGCCCGCCTGGTTCATGTCCTTTTTGGCCTTATCCGCAAAGAACACATTCCGTTTGGTCGCGATGATCAGTTTGTGGACGGCGTACCGCTCCGGGGCCGGTACAAGAACCGGCACGCCGGCGTCGTGCAAGACCACAGAGCGGATGGGCTCATGGATCAGGTAGTCTAGGAACCGCAAGACCTGCGCCCCTACAGACGGTCCCAATGAAGGTATCTGCGTCAGTCTGGAGGAGTAGCCCTCGTCGCCACGGTTTGGTGTAAGGAATTCGACCTTGAAGCCGGTGGCATTGGCAAAACCGCTGAACAGCTTGGTTTCATCGGGGGAGAATGAGGGCGCAAATGTCGGATCCACCTTTTTCAGGATCTCTTCGATGTCAGGCATGCTTTCATCGATCGAGATCGAGATGCCGTAGAATTTCGCGATGTCCATATCCTCGGTCGTCACGAGCTCGTCGGGCAGCTTGACGCCGAGTACGCCGCTGTATGTCTGATACGCCATCGAACCGACGAGCGTGGCGCGAAGCCGGAAAAGTCCCGCGCGCGCGAGTTCGTTGACGACGAGACCTTCCATGTGGGGAGGGGCAGGGTAGCCGGCCCGCCTCAACTTCGCTGCCAGCTCGCGTCGCGCGCGATAGCCAATCTTGGTGCGCTGGAAAGCTTCCGCGCGTTTGGCAATCTCGGGATCATCGGCCGGACCGACATATTTGAGGGTCGTCTTCGTCGGTCGCTCGCCACCAGAGGGCTCGTAGGCCTTGTAGTAATAATATTCGCGGTTGGCTCGCTTCTGTTTGAGAAAGGTCCCGTTTTCCGGGAAGTTCTCGTCGAAATCCGCGTCGGTCGCCTTCTGAACCAGGTCGGAGAAGATGACTTGGTCGATGTTGGAAAACTGCTTCATAGGTATTTGTTACCATTTTGGCTGAATGGTAACAATGGATTAGCAAACCCTTGTATCCATTTTGCCATAATGGTAACAACAGGGAATTCAATGACTTGAGGCCGCATTGTCCGGATCGAAGACCGGACACCCAGCGCCGATCGAGCTTTTGGCGTCTCGACAGCGATTGAGCTAGAAACCTGTGCCGGAACATACTAAGAACAGATCTTCCGGTTGTATTTTCAAGGCCCACTCTCAATAACAATGTTGTCCGGCACATCATGCGTTTAGTGTCGCCATCTCAGCATGAAGTCGGGCTCAGGAGCCGCGTCATTGACCTTGTTCCGCCATTTGCATGACGACGCGTTTTTGGCCTTCTCGCGCGATCACAAGCACCTGTACGCGGCCTGCCTGCTCGATCTGCACGAACGCTTCTTTTCAGGCGCGCCGTCGTTTCCGACCCCGCAGCAGGTCGTCCATGCCATCTACGATGTCATGCGCGCCAACCCCGCTCTCTGGAACGAGGGCGATGATTTCGGCAGCCTGCCGGAAATGATCTCCGCGGGACGCCGACGGATCCGGAAGGCCGACGTCGCGCTCGCCTCCGAGAAGGGCGACAAGGCGCTCGGTCTTGCCCGACAACTCTACGCCCGGCTGCTCGCCTGGGGATGGCTTGAAGAGGAGGAATACGGGCTTCGCGTCACCGTGGACATGGCTATGGGACCGCTGCTCGTGATCCAGCGGCTCGCGAGCCTCAATAAAGATCTCTCGCAGCGGTTCGGCGGCTTGATCGTGCAAATCCGCCTCAACCTGGAGGCCGTCGAAAAACTGAGGCCCGAGATCACCGACCGCAAGCAGCGCGAAGCTGCGCTCGCCGTCCGCGAGGCGCGCAATCAGGCCGACCAGTTCACTAAGAGCCTGCGGGCCATTCTGGCCGACCTGAAGCGCGTCCGACGGACCGTCATGGAGTCGAAAACAGTCGCTACCCGGCTGGAAGCCTTTTTCGAGGAGTTCGTCGAACAGCTCCTGCTGAAGGATTTCGAGTCCATCCTCACCGTCAACCATCCGTACCGCTTCCGCGACGCCATCGTCGATCTCGCGCGGAGGATCTCCTACACCCCGGAAACCATGCAGGTCCTCGCCGAGGAGTACACAGCTTCCAGCATGGCAGCCGACATCGAGGACGGTCGAATGGCCGCTGTCGACGACCTGCTGGCTATCGAAAGCATCTTCGATCAGATCGGGGAGATGTTCGACAGGATCGAGGCCTTCCGCAGGCAGCTCGAAGCCCGGGTCCGCAACACCATTAAGTACGCCGAGCGGGGCGGGCAGGGACTCGTCGGCCGGGCCGGCGACCTGGTGCGGCGCCTGGATGCCCTACTGCGCGACGGCAGACACCACAAGGCGACAATCGAATGGAGCATCGAGCCGCTGCGGTCGCCCTGGTCGGAGCACCATCAGGCCCCGGCCAGGCAGCCGCGCCGTCCCGTCGAAGCTAGAGAGCTCTCAGAGCCGCCGTCGGATCCGCTGTACGAACTGCGCAAGAAGCTCCGCCTCGAATACATCGCTCGCATCGCGCCCCGCCCCGAGGATGTCAGACGATTCCTTGAGGGCCAGGTGCCGCCATTCGCAACCAGGGAAGCCCGCTTCATGGAGATCGATACCGTGGACGACTTTCTCGCCTTCGATTGCGCCCGCCGATATGCGTTGACGGGCGAGGTTCCTGCGCAGGTCGCGGCCGGGTTCGAACTCGAACCGTGTCCCGACACGCCACCCCACGACAGCGAATGGCTCCGTTGCGCAAACTTCCTGGTCAAGCGATCGGGCGCACTCCGGAAGGCGAGGGCGGCTCATGCTCGGTGAATTCGAGAACGTCGAGCGCTCCTTCGGCGCGGAAAAGGCAGCCGACCTCCGCAAAGCGCTGCACTTCCTGCTACGGCGGCAGTTCGTGTTCGCGGGAGACCCTCGGACCGGGACAGTCTACAACACGATCATGGACGGCCGCTTCCGCGATGTGGTCGACGGCTTCTTCGATAGTTGCGGATACCGCCTCCATCGCGATCCGGAGGCGCAGTGGGCCGGCATCGTCGCCATGGACGAGGACGTGCCGCTGCCCCGGATGAAGCTCGACGAAACCATCGTCATGCTGGTGCTGGCGGCGTACTGGCAGCAAGAGGTGAACGTCGGAGCGGTCGAGGACCGGGCCGTCGTTGTTGCCACCTTGAACGACCTGTTCGACCGATACCGGGAGATGGCGCAACATGGCGGCGGAGGCGCGATCTCGGCCGCCCGTTTCCGTGACGTCCTGCGCGAGGCCGCCCAGCGCAGTTTGGTCGAAATTGGTGATTTTGACGACGAACAGCAGGACTGTGAGGTCAGGATCCGCCCGATGATTAAGCTGATCAGCGGCGGCGATGCCCTCCAACGGCTTGAGCGCTACGTCCGTAGCGAGGAGGCGCGGTTTCCGCAGCCCGCAGGAGACGAGGCATGATGGAGCTATGCCACCTGACGATGGTGAACTGGCACCTGTTCGACGTCGCCGACATCGACGTGACAGGACACGTCGGGGTCCTGGGCGAGAACCGGTCCGGCAAATCCACAATCCTCGACATGGCACAGGTCGTTCTCACCGGCGCGAGCCGGCGGTTCTTGCGCCTGAACGCGGTCGCCGGCGACAGCGGAAAATCGCGCAGCGGCTCGAAGCGCAGCGTCGTCGATTACTGCCTTGGGACGCTCGGCGAAGACCAGCGCCGGCGCGACGAGGCGCGCACCTACCTGGCGCTAGGGTTTGAAGACACGGAAGGCGCCCGGCCGCCGGTCACGATCGGCATGGCGCTTGAAGCGCGCAAGTCCGACAGCAGGGAGACCGTTCTGGCACTGTTCGTCGCCGTCGGCGCCATTCTGAGCTCCAAGGACTTCATCGAGCAGCGAGGAAAGTCGCAATTCCCGGCGCCGTGGGAGGACGTGCGCGCCCGGATCGTCGCGGCGGTCGGCGAGGGCAACTTCGTCAATCATCGCGACCGGGCGAGCGACTACGTCCGTGAGTACATGCGCCATCTTCTGCCGCATTCGCCCTTTGGCGAGCAGAACGCCAGCGCCCTGCAGAAATCAATCGTCAACGCGATGACGCTCGACCACAACCAGACGGCGACGCAGTTCGTGCGGAACTACATCCTCGAGGACAGTCCGATCGGCATCAAGGTGCTGCGCGAGTCGATCCAGACCTACCGCAACATCAGCGAATCCATCCGAAAGATGCGCCTCAGGCTCGAAGCCCTGAGGGCGCTTCGGGGCGTGCTTGCCGCGCTTGAAGAGGCGCTCGAGATCAAGTTCAGGGAGGAGTGGATTGCAAAACGCGCGACTTGGCTCGCGGCGCGGGCGACAAACCTGGACTTCAAGACCAAGCGGCGTATCGAAATGGCGCGCCGGGAGGCCGCAGCAAAACAACTCGAATTCATCGACGACGACGTCAAGGCTATCGATAACGAGATCGAACGCCTCACGGCCGCGATCGCCGAGCACGATGCCAAGACCGGCAGAAAGTCCTTGCAGCAGACCGCCGATGTGGCCGGGCAGGCGGCGCAGCGCGCCTCGGCGGACTTCAAGGCTCGCATGGAGAACATCCGTCGCCTGGAGCCGCTCCGCGCGATGTGCGCGGACGGTTTTGAGGACTTCGTTCCTGCGCTTGAGCGTCTTGTGACCGCCACCGCCGGGGCCGACATCGGGGGCGTCTCCGACGAGGTCCCCGCAGCCGAGAAGTCCTTTGCGGCAAGCGGCGCCAAATGGCTGCCGAAGATCGACGAAGCGCGTCAAAGGATCATCGCGGAGCTTTCCGGCCTCCGAGGCCGGCGCGACGAGGTGCTCGAACGGATCCGACAGCACGCGGCCGGAGGGGCGCGCGCCTATCTTGGCGACAACACCGAACTCCTCTGCCGCAGGCTGCGCCAGAGGGGCATGGTCCCGCGCGTGCTCTGCGACATCATCGAAGTCGCCGAACCCGAGTGGGTGGGAGCCGCCGAGGCGCTCCTCGGCCGCGACCGGGAAGCTGTGTTCGTGGACAGAGCGGATATCAGCGCCGCCACGTCAATCTTCAAGGAAGGTCGGCGCGAGTTTCGCCACGCATCGCTCGTGAGCCTAAACAAGCTCGAGCAGTTCAGGGCCAAGCCGGAGCGCGGCACTTTCCCCTCGATCTTCCGGAGCCAGGATCCGGACGCGATGGCCTTCATCATGCGCCGCTACGGCACGGTCCGCCTCGCGGACACGCTCGACCAATTCAACAGGCCCGGCCGGGCTGTCATGAAAGACGGCCTCTACGATGACGGACTCGTAAGGACCCATCGTTGGATCGAAGCCTCGCAGCACAAGATTGGAAAGGCGGCCCAGGCGAACGCCCTGCGCTCCCTGCAGGATCAGGCCGAGGAACTGGATCGGCTCCAAACCGAAAAGAGCAAGCAGGCCCAGGCGGCAGAGCAGGCCTTTGCCGCTCTGAAGAATATCTGCGAGGGACGTGACGATCTGAAGGCTTGCGCCGCTGCCTTCGCAGCCGCGCAGACCGAGATCGCCGAAGCCCAGGCGAGGCTCGAAGCGCTCGACGGCGCGGGCGACGGCGGGCTTCGCGACAAAAAGAGGGCGCAGCAGAAGCTGAAGGAGAAGAGGCTGGAGGAGAGAAAGACACAGCAGAAGGCGTTCGGCGAGCATGACGGCGAGGTCAGGTCGACGGAGAGGAGGCTCGGAGAGGGCGAGAACGTGCCCGGCTCCGAGCTCAACCTCAGGGTCGCCCGGTCGATATACCGCAAGTTCTTCCCACTCTACTCCACCGCGAAAGGCAGGGCCGTCTACCGCGACCGCCTCGATACCGCAGCCCAAAAGGGCTTTGCGGAGAAACACCGGGCCATTGCCGAGAAGGCCTTGAAGGATGCGAACGCTTCCGACAACGAGCGCGCGCGGATCGAGCGACGGGTCCGCGAACTCCTTTACGACTACTTCGACCAGTTCGGGATGAGCTCGCAAGTCGGCGCGGAGAGCGAGCCGCTGCGGGAGGTGAAGCCATGGATGGAACAGCTCATCTCGGATATCGAATCCAATGAGCTGCGCCAGTACGAGCGGCAAGCGCAGGAAGCGGCGGAGAAGGCGTCCACCCTGCTGCGCGGCGAGTTCATCAACGCGCTCACGGCCCGGATCGGAAAGATGGAGCGGGAGCTGCAATCGTTGAACCGAAGTCTCTACGCACATCCGTTCCATAGCGAGCGATATTCTTTCCACCGCACCCAGATGGTGGAATTCCAGCCCATCCTGAAGATCATCGAGATCGCCAAAACCTCTCCGGAGGCGCTCGATATGCTGTTCCGGGGCGACGTGCCCGATGACTTCCCGCACAAGGATACGATCCTCGCACTCGAGGCGCTGCTCGAGGACCCCGACAAGGATTTCACCCAGTTCGAGGACTACCGCAACTTCTACACCTTCGAGATCCACATGGAGGATGTTGCCACCGGCCGCTCGACCCGCTGGGAGCAGCGCCGCGGCACCGGGTCTGGCGCCGAACAGCAGGTGCCTATCTACGTTGCCATCGGCGCTTCGCTGGCCGCCGTCTACGGCAGCGCGGAGCGTCGTGCCGGCAAGCCCGCCGGTTTTGCGCTCGCCATGTTCGATGAGGCCTTCTCCAAGATGGACGGCAAGAACCAGCGGCAGATGATGAGCTTTTACAAGAAACTCGGCCTGCAGTTCGTGATTGCTGCGCCGTTCGAGAAACGCGTCGCCGTGCTCGAGCACATGGACACCATCGTGGAGGTGGACCGGATCGGCGAGCAGTCCAGGGCTACCGTGGTGGAACTGAAAGAGAAGGCCAAGCGCGAGCTGATGGCCATCGATCCGGACCTGATGTCCGAAGATGAGCTCGCCACCCGTCTGGCCGCCGAGTAGCCATGGCTCGGCGTTTCACGGATGCGATCGGCCTGCTGAACGACCTGCTCAACCGCTTCGAGGCCGGAGCCGCAAGCCCGATCGCCCATCCGGACTACCCAGGCTTCCCATCAGTCGTCGCGGCGGACGCCTTCCTGAAACAGATCAGGCAAGCCGAAAGTGCCGGCGCGGTCTCGATTCGCTGGGGGCGCGGCGCCAACCGAGACCAAGTGGCGCACGTGCGGTTGGCCTCGGCGGAGATCTTATACCGATATCTCAGCCGCACCCCGGCCTCACGCATCGCCGAGCATGCGGCCGTGCGGCTTGTAGCCGGAGTGGCGCTGCACGAGTCCTTGAAGAACAGCGGCTCTGAAATCGCAGAGGTGTGGGCGCGAGGTAAGACGTGGCACGGATTCGGTTCGTCCGACGTCGACACGCTGCGCCACGCATTCGTTCTGGCCCAAGCAATCCTTGATAACAAGCATCTGGACGTCGACTACAAAACTTTCTCGCGGCGTACGGTGGGACACAGCAAGATACTCGAGCACATCGAGGGGGCCGTGGTCCGGCTTTTGAGCGGCATAATGGACTTTCCGCCTGGCGCCCGCCCCCGCGAGGCACTGCGAGCGATCGGGCTGGAGCGCTTCGCGCCGCCCCTGCTGATCGCGGGCAAGATCGATCTCGACGGAGCCGATCTTTCCAGGATATCGCCGCACTATCTCGGAATCACCCCCAAGGAAGCAGATCGCGTCCGGTTCCGGGAGCCGCCGGCCTACGTTCTAACGATCGAGAACTTCGCAAGCTTCAACCGGCACATCGCCGAGGCGGACCCCGGCCGACTGGGAACGACCATGTATGTCGGCGGGTACCCCTCGCTTGCCACCCAGCAGGCGCTGCGGACAATCGCAGGCTTGGTATCCGAACAGACGCCGATCTTTCATTGGTCGGACATCGATCCGGACGGCACCTGGATCTTCCACACCATCGAGCGCGCGGTCGATCGACCGATCCGTCCCCACCTCATGAGCGTCGAAGTTGCTGAGCGTTTGGGGCAAGTGCCGTTCAAAAAATCGGCACCCGCTCGATGTCCACCGGTCTCCGGTATCGCAGCTCTGGCAGCGTACCTCGCCAAAGATGGAGCCAAGACACTCGAACAGGAAGAACTCGATCCAGTCCTGCCAGAGTTTCACTAGACTAGAAAATGCGCGCGGGCGCTCGTGCTTGCGGGTTTGGCTGTCTCGCTCAAGACGTCGTTTGTTTCAAGCGCGACAACAGCACCGCCTGCATCTACGTGCTGCGGGAAATCCGACATCGTTTCTTCATAAAACACGCTCAACCGGCATTGGCATGCCGGTTGCTTGAAGATGTCACGCAACCACCGTAACTATGATGCTCGTTCAGCATCCGGTTGAGGTGTTCAGATGAAACTTGCCCGCTTGATCGATGGCAAAGGTCCCCTGATGCGCTTTCCCAACCGTGCGCCTGTCTCGCTAACTCTGCCATCTTCGGATCGCGCTCCGGTTTGCCGGGCAGAAGCCGATTGTGTCGCAAGGGGCCTCGCAACGAATGGTGGTTCTCAACAAGAACACCAGCGGAAAGGCCTCCTCAGGAGGATCGTTTGGCATCGCTTTAGCCCATGGCTCAGGGCAGGGCAGCTGCGACATGCGGAGCCCTCCGTTCTTGAAGCTAAGTGCCGGCCTTGCATCGGTGCTTGCAGATGGTCAATCAGCTCATGCAGAACGATTGGAATCTTGAGGACATATTCAGGCAACAGGACGAGCTCAAGGTCAAGCTGCTTCGCGCCCAATCGGTTGTCGCCGAATGTAAGGCAGGATTGGCGGATCTGGAGCGAAGGCTTGAGTGTCGAGCGATCTCGATCGATGAACGCCAGCGCAACTCTGCGGCAAACAATTCAATAGGCAACGCACGACCGCGCAAATCGCGAAGTGTCGATGATCCTGTTAACCCGGATGCTGCCGTGGCGTTTTCGCCTCGATCATGGGACCGCTGAAAGCTGCCGCCGCGCACGTTAACGGCGACAGGTTTTGTCCCGGACCTGGCGAAGATCTCCAGACACATGGTGTTGCGAACCCGGCGGGCGAACTGGATAATTAGGTGCGCCCTGCCGATAGGCTCGGCCTTTTGGCTGATCGCGGTGCGTCCGCCAGGGGGATGCGCGCAGAGCAGCACCAGATAGGGGACGTATCGCCGCCTCTTTGGTTAGAGCCTCCTATTTCGGGGCTGCGCACGTAGATGCCCCCAATCAAATGCCAAAGAACTCTCCACCCTGCGCCTGTCAGTTCGGTCGTTTGTCCATCTTCAAAGCCTTTGAATAACCGGTAGACCTGTGTGGAGGGGGCGGGTTCAATGACACGATTGTCCGCTATGGCCTCGAGGCAAGGCGTGGCGAGTCATGGGCGGTGCTGACCGCAGTAACTGACCATGCCTCCGCGCAAGCGATCACAATGCGATCCGAAAAGGGCAGGTAACGGCAGTCACCTTGGTTCGTGAGAACCCAGGAAGAGGGTTCCCGGTGCGAATGCGATCCGGTTCCGGCTGTAGCCTCGTCAGCTTCTCGAAAGCTTCTCCGAATACAGACTACCCGCTGATGTGATCCTGAACGGGAGGTTGGCATGGCCTCGCACAATTTCGACGTCCAACGCAGCACCTTCGCCATCGGTACAGCACGCCGGTCCAGACGATCAGCAGTCGAATCACGCGCAGGAGAAGACGCCTTGAGCAGCAGTTGGATGCGGCGCGCGGGACCGATTCCGCTGGCCTTGCCCGACGCCCCCGCCGCAAACCGCTGCCGAATGTGTCGATCGCAGCTTTTGATTAGGTTGACGAGATGATGAGCGGTCTGAGCACTCGAAACTACGGTTGGCCGCTGAGAAGTATCTTCAGCGCTTTACAAGGTGGCGCTGGTTTCCCCGGCGAGCGCGACCAGTCGCTCGACGCCAGTGATGACAATGCACGAAATCGGCTCTCCACCCCCGCGTTCGTCCAACGACGTGTCGCTACAATCTTGCGATGCGCCTTCCTGGCCGAGCAGCGGCTTCGGTGTCAGGTGACGGTGGGCGTTCCTGCCACTTCTTGTCGTGCGGCTCGTCGATCAGACGCGATGCGACGCAGCGTCTGAATTCACGCGCAGTCGTTGATGCCGAAAATCGGGACCGGTTGGGCACTCTCTCAGTGTGAGAACGCTGAGAAGCTGTTTGGATTTTGGACTATCGCACAACGCTTCGTCTTGTTCGCGCAGGCCAAGGTGCTGCTGCGCAATCGCAAGGTTCAGGCCTCTGCTGCGTCTTATAAATGTCATCTTACGCGGGCCAGTGACGTGCGCGGTGTCTCCATCGAGGCAGCGCTCAATACCAGACAAGGCACGCGCCAAGGATGCGCGTGACAAAGCACGAGCAGGTCAATGACAAAGCGTTTTCGCAACTGGGCCCTGTTGTCCATACTCGCCTCTATGGTTGTCTGCCCCGCCGCAAAAGCGCAAGACCGCCGGACTATCGCCGAACCCGCTGTACCTAATACGGTCTGCGATCGCCCTGTGCCTTCCGGCAAGAACGATACAGTTAGCCTACAGGAGGCCATTCAACATTGCCCCGCTGGCGCTGCAGTTTATCTCGGGCGCGGCGAGTTTCACTCAGGTCCACTCGAAATGAAATCGGGCGTGACCTTATGGGTCGGGCGCGGTGCGACACTGATCGCCATCCCCGAACCTGCTGCTTACGACAAGGGCCTCGGACAATGTGGTCGCATCGCGGAAAAGGGCGACGGCTGCCGGCCATTCATCAGCTTTTCTAAAACGCGCGGCGGCGGCATCTACGGAGAGGGCATCATCGATGGTCAGGGCGGCGCACTGATTGGCGGCGGCGCGGAAACCTGGTGGCAGCTAGCCCGCCGTGCCCAAGCAGAGGGCCGCAACCAGAACGCGCCGCGCTTGATCCAGATCGATCATGCGCAGGATATTACGTTGTCCGGTGTCACCTTGCGCAACTCTCCGAATTTTCATGTCGCGATGAACCGGGTCGAAGGTGCCACGTTTTGGGGCCTCACGATCGATTCACCGGCGGATGCCCGCAATACGGATGGTATCGACCCTGGCGCCAGTCAGGATGTAACCATCACCCATAGCTCGATCCGTACCGGTGACGACAACGTCGCGATCAAGGCCGGGGACAATGGCTCGAGCAGCCATATCTCGATCGTTGATAATTATTTCGGCTGGGGGCATGGCATGTCGATCGGCAGTGAGGTCAATTCCGGGGTCAGAGACATATTGGTGCGTAATCTGACGCTCGATGGTACGACGTCGGGGCTGCGTATCAAGAGCGATGTTAGTCGAGGTGGGCTCGTCGAGAGGGTGACTTATGAGTACGTGTGCCTGAGGGGCAACCGGTGGCCAATGGCTTTCGATACAAAATATGATCCGCGCGCACGAGGCATGCGGGTTCCGGTCTATCGGCAAGTCGTACTCCGTCATGTGCATGGCGACACTGGTGTGTTGCTGATGCGCGGCTTAGACGAGGGGCATAAACTCGACGTGACACTCGAAGATGTCCGATTTGCCGATTCCGCGACATGGCAAGTTGAACATGCCAACGTCACCGCAAATCACTCTGACGTATCGCCGCCGTTGCCCGGGCGAGCTTCACAGCCGCTGCTGCGTGGATCGCAGGAATGTTCCATGGCATTCCGAGACGGCAATCGGTAAGCACGACACCCGGTGCCGAACTCAAGGTGGTGAGTTCCGCATCTGGGGCCAAGATCACTGGGGCTGATGAAGGTCGGCATCATGTCCCGAGTTGGTCGCAATTGGCCGACGGTTTTGCGGGGCCGGAAATGCCAAGGCGACGTGCAGGTTCTGATTTGGCGATGAAAATCTCGTGTCGATGCGCGACGGCTATCCCGCTGAGAAACGAAGTGTAAGATCACATGCGAATTTTCATTTCCTCCGCTGTACTTCTGGCCGGATGTTTCTGCATCCCCGCGACGTACGCTCATCCACTGTTGGTGTCGCATGCCGGAAATGCCGACTATCACTCTGTGCAGCAAGCCATCGACGCGTTGCCGGCGGAGGGCGGAAATATCCAGATCGCGCCAGGCATCTATCGCGAGAAGGTCAAAATCACGAAATCCGGTGTTCATCTCGCAGGGACTGGCAACAAGCCGGAAGATACGGTCATTGTGTATGACGACGGCGCGATCAATGTAGGAGGAACCGCCCGTTCGGCGACGCTGGATGCCGCTGGCGATGACTTTCGGCTCGAGAACCTGACCATCCAGAACGACTACGCCCTCAATCCAGCCAATCCACCTTCGCAGGCGGTAGCGCTGTCCGTTACCGGAGATAGGGACGTCATTACGCGCGTCCGCCTGCTCGGCGCCCAGGACACGCTGTTTGCCGGCAAGGGACCAAACGGCAGAAGGTCACGACAATACTTCTCGAACTGCTACATCGAAGGGCATGTCGATTTTATATTTGGCAACGCCAAGGCCTGGTTCCGGCAATGTGAGTTGCACGGCATCGCCAATCAAGCGGTCGTCTATACCGCTCAGAGCAAGGCAACGCCGGATGAGGACAGCGGCTATGTTTTTGATCATTGCAGGCTAAGTGCCGACCCTGCTGCGCGTTATATCGCACTTGGCCGCCCCTGGCGCCCCTACGCCACCGTGGTCTTCCTGTCGGCGAAGATAGATGCCCCCGTGATCGCGGAAGGGTGGCGCGAATGGACGCCCGGCACGACCAATATGTTGAGGACGAGCTATTATGCTGAGTACAGATCCTTCGGCGTCGGGGCTAACCCCTCAGGCCGCGAGCCTCATTCCCATCAACTGACAGATGGCGAAGCCGCGAGATGGTCGCTGGGCGTGTTCTTCGGAGGTGTCACAGATTGGCTGCCAACGAACCATCAGCATGGCACAAAAGACAACCTTCACGTTGAAGAGGTTCAACGGCGATCCTCGGATGAATGACGGGAGGGAGCCTGATCGTGATGGAGAGTCTTGTACATCAACCCAACTGCCGCCGGAGTCACACCGACAGAAGGGGCGGGCGCGACGATCTCATCTGTTCGCGGTCCACCCACATGCGCCCGCTCCAGCTTGTAAATGATCTCGTCCCGTCTTGGCGGATCAGTGTCGGCAAGCTCTACGGACCTCACGTCAGCACCGCCGCCATCGATCGGGAACGGCTGATTGTCTTGCTCAGCGCCTTGCGCAGTTCTCCGGAGAGTGGGCTGATGCTTCGCGGCTATCTTCGTTCGGGCAGTGATGGTCAGGCCCCTCATAGTTCAGCCAACAGCCGGCGCCTCGATCAGCCGATCCGCGCGGTGTAAGTACGGTGGCGTCCGGCGTTCTTCATGCCGGCTCGGAGCCGTATAAACGCGCGTATCGGCTCTCCGATTTCGACAATTCGCCCGTATCCATGCGGCCCTCGATAGCAGCCGACGAGCATCCGCCTCATCGCGAGATCGGCCATCCTCGCTTTCGGGAAACACCCACTGGAAAGAGTCGCGCTGCGCCGGTTTCTAGATCGGCGCGGCGCTGCGCTTGTTGCGCATCGTGAAGACTCTCGGGCGCAAACCGGCGCACCACAGGGAAACTGTAGCAGGAATTAACAGCCTCCTGCAGCAAAGCTGGCTTTACAGGGTGAGGCCGAGATCTTTGAGCACCTTGTCTCTTAGAGCGCCCTTGATCTCACGGGCAATTTCTTTACGAACTGCGGCACCCAACTCTCGCTTGGCATCCTCGACGAGGCCGGCTTCAACCCCGCTCAAGCCTTTGTCGGCGAGCTGTTGCTTCAGTTGGCTGTCGAACTCCTTTCCCATTGCAGCAATGAGCTGGTCCTGCGTCCTGGCGTGGTCCTCCGGTGCGATGCGACGCACCACGTCGTCCCAAGGTTGCCAGTCCACCGCCAAATAGTCGGCGAATTCCGCCGCCTCCCTGTTCCGCACGGATGTCTCTGCGCTGTCAACGTCAGCGTCGGTGACGCCGGAGACCTCAAAGAAGCGCATGTCCGGCGCGACGTGTTGCAGTCCCAGCCGCTCGCGTAGCTTGTTTTGATAAGCAAGAAAGACCTCAATGGCGTCGATGTCTTCGACGTTGTTGCCCGAGCCTAGCGAGTGAACCTTCTCGCGCGCAATCCTCTCCAGCGCGTCTAGGCGGAACATGACGCGTCCCAGATCGACGAGATCCGGAAGCCGGGCCTTGTTGTTATAAAAGCCGTTCTCGACGTCTGCGATAAGGCGTGCGGTCTGCATGCCGTTCCAGGTCAAAGTTCTGCGATCCTCGCAGGTCTGGTTGGCGTCCCATGCCAGTTGAAAGTACTGGGCACGCAATTGCGGGTTTTTTGCCGCGTCCCGCAGATTATTGGCCACCGACTGCCGGAATCCTTCATTGCCAGAGTTGACGGAGTCGAACAGCTTGCCGAGGAAAAGCTCGTATTCCCGAGCGCCCGGCTCTTGTGCAAGGTTCTGCCAAGCGGCAAGCACCTCCCGATCGCCCTCCTGTGGATCGCTCTTGAGCCATTCTGCAACTGTTTCAGCGAGCGCATCGGCCTGTTCATCGTCTGTCTCGGACGCTTCACTTTCAACGTCGCGCGAAAGGTGGACAGTCGGACCGACATAACCCTCGGCGCTTAGGACTGTACTCAGGTTCGTCAGCACCTGCTCAGATAGCGGATTATCAGTCAGAACTATGGTGGCACCAGCGCCGAATCCCGTCAGGAGGTGCTCAGGCAAACTCGTCAAATGGTTTTGGCTTGCGTCGAGAAACGCGAGCGAAGCTGGGAGAGCCGGCGGCAGATCTGTCAGTTGATTTTGGCTTACGTCGAGAAACTCAAGCCTAGCTGGGACTGCCACCGGCAGGCTCGTCAACTGATTGTGGCTGACGTGAAGAAATCGGAGCGAAGCAGGGAGGGGTTCGGGTAGGTTCAGCAACCGGTTGTAGTTGGCGGAAAGAAATTGGAGGCCGGCAGGCAGGACGGCAGGTAGGCTCTCCAGCCGGTTGGAGTTCACGTCGAGGCCTCTAAGCCCGCTCGGGAGCGCGGGCAGGCTGCTCAGCTGATTGCCACTGACATCAAGACGCTGGAGCGAAGCGGGGAGTTCGTCAGGCAGATTGGTAAGCCGATTGAAGGGCACATCGAGCACGACGATTTGGCTTGGAAGTCTGGGCAGACTGGTAAGGGACAGTGATCCGAGATCCAGTATGGCGTCTTCACCCAGAGCATTTACTCGCCTTGCCGCTTCGTCCCGGTCCTCGAGGGGGCCCACGTGCGGTTCAGCAGCCCAATTCTCGAGCGCCTCGTCTTGTTCGGCCGCCGCATGGGTTGAATGCCCGGAGTTTGCTGCGTAGCCCGTCACGAAAGCATCCCATTGTGCCGCCCCCCCGCCTTCCGCCCCCTCTTGTCGGGAAGATGCAGAAGGAATGCCTCCGCCGTGCCGAATCTGTCCTGGCTCAAATGGATCCATTCCACTCCCCTTACGACACTGAGCCAACCCAGCCCGTGACAACACACTCTCGGATCTAGGGCATTTATCTTTCGACAAGCTGACAGTCCTATCGCCGAAAGGGCAGCGATGGCACCAAAGCCGGCAGAAGTCGGTAAAACGATTTGGAGCAAGGAATTGATCGCGGTCGCGGGTAGTTATCTCCCGTCTTGACGTTTTCCGCATCCAACTGGCGCAGCATAACTTAAGCCCCCGCGCCCAGCCCGCTGATGGTGGTATCTCAATGGCTGGCAATGAAGCCTTTTCGGCCGAGTGCGTGAAAGACGAAGAGCGGCGGTCGCTCGAACGCCCAACTCCGCGGCCGTCCTTTCACCTGCCAATGCAATTGGGTCCACGCTGGTGTTTGCCACCGTTGATAAAGTGAGCGACTTCGATGTTCCGCAGCAAGGCTCGTCAGCTGATCGACAGGTGACCGTGCTAGCGGCAGAACGCTTTCGTGTTGGCGGTCCCCCGGATCCGTCCGCCCAACGAAATGGCAGCAGACGTTGCAGCAGCATCGATCCATCCGCCGCCTCCAACTCGTGTGAAGCCGTACCGCTTCGATCAGGAGTGGGGCGCCCGGCCCACGTGCGCTCGTCCCAATGATTGTTGTGGCAGCGGGCAAACTGCTTCGTAGCCTTGCGCAGGGGCCGGCGTAGTCTTCAAGATTCCGACGACGGAGAAAGATGATGGACACAGGACAGGCACAGCGGAGCGAAGGTTCCGCTCCGGACACTTTTGAGGAAGCGGAGCGGGAAAGCTACCTCGGCGGCTTCAACCGTGCCCTGGCGAATTTGGTCGAAGGCTTGACAGGGTATCGAACCCCGGCCTCCGCGCGGGCGCGAATCCTGGACGACTGGGTTGCCGAACAGGGGCAGGCCGAAGCCGAGAACAGGCGACACGGGCGCTCGCGAATCAGGGCTGCGGAGAACATGCGCTCGCACTCGGTCGATGTGTCATCGCTGTCCTTAACAGCTTTGCCCGACGCCCTGGCGCCGAGGCTGCTGAACCTCCGCGCCATGCACAATGAGCTAAGCAGCCTGCCCGCTAGCCTGCCATCCGGGCTCCACGAGCTCTTTGTTAGCCACAACCGGTTAACCAGTTTGCCGGACGCTCTTCCGGCGACCCTCTATCGACTAGAGGTGAGCGATAACAGGTTGACCAGTCTGCCAGACAGTCTCCCATCGGAGCTGGGGATCCTGAACGCAAACAACAACCGACTGGGCAGCCTGCCCGACGCTCTCCCGAGCAGTCTCACCTCGCTCGCGGTTAGTGGCAATCAGCTGACCGCGCTTCCCGAGTCCCTCCCATCGGGCCTCGTTGAACTCGATGTCAGCAGCAATCAATTGGCCAATCTCCCCGAAACCCTTCCGAGCTGGCTTGAATCGATCGATGTCAGCGGTAACCGGCTGACCAGCCTGCCTGAGGATCTGCTACCTGGAAGTTTGAGCCGGCCGCTGCTGAACGTCGAATTCGGTGATAATCCATTCCCGGACGAGGTCCGCGCTCACCTCGCGGCGCCGCATCTTCGGCAGCTGCCTCTGTCCGAGGCTGCGGCGCACTGGCTAGGGCACGATCCGGCGGCATTGGCCGAATGGCAGCACTTTGCGGATGAGCCTGGCGCCCAGGATTACGCCCGATTCCTAGATCGGCTACGCGGCACCGTCAATTATGGCAGCGACGAGTTTCGGCAGGCCGTGGCGGATGATCTGCGGCAGGCGGCGATCAATCCGAGATTGCGCGAGCAGTTTTTCACACAGGCTTCAGAGGCCAACGCGAGCTGCGAGGACCGCGTTACTCTGCACTGGAACGGTATGCGGACCGCGCGACTTAATGCTGACGTCGAGGAGGGGGTGTATGATGATAGGCTCGCCGAATTGATCCAGCGCGGCCGCGTTGCATTCCGCCTGGACGCGCTAGACGGGATCGCGCGCGACAGGGTCAACGCGCTCGTGACCCTCGACCCGGGCGTAGATGATGTGGAGGTCTACCTGGCTTATCAACATCTTCTGCGCGAGCCGCTGGAGCTGATTCACGTCGCCCCTGACATGCGCTTTCTGACGGTTTCTCACGTGACATCCGATGATGCGGCGCGCGCACTGGAGTTGGTTCGCGAGCAAGAGGCGAACCAGTTTACTGACTACATGGCAACCCGCTGGCAACCCTGGGAGACGGTGCTGAGGCGAATTGCTCCTGTCGAATATGAAGCGATGCAAGACCGGCTCGTTGAAGCCATGGACGAGGAGTTTCAAACCCGCTTGAATCGGCGACTGGCCGAGCTAGGCCTTCTAGGCGATCCGGACGCCGAGCGGGTGCTCGGAGCTCAAGTCCGAAACGAGCTCGCCAGCGAGATTAAACGCGAGGTCATGCACCGTGTGCTGGCCGAGCGTGACGGTCCCGAACTATGAGGTCCCAAACCGCCTCAGGGATGTTTATCATTGCCCTGCGGCTGCGGCAAAGATTGATGATGAAGTCTCGCCAATCGTTGCCAAGGACTTTCGCATGCCGAAAGTGTGCTGCCGTCGACCCGCCCCTTTCGGTCTTGCCGAGCGATCGAAAACTCGCGCGTAAGACGAGGCGTATGCGCGTCCCCCTGGAAGTCCGATCGGGACGAGAGCTCCGTCAGTCGATAGTGGTTGAGGAGACCAAGAGGGCGCAGCGCTGATTCATCGCTTCCGTAAGCTGTCGCGCGCCATGGAAAGCTGCCCCCTCATATTGCCTCAGATGAGAATGTTACCGAAACGGAGCCCAGTTCTTGCCGGATCCGGCCCGCCGCGAGTCCGAGCAAGCCGCTCGCGAAGCGCGCCATCCATAGCGCTGTAGCGAGCGAGCGGCTTGCGGTGATTAGGCGAACGCACTTGTGGGGCCTTGAACCTCAGGCACGGAGCGCGGGTCGGTGCTCAAGGTGATCTCTGCGCTGCCGATCAGCTGTCGAGCGGCCTTTGATCGCCAACTCTTCACCAGTCGCTGCACCGTACGCCGCTGATGGCCGCTGAACCGACCGGGCGCATGCGCTTCCAGCCGGGAGAGAATATCGACCGCGGACAAGTGCGGAGCTGCAGCGAGCCATTCCTCAATGATGGGAATGTAGGGCTCGAGCATCGATGGCCGACGTGGCACAGGCTTGCGCCGCACGTAGGGGCGCCTATGAATGCTCCGCTGCTCACCCTGTTTCCAACCATCGCCGAGCCCTCCGGCAAAGGCCGCCAAGTCGCTTTGCACCGGCGCTACAGTCATCGCTGACTTTCCAGCCCGTTGATCGACCCGCTTACCCAGCTCATTCTGAGCGTCCCGCATCTGTGCCAGCAATGCCACCGGATCAAGCGTCCGGTAAATCTCCCGCAGCCGACCTTTGAATGCCTCATTTAGCCTCGGGTGGACCAACGCTCTTTCGTATGGCGTAGCGGGAGGAAGATAGTGCTTGATCATCTTGGCACCTTCGCGGTGCTTCTCCTTCAGCTTAAACGAGGGCTGGAAGAAATTGATGTGCAGCCGTGCCGCCGCAAACAGGCGAGCTAATGAGCGAGCGGCATCAATGCCTTCAAACCGCCCGTAGCCCACCAGGCGGCGAACGATAGCTCCGTTCTTTTGTTCAACGAATGCCTGATCTTTCTTTTTGTAGGCCCTCGAACGGGTGACTTCGACATCGTGAGAACGGCACCACGTTACGACCGTGTCGTTCATGAAGGCGCTGTCGTTGTCAAAATCGAGCCCCCGAACGGGCCAGGGAAATAGGTTCTGCGCGCGCTCGAGAGCTTCGACCACAAGAGCTGCTTCACGCACGACGAGCGGAAGGCATTCGGTCCACCCCGTTGCGATATCTACCATTGTTAGCGTCTGAATGAACGCGCCGGATACGGACATGCCGCCGTGCGCAACCAGATCCGCTTCGCAGTATCCCGGCGGAGGTGATCCCCAGTCATTGAATGTACGCACCGGGACTTGGCGCCGTACGGCGCTGGAAAAGCCCGCCCGCCGTGGGCGTCCTCCGGCCGCTGCGATCTTTACGTCGCTCAGCAGACGATCGATCGTCGCCGCGCTCACCTTCAAAACCTTCGACCTGTCATCGGCAGAAAGCTTCAATCTGCCGTGCCGTTCAAGAGCCGGAAGTAAAAATGGGATCATCGCGACGAGCCGCTTACTGCAGAGCCGGTCAGAGGCGTCCATAGCACAATCAGTGCAACGCGAATGGAAGCTCCGTAGGTCCGGCCTCGTCGTCGCGGCACGGCCGATCTCGATGCCCTGTCCACCGACAGTGCTCGGATCGCGTGCTTGCGATGCCATCCCGTAACGGCACACAGCTCGTCCAGGATCCGTGCCTTCTCGAGCCGTCCGCTTGCCCGATAACGCTCCACCAGCGCTGATGTGATCTCGCGCTTTGCGCGCATGCTGATCTTCCCTGCCATACCCGCCACCGAACTGATTCGGCAGCTCCGCCCCAGACACGACAGGGAAGTTGTCCGGTAACATTTTTAGTGAGGCAATGCGGGGGCAGTTCCGGATGGCGTTTGACACGTGAGCGCTGCGCCAGCGAACCAGCTCGATTTGGCGAGCGAGCAACGTTCGAGGCAAAGTGGGCGGCAACAATCCGACCTCAAATAGACCTGTGATAAGCCTTACGAACCCCCAGTCACAGACTGCGGGTCGAGTCGGCTTGCCAAGCTCATACTCGCGCAAAAGGTGGAAGTCGAAGGTACGAGAGAACGCCTGCCGGCATCTGCGCCAATGAAAAGCCTTCGTGATCACCAAAAGGGCGCCTCAAGATAACAAGCTTGGCGCCAAAGCTGTGCGGAGGGACGAGAGGATGCTCGTCACGCATATTGGAGTCTGTCGCGGCTGAGTGAGCCCGGCCGTGATGCTTGAATTCCTCCCACGATCGACAGAGCGATCCATTGTTCTTATCGGTTTGCGAATTTCGTCGATTGCAACGAAAAATTGGAGTGCCCCGTCCTGTCGCTAGGCGGCGCCCATGCGAGGCCGTTAATCGCGAAGCAATGTTCTGATCTCGTCAGCTTTCCGAAAGGTTGCGGCTCCAACAATCGGCAACCTTTTTCTTGCTAGACGATCTGCTACCAGGCCGTACCGATTGCTGTATGGCTTACAAACATGAGGAGAGCAGGGTGGATCCGGTTGACCCATTCTTCGATTCAGGAGCCTGGATGCGGGAGTACGCCGCGCTGCAGGGGCGGACCGCGCAGCGAGGGGACAACTTAAGTGAGCACGGTGATTTTGAACGGCAGCTGGAGGGTTTGCATCTCGATCCCTCTGATGAGAGCAAGTCAAGTTCGCCTGATCGTGCTCCCAAAGGAGAGGAGCGAGCAGTCGGGCGGGAGGATTTCGGCGGGTCGATGCGGGTGCCGCCGCCCTCGGCTTTTAGAGAGAGTGCGCTGGGCGACAGGCGTCGGAGCGTAGACATTCCCGGCTTCCCGCCTCTCGCCTCGGCGCAAGTGCCGCAGTCTAGTTTGCGAGATGATCTGTTTAGTAGCGCACGCTACGGCTTTCCGTATGCAGATTCTACCGCCTTGGCCAAGAGCGGAAAAAGCGGCGGATTATGGTCACGCTTCAAGTCGGGCGTCGGCAAGGCTTTTGGCGGGAGCCGTAGCGAAAAGTCCTCGCGCGACGCGGGACAAGCGGACGCCTTTTCCACGAATCTTCGCATTGACTACGCCAGGCAGCCGGGCCGGACGCGCGGGGCGCCTGTCCCTGAGGCGGACGAGGTGCTGATAAAAGAGTTCAGAAACAAGGCGGCGGGTAACCTCACCGACGGCACGATCAAGAATGCGGCAGCCGATCTGCGCCATTTGAGCGTGCGCCTGAGCACCGCCGGCAGGCCCTCAATTGCGGACCGAATTCGCCGAGAATTGGAAAACGCGCAGCAGGACAACCCGCAGGTGGAAAACGAGCAGCTGGAAGCTGAACTCCATCAGGATGTCGATACCTACGCAAAGGACCGCAGCACGCGCATCAAGGCGGCCTTGAAGAAGCTCCGTGAGGTCGGTGCCGGAAACGCCCTGACGCCTGATCTCCGCCGACTGGCTCCTCACGGCGCGGACGCAACCCTCATCGGTATGTGGGCGGCGGCAGAAAAGGCGACACGCAGGATCGAGCCGGAGACGATCGACAGGCAAGCTCGCCGCATGTCAAAGCTGAGTGAGTGGCTGCAGACCCATGACAGGCCACCGATGGCCGGCCGACTTTCCTCCCCCGCGTTTGTCCGGGATCTCGAGGAGTACAAGCGCGAAACCAAGGATAAGAAGATCAACGCTGATCTGGTCAAACTTGGCCGATACGAGCAAATCCTGGAGGCGAACAGGGCGCTTGGATTTAGGCCTCCTGACGATCCGGGCCAGCCTTCTCGGGAAGCTGCTCGACAGCCGCATGCACTACAGGATCCCGCAACGCTAGGTACCCCGAGCGCGGGAGCCTGGGATTGGCGTGGCGAGCAGGTCCACGGGCCTAACATCTTGATGCCACCGCCGCACGGCCACTGGCAGGCCGGTTCGTCGCAGCAGCTTCCCGCAACCCCGGCGACGCCGAGCGCCGGAGCCTGGAACTGGCTTGGCGAGCAGATCCACGGACCTGTCTCACCAGAGCCAGCGCCGCACTGGGCCGCGCAAGCGCATCCGCCACTCGAGCTTCCTGCTACACCGGCCACCCCCAGCCAGGGAGCCTGGGCTTGGCTTGGGCAACAGATGCAAGACCCCGCATCGCCATCGTACGTGAGGCCTCGATCGTCAAACATCTACGGCGGTCTCGATTCCTTCGTTGATCTGGATCCACCCACACCCCACGACTTGCGTGACGATGCGCGCTCTGCGCCAGCATCTGAATTTGCAGCCGCTTCGTCGTTCGCGGGACCGCCGGGGGCGGCTCCGGAGCTGCGGGATATTGGCACGATCGTTGGCGCCGGCTGGCGCCACGGCTCTCAGGCGGCTTCAGACGTGTTGATCGATGTATTGGGCAATATAAATCTGCTGCCAAACCAGTTCGGGCCAAGTCAGTTTGTGATCAATGGGGAGCGCTATTCGGCGACGCTTGGACCGGGAGGCCGCAGGGATGTTCGCCTGATCCATCATCCCCGCCTGAGCCAGCCGGATGAACCTGGCCCCTCTCAGTCGCTCCATCGTCCCCGGCCGATCGTGCCAGCGGCGCAATCCGGTGAGGGGCCCGTTGATCTTGGGTATCTGATCCGCGGGGGATGGGAGCACCGCGAGCGATTCCTGCCGGATTATCTTGTCCGCGCCCTCGAAGGCCAGCGCATCATGCCCGAAGTTGGGCGCCCGACCTATTTCGAGATCCGCGGAGTGCCTTACACGGGCGAATTAGTGGAAAGCGAAGGCCGCCAGCGCGTACGCATTTATCCTGAACGTGGCTGAAGAGGCAGCAGGAATGCAATCAGGCTTTCGGCGGGGCAGCTCGCGTAAGGCGTTCTATGCGAGGCCTTTGGCAGGCGATGGATCGGTTGCAGGGGCACGGCCTGCACCGTCCTGCCTCCTCTTTGTAGAATGTGCCAAGGAATTCTACGAATTTGGTGCAGGCCCGGACCTGCCTTCTGCATCCCTGATCCTTTCACATAGTCCGACAATTCTTGTCTTGAAAACCGCATACTACAGATCGAACGCATTCGTGATCGATGGAGCACCGCGCCGAGTGCAGCCGATGGACAAGCGCCAAGAACATGGCCACCAAACGAAAGTTTGCTGACGAAGGCGTTTCCTGATGGCAGCACAAATTCCTCGGCGCGCGCGGTACTTCGCAACGCATAGCTTCAGCCTTCACGCGCAGCTCAGTATTGCGCTATGTAAAGTCTCCTCGCGCTGCGCTGCAAACACCTGGCCTGCTCGGGAGCAGAGTGCACGGTCCCGGTGGACCGGGAAGCCGATGAAAGCGAGCTTGGTGCGGCAAAAATTGATAAACCATCGTATAGCTCGTTTCCCCCTTCCTTTCGCTCTTTATCGCACAGTCAGCTATTGGAGCGTAGACTCTCGGTGACAATTGTCTCCGCTGTCATCGGATATCTCGATTTCCATGCAAACAGACTACGCAACAGCGACGTGCCCTTAACAATAGCTGTTGGCCAACCCCAGCATGTATTCGGCTGGTTGGATGAAGTGTGCCGAGATGTTGATACATCATGCAACAGGAAAGGTTGTGCCTGAGACAGCGAACAGTCGCGATCTCGCTTTGGACTTCATCAAAGGAGTGCTCATCATTTTAGTGATCGTTGGTCACCTGATCCAATATATCCTCTACCAAAACGAAGGATTTTGGAATTCGGCATGCTTCAAATGGATCTACATGTTCCACATGCCCCTCTTTATGGCGATAAGCGGTTATCTTTCTTGCCGAGCGCTACTGGTAAAGTCGTTCACGCAAGCTGTCGGCGATCGTGCGACGCAGCTCCTGGTGCCGATGCTGTTTTGGTGCTCTCTTCTGGAGTCATTGAAGTTTACCGTGTTTCCCCGATCGACGGACGCACCAGGCATCGTTTTGCAGTTCCTGAATGAGTTCGTCGGCACATACTGCGAGCTTGGCATTCCGACGGTGACGGATCGGTTGATCCAGCAGGCGCTGCTGCAAGTGCTGCAGCCCACTCTCGATCCCACCTTCAGCAAGCATAGCTACGGCTTCCGTCCGGGCCGAAACGCACATGATGCCGTTCTTGCGGCGCAGTCATATGTGCAATCGGGCCGCCGGATCGTGGTCGACGGTTCGTCTGGGCCGCGTTCATTTGTTTCATTCTCACTAAAACTATTTCGATCTTCAATCGTTGGTCGCCCTGGGCCTTGTTCGTATCCGTCATTCTGGTCGTGCTTGCGCCTCTGACTTTTTCCATATTCCCTCTCATAAAGTATATGTACCCGTTCTATTGCCTGGGATTCTTATTTGCGCAATCGAGAGAACGGTGGACGAGCATAATGCGCTCTCACAGGTTGTTCTTGATTATGTCTGCCTCAATAGCGGCTATGATGTGCTTTCTGGCCTGGCGCAACGACACTTATGTCTACAACAATCTCGCTTTGGTCCAGGATTTGCGGTCGGCAAAAAATGTGCTCCTGATGTTTCTCGGCTCCGCAGCTGCCTCAGTGGTAATGATTGAGGTCCTGCTTCGATGCTGGAATATCGGTCGCTCAAATCGGGTGGTCCGCTTTATCGCCGCGAAATTGGGGCCGAGCACGCTCGTGCTGTACTTGATTCAGGGGACGGTATTTCGTCTCATGGATTCCATACAGTATGGAGAACTTTGGGACCCCACAACGAGGTCTGTCGCGGCTGCATCTTTCGGGACAATGATTGTTGCCGTCGCGCTAGCGGTTCGCTGGAGCGTGGGCGACATTCCTTATCTGTCCCAGCTCATGCTCAGAGTGCCACCCCGCTCACGTCAATGAGCAGCTGTAACCGAGATCTGATCGGGAGGCTGTCGCAAACCATCGTAGATCGCAGGGTGTGAACCTGCTGTCAGGCGAGATAATCTGGAAAAATGTCATCGAAAATTGGGTCGTCGCCCCACGTAACTTTGCTTTCCCCGAACGTCTAGCGCAGATGCGGCCGATCCCTTCAAGGGGGCGCGGAGGTCCGGTCCCATGCGTCACGATAACGTCGGAGCAGAACGGCGCTTGCGATGATCAGAAGAATATCAACGTAAACACCAACAGATTGAGCGCGTGTTCCGTTTGGGGCGTATGTGTGATGCTTGTCGGGTAATGAATGTATGATAGTCCGACGCTTGTATATATTCCCGGAGCGAGATGCGCGATGTATGTTCCCGTGACTGCTGTGCTATCGCGGTGCGCAAGCTGGCCTTTTGCCAGAGCAGCATCCACTGCAACCTTACTCCAGGCCGTGTTGGTCGCAACGAGGGCAACCAGATCACTGGGCCGGTTATCAAAAGGTCCCTTCGCATAAAGACGAAGCTCGTAATACCGGCTGATCCTGTTGCGCTCAGGTGGAGCTCCCATGACGGAGAAGCCGCCGTAGACGCCGCGAGACGGCGACCCAAGGGCGTCACTCTGCCAGAGCTGCCTGTCCGCAGCGATGTAGTGAAAATTATTTCCGCTCTCCCTTTGTTGCTTGGGATCCGCCAAATTCGTGTAGCGGCAACTGTTCAAACCAACGCCCGCCCGCAGCCACGTGTCGGGTACGCCGGGAGCAACCTTGCTCTTGTAGCCGGCTTCTTCGACGAGAAGAATGCCTGCATTGGCCGTGCTCCACTTCAAGCCGGTGGGATTCTCGGTTATATGGGCATAGACACCATCTGGACTGATTGAGCGCTGGACGGAGACCTTGTTGTACAAGCGAGCGTCAAAATTGTACTTCAAATTGGCCGCGGGCGTCGGCGCGGCATTGGTGCTCATCCCTGCCTGGAACAAGGCAGACATGTTCGATCCTGTCATCCCTCCGAACAATGTACCGGTGAATTCATTCTGGTTTATGAGGTAGCCAAGTTTGAGTTCTAGTGTCCTGTCGAAGAAAGTCTGGTAGTAGGCGAGCGTATTGAGTCCCACTCGATCTGGCCCTGGGCGATCCCACGTCCAGTATTGCTGCTCGGCTCCTACGACAATCTGTCCGTCGGCAATGCCAAACCGGCTCAGATCGTAGGTGACGATCATGAAGTTCGCCGACGCGAAAGTCGGATTCTGGCCCATATAGAGCTGGTTTGCGATAGTGCTTCTTGCTGCATGCGGTAGCTGGTTGCTTGCAAAGGAGTTATGTGTCCACCCGATATAGCCGATGCCGACGTCCGCCAGCGCAGATCTAACGCCCCCCTTGTCCTGATCAATCGTATCTGCAGGACCAGGGATCGGGAACCACAACCCTTTTTCACGCAGATTGTCGTACCTTTGGAAGGAATCGACGGTTTTTTGCGGTCTGGTCCGAGCAACCCTGTCCGCATTGGCGCGCTTCTCGAAACGCACTCCGGGACCTGCTGCTGGCGCCGGGGGAGGAGGGCGGATTGCCTGAGGGATCAGGTCGATCGGGAGCTTTGCGGCCCGATCGGGAGTCTTTCCTCTTTTGCTGGCCTGATCCAGAGGGTGGTTACTAGGATCAAGTCCGCTCGCGGTTTGTGCCAGTACGGAATTGCCGACCAGACAAGCCGCTAGCGAAAGTGCGCTAACAAGCCCAGATTGCTTTCCCCTTGGTCTTAAATTGAAAGAAAGTGCTGCCGTAGCCGAGTATGTCCTAGGCGAGGTCGTCGCAAGAAGGCAATCACGCATGGCGTAGTTCGGGTCCATGTCTGCTGGCCATGAATAGATTGAACTGCGCCCTGATTGGCCCGGGGTGGTTCCCGGCGGCGTGTGGCACGCGCCTGCTTCCACATCGTCATTGCGGAGCGCAGCGAAGCAATCCAGAATCCCTCCGCGGCGGCAGTCTGGATCGCTTCGTCGCCAGCGCTCCTCGCAATGACGGACCAAGCGGCATCGCCGGCGTCCTTTCGCGTCCGAGGGTGAGGGGGACGAGCCAGAACTCGATCTATCCGAACAGAGCCATTGAGGCTTCCTGAACCTCTCAGCTCGCGGCGCGATGATGATCTGGTCCGAAACTTTGCTTGTGCATGACGCCGGTGCGCGGAGAGCCAGCGGAGAGCGCTGGCTCGGCAAATGCTCGCGAGCGCGCGGGGGCTTGCCGCCCTGGCCACCAGAACATTGCGAACGTCCACCTAGCTCACTGTGAGTCAGGCGAGTCTGGCGGTGCCGCGCATCTGCATCGAAGGCGGCTTTCTGGACCAACCGGCAGCTACCAGAACGCAAGGCTCGCCGTGCAAGAGGCTTGGCTTTACGAAGCGCTTCATTAGTATCGCTGTGAGCGAAAAAGACGATCGGCGGACTCGAAGGCCGAAGAGCCTTTGAATTTGCGCGCGCGGCAACCACACCACAACATCCAACGTGATGGCCCAGGAGACCAGAGCAATCAGCCGCCGAGCAGCTCTGGCGGATATCGGCGAGTAGTTGCTGGCTGCCGTCGGCGCGGCAAAACTTGTCCTGCATCCAAAACCTTGATGTGCGCGGCGTTCGTTGGTCACGCTTGCCACGTGCCCGTCATCTCGAACAACCTGCCGGAACTGGTAGTTGATCAGGTGCAATGTTTACCGGTCCAATCGCGCCATTGCGGCTCGGCCGATCAGCCGTGGCGCTTACGTGGCGCGTCCCAGACGAAGTTGCTGGTCCGAGCAATGCGTGAGGCGGGCTCCATCGAACACTTGCAGGAATCAGCGGACGGTTTGCATTCGTGTCGGGGCACTGTAAGAAAATCTGCAAGGTTCTTCTGAATGCTGCGCCATCGCCGACAAAGACGAGACCCATTGCTCACTGGTGGCGCTGTCATGGAGAACGCGCAAATTGTCGCGTTGCGTTGCTCAAGAAGGAGCTTTCATAAAAGCAAGCGCAGCCGATCGGGAAGCTCGCCAAGATTGATTATTGATTATTGTATCGACGCTGGTAGTTCCTGTAGCGGGGGAGCATCGCAGGCTATCGCATCGACAAATAAGCCCGCTAGAATGGGATCTTGAGCGAGGGACAATGGACTTGAGTGATCAAGCGGCCGCTTCAGACTTGCGGCCGCTCTTGGACGCGCCGTCAAGACGGATTCTCCCGGTTTTGGTGCTGCCGCTTATCCTCGTCGGCTCGTGTGCTGCTGGCGCCTGGCTTTGGGCTAACCTTGAAGAGCCTGTCGAGACGCCGGAAAGCAGGGAAGACGCTTCAACGATGCGCCTGTCACTAGAGGACAGGGCATCCCTATTCGAGATAAAGTGGGCACAGCAGAAAGCTAGCGATGAGATCACAGAACTCAACCGCCGGATCGATGCCCAGCGGAAGGCCCTCAAAGATATCCTGGATCAGATATCACCATGCTGACGTCGCGGATCGATTCGCTGCAGAGTTCAACACCTGTCCCTTCTGCTGCTTCCGAGCCTCTTTCTTCGCCAGCCCGAACTGTTTCGAGCGCCGCCGGGAAACGCTTCAGGCGGTCCAAACCACAGGGACCTGTTTCCGTCGGAGGCGCGCCAGTGATCGCCGGACCGAAGAAGGCCGAGCCTTGAGTCTGAGCCGCTGCAGGCGTGGTCGAGTGTCAAACTGTGTTCGACGAGGTGGACCGCAGGTTCGCAGAACCGCCTCTAGCCGTAAAATTTCCGAAGCTGGTGCGAGCGACGGCTTCTCCAGCGACACGTCGCTGAGGCCGTCACCATCATCAAGAGCACTCAAGGGGAGGTGGGGCAGTGCCCTTTGGGCATGATCGAGCCGTGGCCCTGAACGGCGCAATCCGCTGCGCCTCTCCTTCAAATCACTTCCTTTTAGTCCGCCCTCCCGGTTTGGGGCCATATCTGAAAGGTCGTTGGCATGACACCGCCGCTGCATCCTCGAAATCTGGCCTGTCTGCCGGAGGTGCCTCTTCAGATCATTCCGTCGCGAAGAGCTTAGATGTTTGAGATCTGCTCACATGCGCGGCTTAGTTAATAGGGGTACGGTCGAGATAGCTGTCGAATGCGGCAGCAACAGCACGAATGAGAAACCGGTGTTCCTGCTTGACCTGAATGAATCCCTCTTCAATGTCCACTATCCCGTCTTCGGCAAGCATTCCCAGCCGGTTGGCCGAATTGAGAAGAGGAATCGGATCAAACCCATGAGCAGCACAGATCGCTGGTACGTCGGCCTGCAAATCGCACATCAGACGCTCGATGATTGCGGCGCGGAGGCGATCTTCGGCGGTGAGACAATAGCCTTTTGCGGTTGCCGGACGACCAGCCTGAATGTGTTCGTGATAGGAGGCGGTTGCGATCTCGTTCTGGACGTAACCCTCACCCAGACGGCCAATGGCTGACGGACCTAAGCCGATTACGGTTTTGCAGGTATCAGCCGAATAGCCCAAGGAGTTGCGGCGCAGCCGACCGGCTTTCTGCGCCAGCGCGAGCTCGTCGTCGGGCAGGGCGAAATGGTCGAGCCCGATCTGGCGGTAGCCGGCCGAGACCAGCGTATCTGCAATAGCCGCGGCTTGCTCGGCGCGGGCGACATTGTCCGGCAGCGCCGCCTCATCGATCTGGCGCTGACGTTTCATATAGGAGGGGACGTGAGCATAGCCGAAAGCCGCAAGCCGGTCTGGCCGCATCGCCAGAGCCGTCCGTGTAGAGTCCACGCAAGAGCGCACCGTCTGATGCGGCAGTCCGAAGAGAAGGTCGAAATTGATGCGGCTTATCCCATGCTGGCGAAGAGTTTCGACGACAGACGCCGTCTGCACCTCACTCTGCACGCGGTTGACCGACCTTTGAACCACCCCATCGAAGCTTTGCACGCCTATGCTCGCGCGATTGACGCCGGCCCCTTGTAATGTTTCGACCGTCTCGGCCGTGAACGCACGTGGGTCGATTTCTATGGCGATGGTAGCTGATTTGCTGAACGCGAAGCAGCGTCGCAGGAGTCCCATCAAGGCGAGGAAATCGGCCGGTGCAATCGTGGTCGGCGTCCCGCCGCCGAAATGTACGTCGCTTACCGGCAGGTTGCGAGGCGCTTGCTCTGCGATCAAACGTATCTCGGCATGCAACGCCGCCAAGTAATTGCGGATCGGTCGCTGGTTGAGAGTGAGGCTTGTAGGAAAGCCGCAATACCAACAGATAGAACGACAGAACGGAACATGGATATATAGCGACACGGGATCGTCGGGCGACAGCCGCCTCAACCATGTCACACAAGTCTTGGCACCGACAGTTGCGGAGAAATCCGCTACGGTCGGGTATAAGGTGTACCAAGGCAGGCGAGCGTCGCAATACTTGTTCAGGAGAGAGGTCTTCAAACCCTAACTTTCTCGTGGTCCAGCGGCATGAAGCTGCCCGATGCCCACTGTTATGTCTTTGCGTTATGTCAAAGGGGTCTAACGGTCCCTGAGACTTGGCCTGCTTTCGATGTCACTGCCAAACGCAGCGTAGGGGTTGAGGCCCGGAAGTGGGAGCCGCTCGTCCGCGATTATATGGACGTTTATGGTGGCATATGAATTTCTACGAGGACGCTCGAATTAGCGCGGCGTGTCGCGACTAGCCGCGCATCAACCTCTCATCGGATAGCGTCGTTTCCGCATTCCCTGGCGTGCTGCCTTTTTGCGACGGAAACAGGGATCTTAAACCTCAGCAGGGCAACTGAGCTTGTTGCTGAACTTTCAACCCGGTTTTTACGAGGAAAGGCCGAATTGGTTGCTCTGCAACCGACGGATGCCTCCCGTTTAAGGTCGGAGTGTCACGGAGATAAGTAGCTTGCTAGATCAGAGCGCGACGTGCGATTGCAGCACGTGACGCTACGTGCGATTCAAGACTTTTGGAGCTGCTCACGAAAAAAAGTTCTTGGTTTCACGCATGAAATCAATGAGCCTCAATTCCGCCACGCTACTTGTCTCATTGCAGCAAGCATCATCACGGATGTACTGATGATGTTGGGGTAGCCCCGGCGCACTTCACCGCCCTCGGCAAGGTGCGTCGGGTCGCCTTGGCTCGCCGGCGTCTCGTTCAGATCAAAATACATGGCACCGACTCAAAACGACTTGGACGTCGTGCTGATGGCAAACGCGAGCTCGGAACGATTTGCTATACGTTCTATTCTGCTTCATCGTTGAGGCGTTTTGTTTCTGATAGCACCGTTGTTGATCGGTCAGATCGCATATCTGTGCAGCTAGCCTTCATTGGCGTCGCATCACTGCGATGCACCTCCAGACTCATTTCCACATAAGCCTCCTGGTGAGGCGTCGCCGATCTCGGGTATGGCCTGGCGAGGCTTCAATCAAGCGTGCCGGACGAAGAGCACCTGATGAATGGCCCCGTTTGCTCGGCGGGCCTGCCCGACGTTGATCCTCCCGTCGATTGGAAGCGCGAACCGGATGCGACCTAGTGCTGCCGTCCGGCCGAGGACGATCAGCCGAAAGGCGCTCGGATCCGCCTCACCGTCGCTTGACCCTACGGCTGTTCGCGATCGTATTGTCGGCTTGCAGAGTTGGGCAAGGCGCTCGGACCAGGCTTGAGCCGCAGCTTGCAGAAACCTTGTACTTCAATCTGACCGCGCTGGCATCCCGCATGAAAGATGTCGTTTCGACTTCAAGCGCGAACCAATTGAATGCCGGCAACGAGCAGAACCGCCGCCAGTATGAATCTGATGGCTGTCTGGCTCAACCATTTTAGGCCGATTACTGTTCCAGCGACCGCCCCCGCCAGCACGGCGATTGCGTAAAGAGCCAAATCAGGGGAAGGAAATTGGCCAGTGAAAACAGCTCCGAGGAATCCGACTGTGGAGTTGGCCAGGATGAAAGGGGGTGATAGCGCGACGGCCTGCCTCGGTGATGCCCAATTCAGTGCGATGAGCGTCGGGGCGAGGAACACACCCCCGCCCACCCCAGTCAGGCCGGAAACGAGGCCAAGGATCGCGCCGATGCTCACGCTTGCCCAGAGCGGAGTTTCGCCGACGCGATCGACAGCTCGTCCGCGCTGCATGATCATCATTGCGCTCGCCAGAAGAAGAACAAACCCGGTCAGTGTTTTGTACATCTGCTCCTCGAGCCCAATCAAACCACCGGCGAGCGACGCTGGCATCGACGAAACAAGAAGAGGGCGCAGGATTGTCCAGTCAACGACCTTGTTGCGGTTGAACAGCCAAGTGGAATAGGTCGCGACGACAATGTTGAGACCAAGCGCCGTGGGGCGCATCTCTGTCGATGACATCCCAAAAAATGCCATTAGCGAGAGGAATGCAGTACCGCCAGCCTGGCCAACGCTCGCATATAGCAGGGAGATGATCGCGAAGAGCAGGGAAGCCATGCTTCACCGATTTCGGCGACGACCTTCGCCCTGTTTTACCAAGCCAGTCATGATTGATGCATCTGGTGCGGCCTAATTGGGTTTCCGCTCGGGGGCGGATCTAAGCGTTTCGCTCGAATCACGCGGCCGGAGGTGCGGTCAGTTCAAGTTCCTTAGCGAGTGCCATGTGTGGACCCTCCCATCAATCGCCGAGGTTAGTGGTTGACTGGGCTCAATAGGGGTGGGTTTGAATCCCTGAGAGGACGGCACTCGAGGGGGCCGCCGAGGCGAGCTGCCGAGGTGAGCTGCATTTCTTGCTGTAGCTCACCTCATGTCGTGGCTCGCAATGGTGCTGTCGCCTTCGCTCCCCATGTCATGAATGCTTCGAGGCACCTACCTCGCAACCAGCCGTCCGCGTTTGAAGCCCTTCTCGACGATTGATTTTGGCGAAATCAACAGTTGGTATGGCACTTGCTGGTCCGATCCGGGGGGCTCTCACCTTTGGAGATGCGCATGCAAAATGTCTTCCGCAACAAGCAGGTCTCGCGACTGCGGCTATCTCTTGTTGCGCTTTTGACGTGGCCCTTTTCCGCCCGTTCGGTTCGTTTCTACCGGGCCTGCCGGACGGGTCCGATGAAGCGCCGGACAACGATGCGGGGAGCATGGCGTCTGCATCGGATCTTTCGTGCTGCTCATCGATCGCGTCACCGACGCTGTCACACGCCGACGATCAGCAACAGGTTAGCGATGGAGGATTCGCAAGATTGGGAAAAAGGATGACGCTTCTGTCGTCTTCATCTGAAAGCAGGAAATTGGTACTGAACAAGACGCAGATCGAGTCCCGCACCGACAAGCGCGTGCTCTCCCTTACGTGTACCGCGCAGTTCAGAGCCCGGGACCTCCTCGTGCTCGCACTCGAGAGAAAGCGAAGCGTCGTTCGGAGGCGACCGCGTTTTTTCGCCATCAAAGATAAACAGATCCAAGCATCTAGCCGTTAGTGCTGCTGGTTCTTGTCGCCAGCACAGTCCCGCGGCCCTCAGTCCGTCACGGCCGGCATGAGTAAGGTGGAGGAATCCTTGTGTTCGCATCGAGTCGATCCACACGGACGACAGGCGATGATCTCCGATTTCGCCAGCTCCGCCATCAGCGAGCACTTGTCGATCGCCTCGGAGCAAGGATGATGACGCTATTTCGGCTGCTTGACGCTGTGATCACCCTGGCGCATTCGCCGGCAGAGCAATGAATGCGGCAAATGGCGTCGGAGAGGGAAAATTGTCATGGGAAATTGGGATGATCCTGGGAATCAGCGACAATGCAATCAATTTTCATGTCGGAAAGCTCGGTGACCAGTCGGATTCAAGCAGTCGCGACAGCTACTCGCCTCGACGTTCTCTGAATTCAGTTGAGAAACGACCGCCAACTGTTTTTGGCAAACTGAGCATGGCGCTTTCGGTGAACTCGCAGATATAACGCTCCTTTGGGCAAGTCTGCATCTCGCATTGGCTGAGCTTCTGGGGCTTCGTAGGGTCTGTGAGATGTGCATGGCTCTCTGCATCCAGCGGGTGATCCTTTGCTCAGACGAGCTCGCACCGCTTGTTCCGGCAGTGGGACAGAGGTCTCTAGGGAGAGGAACAGCTGAGGAAAGAACCCCGACCGCCGGTCGGGGTCCCGATTCATGCGAGCGCGTGAGGGTCTTTATCTGGCAAACGGCGAGCCAAACTTGTAGTTGAGCCGTGCCGTGATGAGATCGATGTCCTGGTGCACCCGATCCGCGCCAAGGGCCGCGGGGAAGCTTATGTTGCTGCGTTGCATGAACAAGTGGTTATACTCGACGCCGGCTGACCAGCTCGGCGTAAGGCTGACTTCGGCACCGGCGCCCAGCACGCCACCCCAGCGCACATCATTGTTTTTGCCAATCTCTGTGCCAATTGTCACCGAGTTGACGTGATAGGTGTTGCTGGTCACCGCAGCGCCGCCCTTGCCGTAAAGGAGCACAGCATTGAACGCGTATCCGATATGGCCCGTGAGTAGACCGAATGCATCTGTCGTGGTGCCAACGGTGTCTGCCGGGAAGGCGGTGCTGACATTGGCGCCGCGGAAGTCGGCCCAGTTGCCCTGGCCTTCGAGGCCGTACACCATGTTGAAGATGTGCCAACGATAGCCGATCTGGCCGCCAATGGTACCGCCAGTCGAATTATGGCAGCCCTCGGAAGCGACGCCATTGAAATCCCAGCAATTTCTGCTCGTCCCCCAGCCACCATTGGCGCCGATATAGTAGCCGGACCAATCGATGATCGGGGCCGCGACCGGCAGCGGTGCCGCCTCGACCTTGACAGGCTGGCCGGCCAGGTCCGCGCCGAATGAGGGAGTGGCGGCACCAAGTGCGCCCATAATTGCAGTCAGAATCAGAATCTTGTTCATTCGCGTGTCGTTTCCTTTCGGTGCCCCCCGGCGCCGTGCGTTTAACAACATGAACGCGAATTGCTGTAACTGCCGCACCACATGTCCTCGAAACAAATGTCACCAATCGTACGTGGCGTCAGATTGCGGAGCGCGCAACTCAGCAGGCTGCTCCGCTTCTATGGAGAGGCTGTGGCTCGGCAGCGGTTGCGCCGTGCGGATTGTGCTTTGGCATAATTGTTCACGATGAGCTGCGACGCGAAGCAATTTGAGAGGTGTTTGGCTTGTTCTGCCGATAAGGAGCGACAAACCCAGGCGGCGCCCTACAATGATGGACCGATGGCGCCCTCGGTCGCTCGAGGTCATTCTTGCGGCTCGATGTGCCATCGCTTGAGCGAGGCAATGCCGACCGATTGCAGGATCTTTGGCTCGGGAACGACCACAAGTGTAGCTCGAAGTCCGTCAGCTTCTACCATCGATCGATGGTCGCGAAGCCTGCGGTGGCTATGCTAGCCAATGCTCTTGCTTGAAATTGCGCAAGCCCGTGCCGAGCTGAAGTTAAAAAAAATTCGGCTTCCTGTCACGAGCGAATGCTAGCGCGGCCACCCCGTCTCGTCCATTAGGCCTGTATTCAGCTTGCTGATCTCGGGTCGCCAGAGGAGCTACAGGCCTCAACTTTCGGGAACGTTCTCGTCAACGGGGCCGCACGTGAGTAGAGAAAAGTCTGCTCGACCACGTGCTGACCCGATTGTTCTATCGGTAAAGGCGCCCTGAATACCTTAACGGTGCCGGACGCTCTCGCCGGTCCATGTACAAGCGCGTGGTCGCTCGGGCGGCAGCGCCAGTTCAGTCCGCAAATTGCGTATCGCCTCGTTTGCCAAATTCAGAGTATTCCGTTCTCCGTTTCTTATTGAATACTCGAGGTAAGTGCGCAATCGGCTTTGAAGGGCGGCCTTGCGATTATGTGCCAGCAGCGGATCCTTCTCGACAAAGCTCCAAGCTTTCTCAAATGCGACGCTCAAGACGGCATTTTTCACCTGGGGGGAAGAGAACTGATCCATCTCAAACACTCCTCGACATCCTGATACAATGAAGTACCTTCGCAAAAGCAAACCGAGATTGTGTTGCATGTCTCAGCAAGAAAGACGTCAGTCTCTGCAGACGTTCTACCGAGCTGCTCACGGTGCTTTCAGGAGAGGATAAAGATGCTTGTTGAAGTTGCGATGACCGAACGATGTGCCAGGCACAATTCGAATAATTTTGAAACGAGTACGGGTTGTCGCACTATTCATCGCCGTAGTGGCCCTGTTGCTAGGTCACGAGTCACAAGTTGTGGCTCCTCTTTATTCACTCGGAAGATCGTCTCCAACCAGTCGCGATTAAAGCCGAGGATGAAAATGGAATGGCCCTGCTCCTTCCCACCCTCAAGCCAAGAAGCGTCCAGACCGCAATACTCCTTGTGATGTCGGATTGTGACCATGTAGCGTGTTCCGGATGCGACTTCTTTGTCGGCTTTTTGACATGTCTCGATGGCCAATTGCCGTGTGAGTCACCTGCGCATGGCTTTCTGCTCCGGGTGTGGTGTTTGTTACCGGTCAGCCCTAGAGAGGAGCGGGACACAACGGCACTGGCGATGCCACAATGGGCTCTTTGTCGTCTGGCAAAGACGGTTCGGCCCCGTTCGCTGCGGGCTTGAGACAGACCGGCGTAGGGAAAGCCGCCACAGCGTGGGATCGGAAGCGGCGGTCGTCGTCCGAGGTCCCGCACGTATGTGTTGGGTCGCTTCCGAGCTCTCGACCCCTGCAGCTGGCCACAGACGTCGAGAGACAAGGTCTAGCTAGATGGAATTTAAGGTGTCGTCCGCGGCGAAAGATAGAGCGAGCCTGATTTCGAACGTGGTGGCGAGCAGTTGCTATATGGAAAGCCAGCGGGAGCGGCGCGCCTACGGATAGTGAGCTTATAAACAGAAAATGTCGATCGCTGGTGCGTACGGTCTTAGCGCAACTGTCAGCCCTGCGATAAACGTTCGGTCAACTTCGGTGACGGGTGTCTCAAACCGGCAATTCCGCTGGCGACCTGGCCCCACCGGCTTAATCCAGCTTGCAGTTCGCTCTGGCCCAGACGAGGATCAGAGTATCAAGTATAGTGAGGGCAGATCATCGGAATCTTGAAGGAGCATGAGGCCGGCGTTTCGGTCGCCGATCTGGCCAAGCAGCGCGAGAGGCCAAAGAGCGCGACTACCTTAACGATTCACGGCGAGATCGAAAGAGATACGACCCGTTGGCACTGGGCCATTGGGCGTCCGAACGGACCATGAGCTCGCCCCAAGGAGAGGATTTCAGCGACCGCGAAAAATACTTCGCGGAAATGCAGAGAAGGTGGCGCGAAAACTCGCCAAAGCCCAAAGTCGCGGAGCCTGACGAAACGTCGGGCACGTCACATGTACTGCATACGCACTGAGAGAACAAAGTCATCCAACCAAATCAAATGCGCAAGCCTGAAAGCGTGTTCGATTTCGTGCAGGGCATCACAGCGGTTGCGCGCGGCGAAGCCCGTCCGCCCTCGATGCACGGGCGACACACCCTGGAAGACCCCTGGCGTGCTCGAGTGCCCGGCCGGCTTCGCGACGGCTCGCTGGACCTCTACTTCCGGGGCTATTACTGCTGGAATGTAAGCGTGGCGCCGAGGCCCTTTGGATTGTTTGTGCGGAGTCATGAGAGCACCGTTAGAAGAGTCATCTTCTGGAAGCGTGCTCATAATGGGCGACCATTCTGACGACATAAGACGACCGTTGTCACGGCGTGTTGAAGTGTTCGCTGGCGCAGGTCGAAAGCGCTGGCCGGATGATTTGAAGGCACAGATTGCCGCAGAAAGCCTCGAGCCGGGGGCGGTTGTCACAGACGTCGCCCGTCGCCATGGATGCCGGCCCCCGGATCGGTGAAGTGGGTGCCATCCTCCGTGAGGACGGTGTGAACCTTGTAAGGCACGGCCTTGATGAGATTCTGCAAGAAGCCAGCGGCGACGCGCCTGGTGGCTTTCTCGTGCAACTCTGTGTAGGCGAACTTCGACGTGCGATCGATGGCGACGAGGAGATAGAGCCGGCCTTGGGCGGTGCGGACCTCAGCTATGTCGATGTGGAAGTAGCCGATTGGGTGGCTCTTGAACTTGCGTTTTGATGCCTTTGCCATCTTCCGGCAGCCGCGAAACGCTGTGGCGCTGAAGACATCGATGAAGCGATGAGCGGGTCAGGTGCGGGATCGTGGCCTGAAGAGCGTAGAGACAGTCGTCGAGCGGCAACAGGGTATGCTTGCGAAAGGCCACGATGATGGCCTCGTCCTCTACCGATAGAGAGGTGGACTTTGGCTCCTTGGGCCCTGTCTTCAGATCAGCGACGGAGCCGCGCCCTCTTCCACTTGGCGACCGTTTTGGGATTGATCCCATAGCGCTTAGCCAGCGCTCTTAGGCTCTCTTGACTATTTTGTATTGCTCGACGGACCGCCTCCGTCGTGGTGGCGCAGCCGTGTAAAATTTGTCCCATAGCTTCCTTCGAATCGTGCGACAAGGATGCACCATCAAAGTCTGGGACTAAACACCTAGTCTAAACGCTGCAAGCCCTCTTTCCGCTTAGACTTGTGTGTGGGACGAACTAAAAGTAAGTTGCGGCTGCGCGGGCGGCGGGAACACCATGCGCTCACGGCGTAAATTGTGCCGATGATAGCGAAAGCGATCGAGAGCAAGAAGAAGAATAGCATCGCTTGAACCTCTTAATTGTCGAAGGTGGTCTGGCTGCATGCGTGGACCGACGCGCGCAGCGCCGAATTAAGCCAGAGGCCAATCTTCATACAACGTGACGTAACGTCAGGATCAACAAGCCGGGCGGGGGAAACGATGTCCTGGCGGTTTTTCTTCACCTGAACGTCCGGGTTCCTTGGATTCAGCGATGGCGCCAACGCTGTCATGGCCGGCGAGCGGATCCGACGATAAGGCGATAGCGAGTCGGGTCTGGCCTCGTAACAGGTCACCGACGCATCGCCCTCACCGAATCAGCGAACCTCTCCTTCCGAGCCTGTTTTCGCGATTGCGAGGTCGGACGTCGATTCCGACACGGCTCGTGCTGCTGTTAGAGGATCGGCTCGGTACTCCGAGTAACCCCGTTCGCTGTCAGGGCCGGCCAAACGAAAGGAGGATTTCTGGTTCATCGTAGCCGTCAGGAGCAATGTCTTTTCGGCGCAAAGCTCGGATATGCTGTCCTCGCCGCGCAATCCTTCCAGCACGATGCAAATCACCTCTTCCCCGAATACTGCCGGCGGGTCTGCCGCCGAATGTCCTTTAGCGCTTGGTCTGCTGACGCTGCCGGATTTCTGTTTCATCGCCTTAGGAAAGGCCGAGATCATCCATTTGGTCGAGCAATCGCACCTTCCGGCCAAGGCGCACACTGGACAAGCTTGGGTTCCCGCGCGCGCGTGGGGTATGACCTGCCGCTGAATTTTCATCCAGCGGCAAGCGCTTGACCGCGGCGACCTTGATCGTTCGATTCATGCGTTCGACTTGACCGTTGGTCCAGGGATGTTTGGGCTTTTGCGAAAGGCCACGATGATGGCCTCCTCTACCCATAGAGAGGTGGACTTTGGCTCCTTGGGTCCTGTCTTCAGATCAGCGACGGAGCCGCGCCTCTTCCACTTGGCGACCGTTTTGGGATTGATCCCATAGCGCTTAGCCAGCGCTCTTAGGCTCTCTTGACTATTTTGTATTGCTCGACGGACCGCCTCCGTCGTGGTGGCGCAGCCGTGTAAAATTTGTCGCATCGCGCTTCCTTCGAATTGTGCGATAAGGATGCACCATCAAAGCCCGGGACTAAACACCTAAGCAGGACACATGACGGCCTCGCCTCACGCGACCTCGCCAAGCGCGAAACCGACATCCATTTCAGCGCCCCCTCATCTCGCCATCGTGCTGTTCTCGCTCGCGATGGGCGGCTTTGCGATCGGGACCACCGAATTCGCATCGATGAGCCTGCTGCCCTTCTTCGCGGCCGACCTTCACATCGACGAGCCGACGGCCGGACACGCGATCAGTGCCTATGCTCTCGGCGTGGCGCTGGGCGCACCGCTGATTGCCGTGCTCGGCGCAAAATTTGCGCGGCGCACGCAGCTCTTGGCATTGATGGCCGTATTCGCGCTCGGCAACGCCCTCACCGCGCTGGCGCCCGGCTTTGGTTCGATGGTCGCGGCCCGCTTCCTCTCAGGGCTACCCCACGGCGCCTATTTCGGCATCGCCGCGCTGGTGGCCGCCTCGCTCGTTCCGCAACATCGCCGCTCGCGGGTGGTCGGCCAAGTGATGCTGGGCCTTACCGTCGCCACTATCATCGGCGTGCCGCTCGCCAATCTGATCGGCCAGGCGGTCGGCTGGCGCGCGGGCTTTGGTCTCGTCTCGGTGCTGGCGCTGCTCACGATACTGCTCTGCGCGTTGTTCGCGCCGCGCGACCAGGCCGGCCGCTCGAACCCGCTGCGCGAGCTCGGCGCGCTCAAAAGCCGCCGGGTCTGGACCACGCTCGCGATCAGCGCCATCGGCTTCGGCGGCATGTTCGCCGTCTACACTTACCTCGCGACGACATTGATCGAGGTCACCAAGGTCAGCACCGAGGTCATCCCGTTCTTCCTGGCTATCTTCGGCATCGGCGCCACGCTCGGCAATCTGTTCGTGCCGCGCTTCGCCGACCGCGCCTTGATGCCGACCGCGGGCGGCATCCTGGTGTTCGCGGCCGTGGCGCTGCTGGCCTTTCCGCTTGTGGCCGGCAATCCCTGGCTGCTCGCGATCGACATCTTTGCCATCGGAGCCAGTGTCGCGCTCGGTGCTGTCTTGCAGACGCGGCTGATGGATGTTGCAGGAGATGCGCAGGCGCTCGCCGCCGCACTCAACCATTCGGCGTTCAACACTGCCAATGCGCTCGGCCCGTTCCTGGGTGGGCTTGCCATTCGCCAGGGTTGGGGTTGGACCTCGACGGGACCGGTCGGCGCCGCGCTGGCAATCCTTGGCCTGCTGATCTGGTTCGTCGCCTGGCGCGACAACGGCCCTGCGCCGGTCGAACATTTCTCGGGCAGCGGCGCCACGCCACGCGAAGATGCTCCGCTGAAGCAGGCGCCGCCGCTGGCGCCGCGTGAGCGAAGCCGTTCCAAGGAACCGGTGGCCTGACGGCAATTGCAACGCGCTCAGAACAGAGCGGCGTTGAGCGCCTGTCCGTAGATCATCGCGGCCACGAGCGAGACCAGGAGGCCCGCGCCGGAGAAGATCACGAGGATCTTCAGAGTCTCGACATCGACATTGGTTCCCGTCGCGCGGGATATTGCTCTTGCCAGTGCAGCAATCATCGCCAGCTCCGAAGCCGGCCGCGCAGACGCGGGGCCTGACTTCATCTAGATGTTTAGTCCCGGGCTTTGATGGTGCATCCTTATCGCACAATTCGAAGGAAGCGCGATGCGACAAATTTTACACGGCTGCGCCACCGACGGAGGGGGTCCGTCGAGCAATACAAAATAGTCAAGAGAGCCTAAGAGCGCTGGCTAAGCGCTATGGGATCAATCCCAAAACGGTCGCCAAGTGGAAGAGGCGCGGCTCCGTCGCTGATCTGAAGACAGGACCCAAGGAGCCAAAGTCCACCTCTCTATGGGTAGAGGAGGCCATCATCGTGGCCTTTCGCAAAAGCCCAAACATCCCTGGACCAACGGTCAAGTCGAACGCATGAATCGAACGATCAAGGTCGCCGCGGTCAAGCGCTTCCACTACGAGACTCACGCCGAGCTCCGCAGCCACCTCTCAGACTTCGTCAACGCCTACAACTTCGCCAAGCGACTCAAAACTCTCAAAGGCCTCACACCCTATGAGTTCATCTGCAGGGCCTGGACAAAACCGAACGATTCACCCTCAATCCGCTCCGGCTAATGCCGGGACTAAACAATATCCGGTGCCGGCTTGGACTCATCGACGTCCTCTGACCACGTCGCGACATCCACCAGTTCGGCGATACCCGCTGCGTCGATCTATGTTTTTCAATTCGTCGTTCTTAGCGGAGGAGGCAGTGACGATGCGAAGACCGGCGCTCCCCGCGCCGTAGCAAGACCGCGACCGCCGAGAATGGACGGATGACAGCATCTGCGTCGACTTGAAGCGCTGGACGCCACCCATCGAGTAGTTCCGCTTCTCGTCCTCGGACAGGAACACCAGACATCGACGCAACGCGTTAGCTCTTGCGAGGCAGAGCCACAAACCCAACCCTGTCGCGGCACTGGATCAGAGCGGGATTAATCGGCAGATTAGCATTTGAAGCAATGCCACATAGGGGCTTCCTTACCATCACGACTTTGCGGACAAGGTCGTCGGCTTCTTGCAACGAGGGCAGACGGGAATGGCACTGGAACGCGGCCTGTGGGGTTGGTGACGAAGGAGGCGTGCAGAGACTAACTGAGAGGGTCCGCCGGATGCTCGGCGAAATCAGGTGAACCTGACGGGCTCAAAACCGACCCGCCCGCGGCGAGCCTTTCGACTTGTTCGACAAGTTGGTCTCTGGCCCGTTGATCGCGTATCCGGAAAAAAGCGCGGATCAACCTAAGTCCCTGCAAATCGCTTTGCGCTGAAGGCGCGTTGTCATTCATTTTCCAGCTCCCACCCCTTTCTGTAGGCGATCCGAGTGGCAAGTGCAACGAAGTTCTGTGTCGCGCACAGGTTGCAGTGTAAATTCGGCAAAAAGGAGGAGCCCTACGAGCAACGACTCCGACAATCGGCCTTAGCTCCCCTGGATACCGATGCAAATTTCCTTCGAGGCTACTTGGCCGGAGGCCATCTCCGCCCACTTGCGGGCGGCGGGATCGCGCAGCGGATCGTCCTGATAGGCGAGACAGACGTAGCGCTGCCGCCGTTCGCCAATATCCTCGGGCACGGCCGTCATGGGCTTGCCAACGCGAAAGGCGACTGACCCTCTCGATCCGGCATGCCGAGAATCTGATGCGCTGCGGTTGCAGGTTTGATTCCTGCGATCGTTACCGCACGCAGCCGAAGGCACTCGGGATTGCGAGCGACACGTTCGATCCCTCGCGCGCCAGGTTCTTCGGCGTCACGCGCACCCCGAAGCCGCCGCGACGCGTGCTTCCATTGCGCGGCTCATGAGCCGTACGCATACGACGAAGGCCGCCTGATTGACGCATGCGCGCGAGCACGGCGAGTTCTACGATGGCGTTGCGTGAAGGTCAGGCGGCTTGCTGATCGGCGGACTTGCCGGCTTGGTGCAGGCGCTTCCATTCCCAGGGCAGCAGTTCGCGCAGACGCGTCGTGGGAAGATCAGCGATCCGGGCGAGGACGCCGGCGAGCCAAGCCTTGGGATCGACGTCGTTGAGGCGACAGGTCGTGATCATCGTCAGCATGATAGCGGCACGGTCGGCGCCACGTTGGCTGCCAGCGAAGGTCCAGTTGCGCCTTCCCAAGACAATGCCTCTCAATGCACGCTCAGCGCAATTGTTAAAGGGCATGATGTTTTCAGCGCTCAAACCCGGTGGAGAGGACTGGTCGTCCGGATTAGTCTGTCGAAGCCGGGATAGGGCGCTGGAGCACGAAACGGTGGCAGGCCGCCATGACCATGAGCTGTGAGCTCGCTTTGTTACTTGGCCGCCCCCTACGACTTGCCCGGCTGCGCTGCGAGCGCGGATCCGTAGATGTCGTGCAAGCCACTGGCTCCTGAGACAACGGTGATCCAACCGAGAAGCTCGATGCGATGGAGGCGATCGTGCCGCCCCACCTGCGGCGCGGCGTCTTCCAGCCCACCGACCAGCTGATCGAACTTCTCAGGCGTACCTCGTAATGGAGAGCGGGGTTGGCGGTGATTGGTGCAGGAGCGCGATCAAATAACGGCCAGCTCCCCATTACCGGCTTTGCCCATAAGACAGGAGTTGTAGGCGATCCGGGTGGCACCGCAGTCGTCGCATTGCTCGATGTGGCCGCCAAGCACAGCCGTCCGGCATGCCGTGATTGCGCCCATGACGCGCCGCTCGGCGCGGCCCAGATGTCCGGCACGAGCTTGCCGAAACGCTTCGCCGTAGCGGCGGAAGATATCCGCCACTTCCAGAACCGGAGCCATCAGGTTGGCTCAGCCGGGCGGCACGACCTCCAGGCGGAGCCGGTCAAGTGGACTTGGCGTATTGCTGATGGTCTTTGTGGCGACTTGGGTATAGCGCGCCGTGCTGGCCAGACTGGCATGGCCGGGCAGCACCTGGATGATGCGTATGTCGGCCCCGTTTTCCAGCAGATGGGTCGCGAATGTGTGCCGAAGCGTATGCACTGTCACCGACTTGCTCAAGCCAGCCGCAGCACAGGCTGAGCGACAGGCGGCGTACAGCACATTTGGGACGAGTGGACGCTCGTCGTCGCGGCCGGGAAATAGCCATCGTTTGGGCAGAGTGAGCCGCCAATATGTCGCAGAATCCTCAAAAGCTGCGGCGAGAACATTACGTAACGGTCCTTGCCGCCCTTGCCCTGCTCGACCCGGATCAACATCCGTTGGCTGTCAATGTCGACAACCTTCAAGAGGACCACTTCCGATACGCGCAAGCCTGCGGCATAGACAATGGTCAACGCGGTACGGCTCTTGAGGCTCGGGATTGCTTTCAGGAAGCGGACGACCTCGTCGGCGCTCAGCACCACCGGCAGTTTGCGCGGTTTACGCGCATAGGCGATGCGCTCCGGAACGGTGTCATGACCAAGCGTCACACCGTAGAAGAACCGCAGCGCGCAGACGATCTGGTTCAGCGCCGGCCAAGACATCCCCGTCGCAACCAGATGAACCTGGAAGGCGCGGATATCCTCCAGGTCGAGGCTGTCGGGAGAACGACCGAAATATCGGCTCAACTTCGCTACGGCGTTGAGGTAGGATAGCTGCGTCGCCGGTGACAGATTGCGGACCGTCATGTCCTCGATCATGCGGCGGCGAAGCGGACTGATCTCAGCCATCGGAAAACCTCCTGTCTAACGGGGTGGGCTTCGAAAACCCGCAATCCTCTCAGACAGGAGGCAATCCTTGCTATGCCTCCCTACATGCCGCGCCAGCGGCTTCGTTCAATCCCTCCGATTCAACTCGACCCCAACTCGCTCTAATCGGCGCAGAATAATCGGAGCTGCACCAAAACTGCGTCAGAGCCCCAGTAGAACGCCGATTGACAGCCTTGGTAGGGAGCGGCATCAGAGACCGGCGGCCTTGGTGAGATTCACCCGGAAGCGGTCGCGACGCCGCTGGTAACGGCGGGTCTGCTCCGCACTGGCGTGACCGAGCTGTTTCTGGACGTAGCGCTCTTCCTCTTCGGCCGAGGAGGCGAGGCCGGCGCGCAGAGAATGCCCAGCGAATTTTTCTTCGCGCTCACCCTCTGGCAGATCGCCACGGACACCCGCGGCCAGTGCCGCGCGTTTGACCAGCCGGGCGACCTGTTGGTCGTTCAGGCGATCCGGACCGACGTCTTTGCCTTGGTCGGTCACCCGGCGAAAGAGTGGCCCATGGCCGATCCGGGCGAGCTTCAGCCAGGTCTGCAAGGCAACGATCGGGCAGGTCGCGTCGGACGAGCCGCGGCCGATCTCGATCTCGCGCCAGCCGGTTTTGCCGCGCAGGGTGACGACCATGCCCTTATCGAGGATCTCGACCCAGCCTTGGCCGTCTTGGGTGTCGTCGCGATGGACGTCGAGCCCGACGATTTCCGAGCGCCGCAGGCCGCCGGCAAAGCCGACGAGCAGCATCGCGCGGTCCCGCAGGCCCCGCAGGGTGCCGCGATCGAGCGTCTCGAGCATTGCGATGATGTCCTCCGGCAGCACGGCTTCCTTCTGCCGGGGCGGGGCGCCATGGGCGTTGCGGATGCCGGCAAGCACGGTCGCGATATGCCGATCCGTGCGGTCCAGCGGTGTCCCGCTTCCAGGTCAGGGCTGAGAGCCGACGCTCGATCGTAGAAACCGAGTTCGCCTGGCTATTGGCCGTCGCCGCGCCGGAGGCGCAGGCGGTGATGTAAAGCCCAACCGTCTGCGGGGAGGGCGGCAGCACCTCGAGGCCTTGGCGCCGGCACCACCCGGAAAAGTGCTTCCATTCGGAAGTGTACGCCCGGCGCGTGTTCGCCGAGCTCGCGGCGTCGACATAGCTGCGGGCCCGATCGGCAAGCTGTTCCAGATGGGCGGGCAGGGGAGGGGAGAGCAGGGGAGGGTGCTTCGCCCGTCTCTCGCACGGTCTCTGAAGTGATGGGAAGGCTTTCGTTGCGGGGAGAGAGTGTGTTCATCGTCAGGCCGCCTTGATGTCGGTCTGCGAGAGGTCGGTGCCCTTGAACAGCAGGGGCTCCCCGCTGAGCGAGGCCAGGGCATAGGAAAAACAGTCGCCGAAATTCAATCCGGCCGGGTGACGACCTTTCCCGTAGCGACGCCAGGCCCGGCGGGCCTGGTCGGCATGCTCTGCGGTCACGGGAACGATCTCGACGTCCGCCCTGTGCAGCCAGAGATCGAGATTCCCACCCCCTGCTTCGCCTAGCCGCGCCTCGATCACGATTGAAGCTTCTAAAACGGTCGCGGCCGAGATGAGGCGAACCGGATCGTCCGCGACGCGTTCGCGAAAGCTTTTGGCTTCCGGTTCATTGAAGGCGATCGCAATAAGTGCAGATGTGTCTATTACCATCAGCGGGGGATGCCGTTTTCGTCATAACCAATGATTTCGTCAGGGGTGCGGTTATCGAGAACTGGAAGGGCATTCCAGCGCCGTTGGATCGCTTCCAAATCCTCCAAAAGGGCGGCCTTGCGAGCGTTGAAACTTGTGCGCCGCAAGCGCTCCTCCAACGCTCGCTTTGTTGCGGTGGTAATGGATTCGCCTGTGCGCTCGGCCAGCCTGCGCGCGAGCTGTTCGGTCTCGGGATCCTTGATGCTTAGCGCCACTGTTAGGCTCCTTGGTTCCTATTTGTCAATATTCTACCATATACGGCGTTGCGCCGCGATGTGCCAGCCTTTTTGGGCAAGCTTTCGCGATCTCTTGCCGCGGGGGTCTCAAACGGTGCGGAGGGCTTCCGGAGCGCGATTTTCTAAGTTCTCGGCGCTGAAAGCAGGGATCCTACGAAATACGAACGATAAGGCAACATTATCGCTCGTTGGCGGTGCTGCGCGACCACTGGTACCTGCGCCGCGATGTCGACAATCCGGGTCCCGGCGGGCTTATTCTCGCCGCCTGGCGCAAGCTCGGCTAACGCGCCTCCAGTGACGTGGAGCAGTGGAATTTTGCCCTGGCACCCGCACTCGGCCATCCCCTCAACTCGCTGACGGACCAGATCCTCGGACTTGCCAGCCGACATACGCAGCAGCAGCACGTCATGCCGGTGCTGGCTGCCGCGGAGATCATCGCCGCGAGCAGGCGCGTGCTGCCGAACGACGACTTGGTGCCGCCGCTGTGGCTAGCCGATGCGGTCCTCGCCCACCAGCTGCGCTGGCCAGCGCCGGTGCCGCTGCTCGCGGCCCATCTGTCGCGCGGCGCGCTGCGCAAAGCGCCGCAGCACTTCGAGGGCGAGACCGTCTTCATGAGCGCGCTCTGTGCGGTGACGGCCGCCGTGGCCGCGATCGACCTCTACAACGATCTAGCACGGCGGGCGGCACGCCTGCTGGCGGTTGCGCCGAAGTTGCGGGGCAAGGACGCTGCCATCAGGGTGGGGATCCTGATGGTGGAAGATGCCCAGATCGCCGGCGCCGGCAAGATGGGGACCGACCGCAGCACGCGACGGCTGTTCCAGCGGCTCGTCTCGCTCGGCGCGACGCGCGAGCTCACCGGCCGGCCGACCTTCCGATTGTACGGGCTCTGAGATGGGACGGCGCGCGCGACTCAGAACGATCTCGACACTGAGCTCACTGACCTGCCGCCGGAGCTGCGCTGGCGCGAATGGATGGGCCGGGTCGAGGCGGTGATCTTCGCCTCGTCCGCCCCGGTGACGCGCGAGGTTCTGGCGCGCGTTGTCGGCCGCGACTGCAGCATCGACCTTCTGATCGACGACATCCGTGATGAGCTGCGCGGCCGGCCCTACGAGCTCGTTGCGGTCGCTGGGAGCTGGCAGCACCGCACGCGGAAAAACTTCGCCGGGGCAATCCGGGCGTCGATCGGTGCCGGTCACGATGGCAAGACGTTGTCGCAGACCGAAGCGCTGCTTCTCGCCTGCATCGCCTATACCAGCCGATCAATCGCAGCGAATTGTCATCCTTCTTCGGTAAGGAGGTGAGCCGCGATACCATCGCCCGGCTGCGCGGACTGGAGTTCATCGCTGCCGGGCCGCGCAGCCCGCAGCCCGGCGCCCCCTACACCTACGTGACGACCAGGGCGTTCCTGTCGCATTTCGGCCTGGAGACGCTGTGCGATCTTCCGGACATGGAAATGCTCGAGGAGGCCGGCCTGCTCAGCAAGGACAAAATGCTGGCCGGGGAGTTTCCGGATCCTGTCGGGTCGCATTGAGGACATCGCGGCAGGTGCGATCGAAGGCGACGAGTGAGCGGAAGGTCCGCTTGCTATGGACCCAGCTGTCGTCTGAGGGAAGATCATCTGCGACGATTCCACCCTTGCGACTTGAATGGATACGCCGGAGTCGTTATGTTAAACAAATGCGAAATTTGTTACACGAGAACATTTGATGCCGAAAGTCAGCACAAAGAAGTCCACATTCCGCGGCAAGCGATCCATGGTCGGCCAAGATACCAAGATCGGTACGGCCGGGGTTGGTGCGGTCTCGCGCGTGACCGCCATCATGACTGCGGCAGAACATTCGGGACTGCTCGGAGAGAAGAGGGCGCGGATCGCAGGGCGCACCAGCCCGGAGCTGATCCAGCGGGCGAAGCAGCAGACCGGTATCGCGACCGACACGGATCTCATCGAGTTTGCGCTCGCCAGCCTCGCGCTCGATGACAAGTTCAGCGAGACGTTCCAGAAGACAATGGGGTCGGTCGACCCCGACCTCAAGCTCGGCTTCTGAGGTGACGGAATTTGACTTCGCGGCTGCGCTTCGCTGGGCGCGGTTCGATCCCGGCGCGACCTTGGCGAGGCGCTCTGACCGCGAACTCCCGTTCCTTGGCGATCGACCTGAGGCCGGACAGGAGCTTCTGCTTGATACCTGCGTCTACATCGATGGCCTGCAGGGACGCGCGCCGCGTGTCGTCGCTGACCTATTGGAGCTCCGGCACCCCAATCATTCAACTGTCGCCATCCAGGAATTGATGCATACGGTCGGCGTGTTGAATCCCAGGCATCCCGGGACGCCCGTGGCCATCAAGCAGATGGGCGCCTTGATCGCCAGCATGCCGCTTCACCGCATCTTTGCACCGGATGCCGACATCGCTGGCCGCGCCGCGCTCCTCTCGGGCATGCTCTGCCGGCTGCAAGGCTATCAGAAGGACGACAAGCTTCGCGCGCTTCAGGACTGCGTTCTATTCTTGCAAGCCCAAGAGGCCGGGTTCACGGTTCTCACCGCCAATGTTGCGGATTTCGACTACCTTCTTCAGCTGGTCCCCACCGGTCGCGTGCTGTTTTATCGACGCTGAGATTGCAAAAATTCCGGTCCCCGCGTGGACAAGAAGCCCGCCACGCCGCTCTTTACGCGGACGATCGAAGAGTGGGATCGAGTATGATGCCGGCAATTCGGGCGATCGCTCGTGATTCGAGGTAGATTCCTATGGCGCGGCTCGACCTCAGGTACGTCTGGAAGCAGAAGCAGATTCCTGTTGTGCTGCGCCGAACTGGGCGTGGCGAACGGCTTCGGGCGCGGTTGCCATTTGCTGCCGAACGGGCGACGAACGCCGCCTGAGTGGATCGGGACAGACGCCTATTGGGAGCTGCCGAAATCCTGGTTCAACGACTTCGTCGATCGGGCACTGCAGCGCTACGGCAAAGTCTATATCATCCAGCCTTACCGCGAACAGGAGATCTGGGCGCGGGCGTGCCAGGAAGCACAGGGGCACGAATGCCAGTGCTCCTGTATGGGCGCCAATCATGGCATCGGCAACGACGGCAGCTGGTTCGAGGTCTCCGAGACCTTCTCGATGCGGTGGGGCGGGCGCGAGCTCGCCTGTCGTCTGCTGGCGGCCCGATAAGGAAGAATGCCCGATTAGACGCTGACGTCATCGGGCAGCGGATAAATTTCTCGACAGCACCTAAAAACACTCGTTCGATGTGATGCCCAGCGCCTTCGACAAGACTGCGCACCACCAAGGGCAATTCCCGGACTGAGCGCGGCACATCACCCATCCTGATCGGCGCGTCGCTTTCGGGCCTGCCAGCGCAAAGTCATCCACATCGACATGGACGACTTCTACGTGCTCTGTCGAGCAACGGGATATTCCGGACCCGCGGAAAACCGGTCGCAATAGGCGGTTCGGCCGAGCTCGGCGTCGTAGCCGCTGCGAGCTGTGATGCCCGTAAGTTCGAGTTACGATCTGCTATGTCTTCGGTTACAGCGCGGCGGCAGCTAAACTGCCGAAGGCGTCCCAGACCCGCCAACTCCGATAATTTTGAGTTTTCTTGGGGATTGAGTTTACCTGCTGCGCGCAAGTCGGAGCTTTTGGTTCATAGTCCCTCCTCCCTTGAACCGGAGCACGTTGGCATGACCCAACTAACTGTTGTCATCAGCAACTGTAACAGCGTGGATCGTGCCGAAATCAGCGTGCTGAAAGGTACGCTCAACATCAAATACGGGCCCAACGGCCTTGGCAAAAGTACCTTGGCAAAGGCCGTTGTCAGCCAAATTCGCGGAGATGGTACGCTCGGTGACCTCATGCCCTTCAAAAGCCGAGGCAAGGCGGACGCACCGCCGCCGTCTGTGCGGGGTATTGACGGTCGAGCTTCCGCCCTTGTCTTCGATGAGGATTACGTCCAGCAGTTCGTTTTCCAGAAAGACGAAGTCCTTAAGAACAGCTTCGACATCTTCATCAAAACGCCGGACTATGTCGCTGCGATGGACGCCATCGACGTTCTGCTGGCTGGCGTGAAGCAGACGCTCACCAACAATACAGAAATCGAACAGACCATTTCCGATTTCAAGGAATTGCGGGATGCGTTCGGCAAATCGAAGCCCGGCAACATTCCGAAGAACAGCAAGATTCATAAAGCGTTCGGCACCGGTAATAAGACCGAAAATATTCCTGAGGCACTGAAGCCCTTCGAGACTTTTATCAAAAGCCAGGAGCCGTCCAAGTGGATCAGCTGGCAGATCAAAGGCAACGAGTATCTAAAGCTGGGCGACAATTGTCCCTATTGCGCGACCCCGCTTGTTGGTGAGGGGCAGAAAGATGCAGCCCTCGCAGTCGAGAAGGAATTCGACGCCACGGCGGTCGGTCACCTCAATACGCTCAAGGCGGTCATCGAAAGGCTCGGCAAATATTTCAGCGAGAAGTGCTGCGAGAATCTGCAGAAGGTAACGAAAACCAAGATTGACCTGACCGCCGCCGAGGTAAGTTTCCTTATGAGCCTCAAGGCTGAGATCGACGGCATGATCACCCAGCTGGAAGGTCTCCGGGCCATTCTCCTTTTTCTCTCTGCGAGACGTGGACCAAATCCGTGAGAAGATCACCCCGCTGAAGATCGACCTAGCGCTCATGGACAAGCTCGATTCCCCAGGGACCCGGAGCATCACAGATCCTGTCAATGCGCAGCTTGAAGACCTGCTTACGAAGGTTGGCGACCTGACCGGAAAGGTCAACAAGCACAAGGCGAAGATCAAGAAGGCGATAGAGGCCAACCAAGTCAGCATCAACACGTTCCTGAATTCCGCCGGGTACAAATACGTCGTAGAGATCGTTCCGGAGGAACAATCCTACAAAATGAAGCTGGTGCACCAGGATCTGGCCGGTCATCTGGAAACTGCGTCCAAGCATCTGAGCTACGGCGAAAAGAACGCCTTCGCCCTGGTTCTTTTCATGCACCAAGTGCTGAGCGAAAGTCCGGATTTGGTGGTACTGGACGACCCCATTTCGTCGTTCGACAAGAGCAAGAAGTTCGCCATCCTGCACGAGCTGTTCCAGGGCAAGGCTAGCCTGAGAGGGCGGACCACGCTTTTGCTGACCCACGACATCGAGCCCGCCATCGATGTTATCAAAAGTACCAAGGAGGTGTTTCAGGGGGCAAAACCATCGGCATCTTTTCTTTCTTCGCGCGGCGGCATCGTGAAAGAAGTGCCGATCGCAAGGGAAGACATCCAGACCTTTGCCAGGGTCTGCAGGGCTAACATCGCCACGCTGCAGGACCCAATCCTGCAGGCCATTTATCTCCGGCGCGATTATGAACTGCGTGATGAAGTCGGCGTGGAGTACAATCTGTTGGCAAGCCTATTCAAAGGCCGCGTCGTTCCCACGCTGCAGACGGCAACTGAAAACCGGAACATGACCCCGGAAGAGAAACAGGCAGCAGAGGAAAGTATCCGAAAAGAGCACCTACCAGGGTTCAACTATGATGCGCTGGTCGCCGAGGTGAACGACGTGAACGCCATCCGCGCCAAATTCGCGGCCACGGATGTCGGCTACGAGAAAATCCAGCTGTTCCGGATTTTCAATATCGAACATGACGATGATGTGATCCGGAAATTTATCAACGAGTCGTACCACATCGAGAATGAGTACGTGATGCAGCTCAATCCGCATAAGTTCGAGAGCATCCCCGAGTATGTCATTGATGAATGCGTTCGCATGCTGCTACCTATCCAATAGACCTTGTGGAGTTGACCGGTGCTAGCAATTCATTGACATCGACCTCATTGCTGATCGGGAGAAGCCTTAGGGCATCCTGTTTCCAGGGCAAGAGCTTCTTGACCATTCCAAGACGTCATCAATCGGCTCCCACCCATTTCTTCCTCCTGATTGACGACGCTGCGCTTCCGTAGATTTCCACGGATATCCTGACCACGTCCAAACATTCGAATATCATGGGTATCGATTGGAACGTAAGCTTCCGAGTATGCAACTGGGGATAAGTGAGTGGTGTCATATCGATTCGTCCATGCTGCGGATGTCCACCTAGACTCGCCGCTGCGCTCGCTCGCGCTCCGCGACGGGAGGTTGGCGGATGTGATCGGTAATGCCACGCGGGAGCCTTCGTGCGGATTATCGATCTGTGTCTTGAAGAACTGGTCGACGCTCTGCTGATCGCCGGCGATCTCTATGATGGCGAGCAGACTTCGATGAAGACGGTGCGATTCCTCGCCGAGCAGTTTCGGCGCCTGGACGCGGTTGGTATCAAGGTATTCATCGTCCGCGGCAATCACGACGCCATCTCGAAAATCACGAAGGAATTGGTGCTGCCCGATTCGGTGAAGGTGTTGACGGGACGCGCTGAGGCCGTGGAGATCAATCGCGCGCCCGGCTGCACCCCGATCGTGATCCATGGGTTGAGCTTCGCCCAGCCGCATGCACCCGAGAGCCTGCTTGGCAGGTACAAGCCGGCTATCGAGGGGGCGGTGAACATCGGCGTGTTGCACACCAGCCTCGGCGGTGCGCTAGGCCGACGAAAGTAGAGATTCGCCCACAGCGGGCTCAGAGGTGAGCCCCCGAGCAACGCATCGGCCAGATCCTCGCGGGTGCAGGGCATATACAAGGATGCGCCAAGGGCGAGGGCGGAAAGCCGGCTCATGCATCGTCGCCAAGGCTACGGATAATTGCGACCGCGCGATACTGCGATTCCCCGCCCAGCGTATCGACCGGAATGGCATGCGCGGCGGCGAGGTAGAGCAAGTGCCCCACATCGGCGTCCTCGAAATCGCGAACCAGCAGCCGTTCCGGCACCCGCCGCAGCAGGGCGCGAGTGGCTTCGGCTATGCCGGGCTTGATCCGGTTGCGGTCATGCGTTCCGCTTTCCGCCAGCAACTGCCGCATCATCGCCTCGCATTCCTGTTTCAGCGCCGCTCGGCGGGCGCCGTGCCCGTCTACCGGTTGCGGTATCGCCGCAGCGGCCAACGGCGCGATCGTGTCCACGAAGGCACGTGAGAGATCAGCACCGGCATATTGGGGGTAGGTGACACAGGCGTGGAAATCGCCCGGCCCCACCAACGCGGCGTTGAGGATCGAGCGACTGACCAGGCCCGAAACGATGCCATTCAGCAGGCCCGGGGCGATCAGATAATCATCCGCCGTCGCGGCGATGTCTGCCTGTCCTGCAGGGTCAGCAATCACGGCTAAGTCCGGTGTGAAGCCTAATGGCGCATTGGCCAGGGCCGCGCGAAGTTCGCCGGCAATCGCGCCCTTGCCGGTCCAGCCATCGACAAACACCGCGTCTCGCGGATCGTGCCGGCCGGCGATATGCGCGAGCGCGACGCGGTCGACACCCCGATCGCGGATAATGCTGATTGAATAATGGGCTGCGCGATGTCCGTGCGCCCGCAAGGTCCGCGCGAGCAAGACGCCGATCGGCGTCCCAGCACGCGCCAGCGAGACGATTACCAGCTCGCGCCCCGGCCTGCGTGCGGCGAGCTGCGCAGCGAGGGTGGCGACATCCTGCGCCAGGCGGGCACCGTTCCGCGCAAGCGCGGCGTGATAGAGGGATAGATAGCTGTCGTCCGGCACCCTCTCCGGCGCGATTATCTCCGAATAGTGCTGGCGGCCGGACTGGATCGCCGCTTCCTTTTCGGCGACGGAAGTCGGGGCCATTACCACTGGCTTGAGCAGGAAGGTGACGTCGGCCGGGTCGTAGCTGCCCGAGAACGGAACCTCAGTCCGCATGGAACATGCCGCCGGCCAGCTGCGAACGGGTGGGCATCATGGCGAAATCGCAAAGGCCCATGAAGGGCGCATCGGTGCGGCTGTCGCCGATGCCGATCACCGGCGCATCAGGGAAGCGTGCGCGGAGGTCGGGTAGGATATATGCCACCGCATGGGCCTTGCCCAGATAGGGTGGCGTCAGCGCCACGTTGTTGCCGTTGCGGTGGTCCGTCCAGCCCTTGGGCAAGGACGGCACGGCAGCGTCGACCACCGCAAAAAGTGCCGCGGCATCCGCATCTTCATGCTTGGCCACGATGTAGAGTGGCAGCGCGTCCTCAACCAGCACACGGGCGTTGACCGCGATGCCGCGGTCGCGCGCCCTGCGCCTGATCGCCTCCGCTAGGCCAGCAAGCTGCGAGGCGAAGGGCGCGGCGCGGTCGGCAATCGTCGCAGCCCAGTCCATGTCGACCTGACCGCTGTCATCCAGCACGACGCCGCCATGCGCGCACACCGCTGCGCGGAATGGAATGCGCGCCCGCCGCAATGCGTCCAGGCTGCGGGCGGTGACGGGGACGAGATGCGTCGTATCGGCCAGCCATTCCAGGAACTGCATCTGCTGAGGGGTCGCATAGCTCAGCGGCGATCCGTCGCGCGCGAAGCCCAGCGGCGTCAACCGGTCGGCCGGCAAATCGGGCGGGCATTTGCGCAGCGTCTGGAACAGTGTGTCGTCCAGATCGACCAGGGCGATGGCACGCGTCATGCCGTCCAGCCGATCAGTTCGGCACGGAGAGCGGCAATCAGCCCGGGGTCGATTGTCGCCGCGCCGGTCTCATGCGCGATCCAGTTCGCGCGGCCATCGGCCCGGTCGGCATTGTAGAGGTAATTGGGCACGCCCGTTCCATAATTGTCGGCAAAGCGGAGCTTGGTCACCATCGCGGCACCGGGGAGTGCGGGGCTTCGGCTGGTCGCCTGCACGACGACATCATGCCCTTCTTCTGCGAGTCGTTCCGCCAGCAGGAAGGGGGGATAGGTGAACTCGCCGGTTCCGATGATCCGCAGTGGGCCGAGGATCTCGGGCACAGCGGTATCGGGTTCGGGCACGACGGGCCCGTCGAGTCCCAGCCGACCGAAATTGCGATGCGTCGCCATGCGCCCGAGTGAAGCGGCAGCGGTATCGAATGCGCTGTTGAGCACCGTCGTCGTCTCCTGCGTCCACTCCATGCGTCCGCGCAGCAGCGCCGCGATGCGCGTGGGACGCGGCATGCGTGCTTGCCACGCCTTGCCGGCCGACCAGTCGGTCAGCGTTGCTACCGCCATCGCTTCGATCCGCGGCCAAGCAGTGGCGAGCGCCTGGGCGAGGTTGCAAAGGGTCGTTCCTGTCGAGATCTCGTCGTCGACCAATACCAGTGATCGCGGCTCCGGAAGCGCCGGCCTGTAGATCAGATGCGCGGAGGCATGGCTGTGCGGTTCTTCGAAGCGGCACAGCAACGGATGATCCAGTTGCTGTCGCGTCGAATGCAGGAAGTGGATGTCGACCCGGCCCGTTGCGAGGCGAAATTCCTCGTGCACCGTCTGGGCAAGGCACACGGCGGTCTCGGCCAGGCCCACGACGAGCACCGGCCCCGGCAGATCGTCAGGAAGCCGCGCCGCGAGATCGCGGGCGCTCTGCCGCATCATCTGCGGCGTGGCGGGCAAATAGCGCCCTAGGACGCGGGATACGACCAGGAACCCCCGCCGCGGATTTTCGCGCGCTGCAAACGCGCAAAGGCTGTCCAGCGGCCAGGCCGCCTTGT
>NZ_LBIZ01000008.1:232-189435 GCF_028128665.1 Bradyrhizobium sp. CCBAU 45384
GAGATAAAAGGGGCTCGCCGGTCGAACCGCAAGCCATTGGCATGGCTTGGGTTCTGGCGTGCCGGTCGGTCGGGCCGCGTGCCGCGCCCTGCATTTTGATGAATGCAATCAAAGGCGTTTTCGGCACGGTGTGCCTTTGCGACAGTTGGGAGGCCTTCCCGTGAGCGTGGGCGACAGCGACCTGCGTATTCGGCCTGGGCGCATCCGCAGCACACGCGCGCCTAAGCCGAAGAGCTTCATCAACCAGGTGCTGCGGGCCGCGAAGAAAGCAGGACCCACCTCGGGTCAGACCGTGGCTGGCAGGCGTTCGGCGGCCTATGGGCGCTCCACGTTTGGCCGCGGGCCCCTTGCGTTTAGCCGCGCCAGATTGTTCAGCCCGACGCGGCGCGTTGTGGTTAAGGCGCGCGTGGTTCGTCATAAAGGGCGAGCCTTCCGTTCAGCGCCACTGACCGCCCATCTTTCATATCTGAAGCGCGACGGCGTGACGCGGAGTGGTGAGCGGGCCGAGATGTTCGATGAGGGCTGCGACCGTGCCGATAGCGCGGCTTTCGCGGAACGGTGCAAGGACGACCGTCACCATTTTCGGTTCATCGTTTCGCCCGAGGATGCCGGCGATATGACAGGCCTGATGGCCTTTACCCGCGACCTCGCCAGGCAGATGGAGACCGATCTCGGCTCGCGACTCGATTGGGTGGCCGTCGATCATTGGAACACAGACAACCCTCACGTCCACCTTCTCGTTCGGGGAGCAGATGAGGAAGGGTCGGATCTCGTGATCTCCCGCGACTACATCAGCCAAGGCCTGCGCTCGCGCGCCGAGGAACTGGTCGCTATCGAGCTGGGGCCAAAGCCGGGGCACGAGATCCGTAATTCGCTGGAGAGGGAAGTCACAGCTGAACGATGGACGCGACTCGACCGAGAAATCCGGCTCGCGGCAGATGAGACCGGGACTATTGATCTTCGCCCAGAGAGCCCGGGCAAGTCCGATTCTGAGATCCGGCGCCTGATGGTTGGCCGCCTTCAACACCTGGAGAAGATGGGCCTTGCCGCACCCGCCGCGTCAGGGGAATGGATGGTCGGGCTAGAGGCCGAGCGTAGCTTGCGCGACCTCGGCATGCGCGGCGACATCATCAAGACCATGCACCGCGCCTTTACCGAGCGTGGGGAAGCGCGCGGCGTTGCTGATTTCGTCATCGAGGGCGGCCAGCCGACATCCCAGCTTGTCGGACGACTGGTCGACCGGGGACTGCATGACGAACTGACTGGCGAGGCCTACGCCCTGATCGACGGAACAGACGGACGGGCGCACCATGTGCGCTTTCGAGGCCTCGAGGCTCTCGAACATGCACCGCCGGTCGGCGGCATCGTCGAGGTTCGACGCTTGGGTCCACCCGGCGATCCGCGCCCCACGGTGGTGCTCGCGACCCGTTCCGATCTCGATCTCGGTGGGCAGGTCACAGCTAAAGGAGCCACCTGGCTCGACCACAGGCTGGTCGAACGCGACCCCATGCCGCTCGCCATGGGCGGATTCGGCCGCGAGACCCGCGCCGCCATGGAAGCCCGTATCGAGCATCTGATCCAGCAGGGTCTGGCGCGGCGGCAGGGCCAACGCATCATCCTGCAACGCGACCTCCTGGACACGTTGCATCGACGCGAACTGAACGAGGTGGCCGCGAAGGTCTCGGCCGACACAGGCCTTCCTCGGGTGAACGCCGCCTCTGGGGAGCATGTGGCGGGCACGTATCGCCAGCGGCTGACGCTCACCTCGGGACGCTTCGCCATGATCGATAACGGGCTCGGCTTCCAGCTCGTGCCCTGGTCGCGCGAACTCGAAAAGAGACTCGGCCAGCATGTGACCGGCGTCGTGAAGGACGGCGGCGTCATCGAATGGGGCTTTGGCCGCAGACGCGACCTCGGACTCTAGCTATCTCGCGAACTCAATTGCGGAGGGGTGTTCGGGATGTCCGGAACCAAAATTCTCTGGGGACAGGTGATCGTTGTCGGCCTGATCGTTTTGCTCGCCATCTGAGGAGCAACGGAGTGGACAGCTTGGCGGCTTGCCTATCAACCGGAGCTCGGGCGGCCCTGGTTCGAACTCTTGGGCTTCAAGGTCTACTACCCGCCAGTCTTCTTCTGGTGGTGGTTCGTCTACGACGCCTATGCGCCGCAGGTCTTTGTCGAGGGGGCCTTCATCGCGGCGTCGGGGACCTTCGTTTCGATCGCGGTGGCGATCGGTATGTCGGTCTGGCGGGCGCGCGAAGCCAAGAACGTCGAGACCTATGGCTCGGCGCGCTGGGCCGGCCTGGAGGAGGTGAGGGCGGCCGGACTTCTCGGTCCGGATGGTGTGGTGCTTGGCAAACTCGACCGCGACTACCTCCGCCATGACGGACCGGAGCACGTGTTGTGTTTTGCTCCCACCCGGTCCGGCAAGGGTGTCGGACTCGTCGTCCCTTCGCTGTTGGTTTGGCCCGGCTCGGCCGTCGTTCACGACATCAAAGGCGAGAACTGGCAACTGACCGCAGGCTTTCGCTCGCGGCATGGCCGCGTCCTGTTGTTCGACCCGACCAACCCGAAATCCTCGGCTTACAATCCGCTGCTCGAGGTCCGGCGCGGGGAATGGGAGGTTCGTGACGTCCAGAACGTCGCCGACGTCCTGGTCGATCCCGAAGGCTCACTCGACAAGCGGAACCATTGGGAGAAGACCAGTCATTCGCTTCTCGTTGGAGCTATTCTCCACGTCCTCTATGCCGAGGCAGACAAGACGCTGGCCGGCGTCGCGGCCTTTCTCTCCGACCCCAAGCGGCCGATCGAAGCGACGCTGAAGGCGATGATGACCACGCCGCACCTTGGCGAGCAGGGCGCGCATCCCGTGGTCGCCTCGACTGCGCGCGAGCTCCCGAACAAGTCGGAGAATGAACGCTCCGGCGTTCTGTCCACCGCGATGTCGTTTCTCGGTCTTTACCGGGATCCTGTTGTGGCCCGGGTGACCCGCCGTTGCGACTGGCGGATCGCTGATCTGATCGCAGACAGCCGCCCTGCGACGCTTTACCTGGTGGTGCCACCTTCGGATATCTCGCGGACAAAGCCCCTGATCCGCCTCGTGCTGAACCAGATCGGGCGCCGCCTGACCGAAGACCTGCACTCCCGTGACCGCCGGCATCGGGTCCTGATGATGCTCGATGAGTTCCCGGCTCTCGGGCGGCTTGATTTCTTCGAGTCCGCGCTCGCCTTCATGGCGGGGTACGGCATCAAGAGCTTCTTGATCGCGCAATCGCTCAATCAGATCGAGAAGGCCTACGGGCCCAACAATGCCATCCTCGACAACTGCCACGTTCGCATCAGCTTTGCGACCAATGACGAGCGGACCGCCAAGCGGGTGTCCGACGCGCTCGGTACGGCGACGGAGATGCGCGCGATGAAGAACTATGCTGGACATCGGTTGAACCCCTGGTTGGGGCACCTAATGGTCTCACGGCAGGAGACGGCGAGGCCGCTGCTGACGCCGGGCGAGGTCATGCAGCTTCCGCCCATGGACGAGATCGTCATGGTGGCGGGCACACCTCCGATCCGGGCGAAGAAGGTCCGCTACTACGAGGATCGGCGGTTCACCGAGCGGGTTCTGCCGCCGCCCGACCCGGCGGGCGTCAGCCGATCATCGCGAACGGACGTATGGTCGGCGCTCGGACCGTTGAAGCCGACGGCAGGTCCAACCGACAGAGCCACGGAGGCCGAGGAGGACACGGCGAATAGCGGGCTCCGTCGTGAGCCCGAGCTCCCCGATCACGTCGCGATCGCCAGGGAGACGACCGAACCGACACCGGCAGAAGAATTTGCTGCCGTTCTTGACGATGACGAGGATGCTGTCCGTCAGTCCCGTCTCATACGCCAGCAGATGCGCGGTGTCGCCGGTCAAGTCGCCATGGACCCGAATGACGGGATGGAGCTCTGAGGCAATATGCGCGACCGGATGAACGTCTATTTTCCGCCGGAGCTCTTGAAACAGATCTCGGAGCTCGCCGATCGCAAGAAGCTTTCCCGGTCTGCGATCGTGGAAGCGGCTGTCGCTTCGTTTTTGTCACCGGATGGCGCGGACAGGCGGGAGGCAGCGTTCGCCCGGCGCCTCGATCGGCTGTCGCGTCAGATGCAGAGGCTGGAGCGTGACGTCGGTTTGACGGCCGAAAGCTTGGCGCTCTTCATACGGTTCTGGCTGACGATCACGCCGCCGCTACCCAACGACGCGCAGGCGGCCGCGCAGGCAAAGGGTCGGGAGCGGTTTGAAGGATTTGTTGAGGCACTCGGGCGCCGCTTGCAAAAGGGACAAAGCTTTCTCCGCGAGATTCCGGAAGATATCCGCCGTCAGGGTGAATTGCCGTCACGACGTCGGCGCCAAATACTAGCTCCATTATGGTAGCGGACTTATTGATCACCGGCGGGGTGAGCGTTTTGGCTCTAGGTCTCACGTTCGCAGCGGTGATGTATATCGATGCCCGGGCGGAGCGTGAGCGCCAGTAGGCGCATGACTGTGCACGAGCTGCAATTCCCACCCATCAGCCCGCACCTTAGCTAATTTACAAGAAGCGCCGCTCTCGATAGCATCCCTCGATTGCAAATCCGAAATCTTGTTGTGGGGTAGCGTTATGTCGAGTGCGATCGAGATGATTGTGAGCGGGTACGCCAAGCTCGGGGATCGTCAGTCCCTGGAAAATCTGAGGACGCATCGTCGACACTTGGCAATTGACCTGAAAGCCAGAACCGGCTTCGACTGTCGAGCTTCCATTGCTGAGGTCGAGCAGGACATTGCCGTCATAGAGGTGGGCCTCCAGACGCTGTCCGGCCCGATTGGCGGTTGATCACCGCTGGTCATCCAGGGCATTTGAATATCTTGGTGCCCTGCCGTCGCGCTGGCAGGCCCACTTCTGCGCACGTGTTCTATGCGGCACTGAGCACTTGCACTACCATTCGAATGACGACTTCGCCGGCCCCCAGCTCCCTTTGCCCGGCAAGTAATGGCTACCATCATCCGCACACGTTTCCGTTTCTGCGAAATTGAAATTGGACGGTTGAGGATGGACGGCGCGGGCAGGATCTGCGGCGACCTTGGTGCGGTCTTCGTCCGGTTTAAGGCTCTGAGCGCGATCGATTGCCATGCGGGGCCTCCGATGTGTTGCGAACACTCTAGCAACACCGTCGGAAGATGCTGTCACCGACCCGCTACATCGGTTGGCCATTCGACGGCAGATGGAACACCAATTGTTTCAACGAGTAATAGTTGATCATGCCCCGCGTTCACGCTGGCGGGCCTTCAAAACGATACAAGAATTTGCCAGATGACCAGCAGCACCACAATCACACGCATGGCGTAGATAGTCCTGGCGTCCAATACGGTTCATTCGAGAACCTCGTACACGAACGCCACGCCCCGGGGTCGTTCTCCTCGAACCATTTCTCCGCAGCGTCTATCGTGGCGAAGGCCTTGATGTGGTTCTTGTCGCCGACTTGCTTGCTTGTGTTGACGTAGGTCCAAGCCGTTTTCATCGGAGTATCCTGCAGGACTTCAGCGCACATACGTTAGTTTATTGTCACAGTGCCTTCCAATTCTCGCCAGATTTGAGAGTCAGCAACCGAGAGCAAATAAGGATAAGAAGACATCACGGGGAGCACATTGTGGCCATCAAGAACATCGTCGTCCCGTTGGAAGTTGAATATCTACAGAAGGCAGCAAAGGAACGCGGAATCTCTCGCTCCAAGCTTGTGCGAGTTGTGATGGAGAAGGTAGTGAACGACGAACTCGTTGCTGAAATTCTTGGTGAGAGCGACTTGTCGAACTTTGAGCCGCCCTTGCAAAGGTATCGACGCTTTCGGGACCGAGCGTAGGCGGGTCTTGATCTCGAAGCGGAGAGTCATCCGCCCCTCTTCAGTTTGAGCCGGCCCCAATTCGGTTCTTTTCCCTTTGGGTTGAACTCGCGAACGTCGTGTCGGCTCAATGCTCGCATGATGCCGATCCGGGCGAACATCGTTGGCGCGCACTTCTCTTTGACGACTAGCGCCACGCGCGGAATGCACCGAGCCGCAGCGCAGCCAGATGAGAAAAATCAACCAAACAAGAAGAGCGAAACGAGTCACTGCCATCCCGGAGGCGTAAGCGGGTAGCGAAGGGCGGAGAGACGGCCCCGGCTCGCAGGCGCTTGGGGGATATGGGCCGGGGCCGCTCCGCCAGCCCGACGGCGGGCTAGCGAGACTCCCAAGCCTGGCGCGAGGCCTTCGTTCCTGTGAAATTTACGGGTGGTCAGCGCGACATCAGATTGTCGCCCGGCGACAGGAGCCGGACGTAGGTCCCGCTCTCGTGCAGTTCCATCCAGCCCTTTTCGATCGCGTATTTGATGCCGGCGCCGAACTCGGCGCCCGTCGCGTTTCATCCAGACTTCGACAGGAAAGGGCTGTTGATCCTCTCGATGTGGATGCGGCCGTCCTGGACAGCCTCGAAACCCTTGGCGAGCTCCACCAGCTTCCGTGCTGCGACCTCTGGATCAGAATACAGCCGCTCGTTCATCAGCTTCATTGATCAGCCCCCTTGCGCTGCGCCTATATGCGATTCTCAATTCATCGGGGCAGTCCGTTTCTTCCTCGGCAAAATGGCTTGCGCGGTGCCGTTGCTGCCGGCGACAATGTTCGAACCCCGCATGCCGCAGGCTGTGCAGACGAACCGCGGCTCGAGCTGCGAAATCCTGATCCGGTCCGGCCATCGGTCGACGTACTCGGCTGGTAGTTTGACGTTGTGGCTACACCAATAGTCCTGGCAGAACACGATCAGATCACGCACGCCCGTCGACCGCAGATCGCCCAGCGTGATCTTCAACGGTCGGCCATCCGGTTCGGTGCGGTCCTTGGGGCGGGTCTGGCGTGGCATGGCGCCATCGAAGCCCTGCGCGACCGAGAGTCAAATCGTCGATTACTAGTGGCTCGGAATGAGCGCGAGCCACTGGGAGTCGTGGGTGTGGAAAGCGGGATCAATTTTGAGGATACTGTCGAAGTTAAGAGCGCTTCATGAAGAAGGGACGTCCTCGTGCCTCTGGTGATTGCGCGGCCCCGGGCGATCGTCCCAGGTCACATACCCGCACCATCGACACCGATACATCGTCACTGTCCCATCGATGCGAGCGTTGACCAGTTCGCTCACGACTACGTCGCTGCTGCCGCGGCATCGTCCGCAGCTCGGCAGGGATGCAGGCGTCTTGTTGAAGTCCGCCGCCCTTCCCACGAGGATAGCTCCAGAGCATGCCTTCACCGTACGCTTCTCTGTGAACGGCCCGGCGCTACCAAAGTTCATACCCGGCGGGGTGGCCGGTGGGAAGAATAGAAAGAGGCCGCGAACTGATGCGGCCTCACTCTTTACTGAACAGTTCGACCTCCAANGCAAGGGACGGCGCCAGCGCGCCGGCGCGCGATCCGATCGTTCGGCCATCGCCTGGAATGCAAAATCGATCGGCACGAGACTCAAATCAAAAGGAACCAAGCAGTATTGGCGGCCAATCACTTATTTCATATTGGAAACAAATAGCAACAATTGGAAATTGGAAGAGTTAAAGGCGCTGCTTTCAGCGAAGGCTCTCGTATATGAGCTTTTGAGCGACCTGCGCGCACGCCTCGTCCTTCGAGACGACCGCTTCCAGCGGTCTCCTCAGAATGAGGCTAACGGGCTTCAGCGCCTGCTAAGACAGCTACCACACACTCAGCCTTCATCCTGAGGGCCCGCCAGAGGCGGGCGTCTCGAAGGATGCGCCGCAAGGAAACAGCTCTCCAATGCGATAGCCGTGGCTCTCACCGAAGGCGTAACGGCAAAAGACGACGGCGCCGCTCATGACAGCAGCGCCGCGTATTGACGGGATGAAGATGCAGGACGCGCCTTATCCCTTGCCTTCGTTACTCCGACTTGTCGATGTTCCAGAACACCGGGGTTGCCGGACCGTCGAGCACGCCGGACAGCGACTTCCGCCACGCGCTCGGCGACTGATACTGACCGAGCGGCATGTAGAGCACCTGATCATAGGCCTCCTTCTGGATCTCGGTCGCGATCTTCTTCTGGTCGTCGAGCGATCCAGCGCGAACGAAATCATCCTTGAGCTGCTCGATCCTGGCGTCCTCCGGCCAGCCGAACCAGCCGCCCTTCTTGCCCTGGCCGCCGACAGCGATATTGGAAATCGGATTCACCACGTCGGCGCTGACCCAATTCGTGATGAACATGTTCCAGCCGCCCTCCTTCGGAGGCTTCTGGCTGGCTCTGCGGCTCACCACCGTCTGCCAGTCGGTGGCTTGCAAATCGACCTTGAAACCGGCTTCTCGCAACTGCTGGGCGACCACGATCGGCTGAGCCTTCAGCGTCAGCACGTCGCCCGGTGCCATCAGCACCACCGGTGTTCCGTCGTAACCGGACTCGGCAAGCGCCTTCCTGGCGGCAGCAACGTCGCCGCCCTTCGCGACAGTCTCGCCGCCAATCTCGGTCGCGAACGGCGTGTCGCAGATGAACATCGCGGCGCAAGTCTTGTAGTATTTGGGATTGCCGATCAGCGCATCGAGCACATCCTTCTGGTTGACCGCCAGGAGTGCCGCGCGACGAATCTTGGCGTTATCGAACGGCGGATGAAGGAAATTCATCCGCGCGCCGGTCTGGAATCCGAACTTGTTCAGGATCTCGACCTTGAGCTCCTTGTCGGCTTCGATGGTGGGCAACATCTCGATGGCTGGAACTTCCATGAAATCGATGTCGCCGGACTGCAGCGCGTTCAACGCCGTCTGCGCGTCAGGCATCGTGATCCATTCGACGCGGTCGACCTTCACCACCTTGCCACCGGCGGTCCAGCTCGCCGGCTCCTTACGCGGCACATAATCGAGGTTCTTGACATAGACCGACTTCACGCCCGGCTGGAATTCATTCTGCACGAATTTGAAGGGGCCGGAGCCGATCTGCTCGGGGATCTGTTTGTCCACCGGTGTGTCGGCCAGACGCTTCGGCATCATGAAAGCGACACGCGAGGAGGGCTTGCCGATCGATTCCAGCACCAGCGCGTAGGGCTCCTTCAGCTTCAGCGTGATGGTCTTGGGGTCTGTCGCCTCTAAGCTCGCGGTGAACAGCATCATCTGCTGCCCCATGCTATCGACGACGGCCCAGCGCTTCAGCGAGGCGACGCAGTCTTCCGCGGTCACCGGCGTGCCGTCATGCCACTTCAGACCATCGCGCAGCGTGAAAGTGTAGGTCAGCTTGTCGTCGGAGATCTTCCAGTCCGCCATCTGTGGCTGGATCTTGAAGTTCGAGTCCGTCGCGATCAGCGTATCGAAGACCATGTAGCCATGATCTCGTGCGATATAGGCGCTGGTGAAGATCGGATCGAGGATGCGCAGATCCGAATGCATCACCGCGGTGATGGTCTTGTCGGCGGCAAGAACTGGCGGGGCCAGCGCCGTGGATAACGCCAGGACCGAAAGCGCGAAGCCCGAAAGTGCAAGTTTGGAGGCGAACGACCGACGCCCCCGACGCATGAGATGGAACATTGAAGTTCTCCTGGCGAGCGGTTGGCCGACGAGCGACGCCACTGATCACAGCGGCGCCGCGTAACGTTCGAAACGCAAGGCGCGAGACGCGCCTTCGCTGACTTGGACTTGGACTTGGACTTGGACTTACTCCGACTTGTCGATGTTCCAGAACACCGGGGTTGCCGGACCGTCGAGCACGCCGGACAGCGACTTCCGCCAGGCGCTCGGCGCCAGATACTGGCCGAGCGGGATGTAGATCACCTGGTCATAGGCTTCCTTCTGGATCTCGGTCGCGATCTTCTTTTGATCGTCGAGCGAGGCAGCGTGGACGAAGTCGTTTTTGAGCTGCTCGATCTTGGCGTCCTTCGCCCAGCCGAACCAGCCGCCCTTCTTGCCCTGGCCGCCGATCGAGAGATTGGAGATCGGGTTGGACACGTCGGCGCTGACCCAATTGGTGAAGAACATGTTCCAGCCGCCCTCCTTCGGAGGCTTCTGGCTGGCCCGGCGGCTCACCACCGTCTGCCAGTCGGTCGCTTGCGCGTCGACCTTGAAGCCGGCTTCACGGAGCAGCTGCACCGCGACCGTCGGCTGTGCCTTCAGCGTCACGACGTCGCCGGGCACCATGACGACGACGGGTGTGCCGTCATAACCGGATTCGGCGAGCAGCTTCTTGGCTTCCGCCATACCGTTGCCCTTGACCAGCGATTCCGAGCCGATTTCGGTCGCGAACGGCGTGTCGCAGATGAAGAAGGCGCCGCAGATCTTGTAATATTTGGGATTGCCGACGAGCGCGTCGAGCACGTCCTTCTGGTTCATCGCCAGCAGCGCGGCGCGGCGGATCTTCGGATTGTCGAAGGGCGGATAGAGGAAGTTCATGCGGCCGAGCGTCTGGTAGCCGAACTTGTTCAACGTCTCGACCTTGAGGTCGGGATTGCCTTCAAGCACCGGCAAGAGATCCCACGGCGGCACTTCCATGAAATCGATGTCGCCCGATTGCAGCGCGTTCACCGCGGTCTGCGGGTCCGGCATGGTGATCCATTCGACCCGGTCGACCTTCACCACCTTGCCGCCAGCGGTCCAGCTCGCCGGCTCCTTGCGCGGCACGTAATCCGGATTCTTCTCGTAGACGGCCTTTACTCCGGGCTGGAATTCGCCCTGCACGAATTTGAACGGGCCGGAGCCGATCTGCTCGGGGATCTGCTTGTCCGGGGGCGTCTCGGCGAGACGCTTGGGCATCATGAAGGGCACGCGCGAGGACGGCTTGCCGATCGACTCGAGAACGAGACCGTAGGGCTCCTTCAGCTTCAGCGTGATGGTCTTGGCATCGGTCGCCTCGATGCTGGCGGTGAAATCCATCAGCTTCTGGCCCATGCCGTCGACGGCGGCCCAGCGCTTCAGCGAGGCGACGCAGTCTTCCGCCGTCACCGGCGTGCCGTCATGCCACTTCAGGCCGTCGCGCAGCGTGAACGTGTAAGTGAGCTTGTCGTCGGAGATCTTCCAGTCCGCCATCTGCGGCTGGATCTTGAAGTTCGCATCCGTCGTGATCAGCGTGTCGTAAACCATGTAGCCATGGTCGCGCACGATGTAGGCGGTGGTGAAGATCGGATCGGTGATGCGCAGATCCGAATGCATCACGGCGGTGATGGTCTTGCCGGCCGCAAGCACAGGCGAGGCCAGTGCGGTCGAAAGCGCGAGGACCGACAGCGCAAGCTTGGAGGCGAACGCGCGACGCCCCATGCGCATCAAGTGGAACATATAAAGTTTCTCCTGACGTGAAACTGTTCAAAGGCGGATTATTGGTTGAGCATTCGGTGCGTTCTTTAGGCGAACTAACCTCATGCAATGCCTTTGTCTTTTCGAGACTTGCAGACAGTCTTGAGCGCGTCAATCCGGTTTCGGTGCAGGCCCTTGCGGCGCAGGTGCGGGCTCCACAAAGACCGAATTGGCTCTACAACTCAACTCCGCCAGTCCTGCCTGCTCGTCTCGCCTGCACCTTGCAATGCGCGTTCCATCTTTCGAAGCCTGAGAGACATCAAGATGAATCCAGCCAATCTTCCCTTCGATTCCGAGGCCATGCTCGAGGGCCTGCGCACCTGGGTGGAATGCGAGAGCCCGACCTGGGATGCGAGCGCGGTGAACCGCATGCTCGATATCGCGGCGCGGGACATGGCGATCATGGGTGCGACCATCGAACGCATCGCCGGCCGTCAGGGCTTCGGCGGCGCCGTTCGCGCGCGTTTTCCCCATCCGAGGCAGGGCGAGCCGGGCATCCTGATCGCCGGACACATGGATACGGTCCACCCGGTCGGCACCATCGAGAAGTTGAAGTGGCGGCGCGAGGGCAACCGCTGCTACGGCCCCGGCATCTTCGACATGAAGGGCGGCAACTACCTGTCGCTGGAAGCGATCCGGCAGCTGGCGCGCGCGTCGTTCACCACGCCGCTGCCGATCACCATCCTGTTCACGCCGGACGAGGAAGTCGGCACACCCTCGACGCGCGACCTCATCGAGGCGGAAGCCGCGCGCAACAAATATGTGCTGGTGCCCGAGCCCGGCCGCGCCGACAACGGCGTCACCACCGGACGTTACGCCATCGCGCGCTTCAATCTGGAAGCGACCGGACGGCCGAGCCATGCCGGCGCGACCTTGTCGGCCGGACGTTCCGCCATCCGCGAGATGGCGCGGCAGATTCTTGCGATCGACGCGATGACGACCGAGGACTGCACTTTCTCGGTCGGCATCGTGCATGGCGGGCAATGGGTCAATTGCGTTGCTACGACCGCCACCGGCGAAGCGCTGTCGATGGCCAAGCGCCAGGCCGATCTCGACCGCGGCGTCGAACGCATGCTGGCGCTGTCGGGCACCACCAATGACGTCACCTTCAAGGTGACGCGCGGCGTGACGCGGCCGGTGTGGGAGCCGGATGCCGGCACCCTGGCGCTGTATGAAAAGGCGCGCGGCATCGCCAAATCTCTCGGCGCGGAGCTACCCCATGCGAGTTCCGGCGGCGGATCCGATGGTAACTTCACCGGCGCGATGGGCATTCCGACGCTCGACGGGCTTGGCGTGCGCGGCGGCAATGCCCACACGCTGGAGGAGTATATCGAGGTCGAGAGCCTGGTTGATCGCGGCCGGTTGATGGCGGGACTGCTGGCGACGCTGGAGTAATCGCACTGCGATCACAGTTCTGTAGGGTGGGCAAAGGCGCGCTTGCGCCGTGCCCACCATCTGCCTCCGATCGAAAAAGGTCGCGGGCACGCTTCGCTTTGCCCACCCGACGAAGACTGGCCGCACTGCGAAATCTGTGGCCCAGATGGCACGGGAATTGCTGAAATGTTAGGCTGATGGCAGAACGGGCCATGACCGTTGCCGACGATTTGACTCTCATCTGACGGATCCAACTTGCTCGGATATCTCCTTCGCCGAATCTTCGCCGCCGTGCCCGTGATGGGCGTCGTCGCGCTTTTCGTGTTCCTGCTGCTGCGGCTGACGCCCGGCGATCCCGCCGCGATCCTCGCCGGCGACAATGCGACGCCGGAGCGGCTGGAGCGCATCCGCACCTCGCTCGGCCTCAACGAGCCCCTGATCGTGCAGTTCATCACCTGGGTGAACAAGCTGCTGCATGGCGATCTCGGCACCTCGCTGATCTCCAACCTGCCGGTGATGAAGATGATCGGCCAGCGCGTCGAGCCGTCGATCTCGATCGCGCTGTCGACCATCATCCTCGCCGTCATCGTCGCAGTGCCGCTCGGCGTCATCGCAGCCTGGAAGCACGGCACCTGGATCGACCGCTTCGTGATGGGTCTGTCGGTGCTCGGCTTCTCGGTGCCGGTGTTCGTGGTCGGCTATCTCCTGATCGAAGTCTTCGCGATCGACCTGCGCTGGGTGCCGGTGCAGGGCTTCAAGAGCATCAGCGCAGGCTTCGGGCCCTTCTTCGAGCGCATCATCCTGCCGACCTGCGCGCTCTCCTTCATCTACATCGCGCTGATCGCGCGCATGACGCGCGCGGCCATGCTCGATGTGCTGGGCGAAGACTACGTGCGCACGGCGCGCGCCAAGGGCATCAACGAGGTCGCGGTGATGCTGCGGCACGCGTTGCGCAACGCCGCGGTGCCCGTGATCACCGTGATCGGCACCGGCTTTGCTCTGCTGATCTCCGGCGTCGTCGTCACCGAGAGCGTGTTCAACATTCCCGGCATCGGCCGCCTCACCGTCGATGCGGTGCTGGCGCGCGACTATCCGGTGATCCAGGCGATGATCCTGCTGACCTCGCTGATCTACGTCGTCGTCAATCTGCTGATCGACGTCGCCTACACGCTGCTCGATCCTCGCATCCGCTACTAAGGCTAAGGACAAGAACAACGATGACGGTCGATAGCCTTCCCCAGTCCTCGATTCCGATCACGTCGCCGCTGCGGCCGCGCCTCGGATTCCTCACCTCGACGCCGATCATCGCGACGGCCACGATCTGCCTTGTGCTGATCGTGCTGATCTCGATCCTAGCGCCGCTGATCGCGCCGCATGATCCGATCCAGCTTGCGCCCTCGCTGCGCCTCAAGCCGGCGTCGGCGCAATTCCTGCTCGGCACCGATGCCTATGGCCGCGACCTGCTGTCGCGCGTCATCTATGGCGGCCGCATCTCGCTCCTGATCGGGATCGGCTCGGCGATCCTCTCGATCGCCATCGGGCTCGCGATCGGTCTCGTCTCCGGCTTCTTCAAGCTGGTCGATTCCGTAATGATGCGCGTCATGGACGGCCTGATGGCGATGCCGAGCATCCTGCTCGCGATCGCCGTGGTCTCGCTGTCGGGCGCGAGCATCTGGACGGTGCTGGTCGCGATCACCATCCCCGAGATCCCGCGCGTCGCACGCCTGGTGCGCTCGGTCGTGCTGTCCGCGCGCGAGGAGCCCTATGTGGAGGCCGCGATCTCGGTCGGCTCGTCCTTGCCGAAAATCATGTGGCGGCATCTGATGCCGAACACGATCGCGCCGCTGATCGTCCAGGGCACCTATGTCTGCGCCTCCGCCATCCTCACCGAGGCCATCCTCTCTTTCCTCGGCGCCGGCATCTCGCCGGAGACGCCGACCTGGGGCAACATCATGGCCGAGGGCCGGCAGTACTTTCAGCTCAAGCCGACGCTGATCTTCTGGCCGGGCCTTTTGCTCTCGATCGCCATCCTCAGCATCAATTTGATCGGCGACGCCGCCCGCGACGCCCTCGATCCCCGCATGAAGCAGCGGGAGGGGAAGTGATGGGAATAGCACCGTCATTCCGGGGCGCGCCCTTGGCGCGAACCCGGAATCCATTTCACCTCTTGAGTTGCGGCCCGATGGATTCCGGGTTCGCGCTACGCGCGCCCCGGAATGACGGCGGAGAGAAATGACGTGACCAACACCATCCTCGACATCAACAATCTCATCGTCTCCGTCGGCAAGAAGCCGGGCGGACCGAAGATCATCGACGGCATCTCGATAAAGGTCCACGAAGGCGAGACGCTGTGCCTCGTCGGCGAAAGCGGCTCGGGCAAATCGGTGACCTCGCTCACCACGATGGGCCTGCTGCCAAAGGGCACGCTGGTTCCATCAGGCGGCAGCGTGAAGCTCGTCGGCGAGGAGATCCTCACCGCGACCGATCGCCGCCTGCGTCAGCTGCGTGCCACCAAGATGGCGATGATTTTCCAGGAGCCGATGACCGCGCTCAATCCTGTCGTCCCGGTCGGCCGCCAGATCGACGAGGTGCTGCGCGCCCACACCAGGCTCGACGCCAAGGCACGGAAGAAGCGCATCCTCGACATGATGGAGCAGGTCCATTTGCCCCAGGTCGAGCGCATCTTCGCCTCCTACCCGCACCGGCTCTCCGGCGGCCAGCGCCAGCGCATCATGATCGCGATGGCGCTGGTGCTGGAACCGAAGCTGCTGATTGCGGACGAGCCGACGACCGCGCTCGACGTCACCACGCAGAAGCAGATCCTGTCGCTGATCCGCGAGCTGCAGCGCGATCACGGCACGGCGGTGCTGTTCATCACCCATGACATGGGCGTGGTCGCCGAAATCGCCGACCGCGTCGCGGTGATGCGGCAGGGGCGCCTGGTCGAGACCGGCCCGCTCGACACCGTGCTGCGCAATCCTACGATGGAATACACCCGCAATTTGCTCGCCTCCGTGCCGAGCCTGGTGCCACGGCCGCCGCGCGAGGACAGAAGCGAGCCGGTCGTGCTCGAGGCCAACGACCTCAGCAAGGTCTACAAGGAGCGCGCCTTCTTCGGCAAAGGCCGCGAGGTCGTCGCGGCCGACAAGGTGACGCTGACGCTGCGCAAGGGTCGCACCCTCGGCATCGTCGGCGAGAGCGGCTCGGGCAAGTCGACGGTGGCGCGCTGCATCGTCCGCCTGATCGACCCGACCTCGGGCGGCGTGCGCCTCGCCGGCCGCGAGATCTCCGACATCTCGCGCCGGCTGCTGCAGCCGCACCGGCAGAAGATCCAGATCGTGTTCCAGGATCCTTATCGCTCGCTCAATCCACGCGTCAGCGTCGGCGAGAGCATCGCGGAAGGCCCGATCAATTACGGCGTCTCGCATGCAAACGCCATGAAGCGTGCCCGCGAGCTGCTCGAGCTGGTCGGCCTCCCCGCTGACGCCGTCTCGCGCTACCCGCATCAGTTCTCCGGCGGCCAGCGCCAGCGCATCGCGATTGCGCGCGCGCTCGCGCTCGACCCTGACGTGCTGGTCGCGGATGAAGCGGTCTCCGCGCTCGACGTCTCCGTGCAGGCCCAGGTGCTGGAACTGCTCGACGAGATCCAGACGCGGCTCGGCATCGCCATCCTGTTCATCACCCATGATTTGCGCGTCGCCGCGCAAATCTGCGACGAGGTCGTGGTGATGCAGCATGGCCGCGTGGTCGAACAGGGCCCTGCCGCAGAGGTGCTGACGCATCCGCAGGAGGCCTACACCAGGGCGCTCTTGGATGCGGCCCCCGGGCGCCACTGGGATTTTGCGAATTTCCGGCCGATGTCGGAGGGCGTGGGGGCGAGCGCGTAACTCCGCCCTCTCCTCGTCATTCCGGGGCATCGCGAAGCGATGAGCCCGGAAACCATCGGGCCGTCGACTCTGTCGTACATTGGATTCCGGGCTCGCGCCGAGTGACGCGCCCCGGAATGACGGGGCGCAGCATTCCCAAAACAGCTTGAGCCCATGCGTGGCGCGATTGTCTCGTTGCTTGCCCTTGCCGCGAAGGCGGAGCTAACGTCGCGCGCTTCCACTCGCTGACGGAAAAGGACCACATGCCCACGATTGAACGTATCGACGGCTACGCCGACGAACTTACCGCTATCAGGCGCGACCTCCACGCCCATCCCGAGATCGGCTTCGAGGAGGTGCGTACGTCCGGCATCGTCGCCGACAAGCTGGCAAGCTGGGGCATCGAGGTGCATCGCGGTCTCGGCGGCACCGGCGTGATCGGAATCATCAAGGGCAAGGGTTCGGGCAGCAGACGCATTGGCCTGCGCGCCGACATGGACGCGCTGCCGATGGAAGAGAACACCAATCTGAAATGGAGCTCGAAAATCCCCGGCCGCTTCCACGGCTGCGGCCATGACGGCCACACCACCATGCTGCTCGGCACCGCGCGCTATCTCGCCGAGACACGGAATTTCGACGGCACCGTGCACCTGATCTTCCAGCCGGCCGAGGAAGGCCTCGGCGGCGCCCGCGCCATGATCACGGACGGCCTGTTCGAGAAGTTTCCGTGCGACGAGCTCTACGGCCTGCACAACGCGCCCGACCTCAATCACGGCGAGATCGCGATCCTGCCCGGCCCGGCCATGGCCGCCGCCGATTTCTTCGACCTCCGCATCACCGGCTATGGCGCGCACGGCGCGATGCCCGAGCGCTCCAAGGACGCGGTCGTGATCGCGACCACGCTGGCGCAGGCGATCCAGACCATCGTCAGCCGCAACGTCGAGCCGCTCGAGGCCGCCGTCGTGTCGATCACCCAGATCCATGCCGGCTCCGCCTACAACGTCATTCCCGGCGATGCGCATCTGTGCGGCACCATCCGCACCTTCTCGAAGGAAGTCCGCACTCTCGTCAGCGAACGCATCCGCACCATCTGCGCCGGCATCGCGAGCGCCTATAATTGCGTGATCGATGTCGACATCCGCGATACCTTCAACGTGCTGGTCAACCAGGTCGAGCAGTCCAAGGTGGTCGAGGAGGTCGCGCGCACCGTGGTCGACCCCGCCAAGGTGATCACCCGCAGCCAGCCGAAGATGGGCAGCGAGGATTTTGCCGACATGCTGGAGACCATTCCCGGCGCCTATTTCTGGGTCGGCCATGACGGCTCCGTGCCCGTGCACAATCCCGGCTTCGTGCTCGACGACAAGATCCTGCCGATCGGCGCCAGCATGTTCGCCCGGATCGTCGAAACGCGCATGCCGGTGGGTTAGCAATGCAGAAGAAGAGTGCTGAGGATGCGATCACCTCGCTGCACGATCTCTCCGCGGTCGATCTGATCGCGGGCTATCGGGCAAAACAATTCTCGCCAAGCGAGGTGCTGGAGGATCTGCTCGCGCATGTCGCTGCGTGGGAGCCGCATCTGAAGGCGCTCTATGCATTCGATCCTGACAGCGCGCGCGAGGCCGCAAAAGCCTCGACCGCGCGCTGGACCGGAGGCGAGCCGTCAGGCCCGCTCGACGGCGTGCCTGTCACGATCAAGGACAACATCGCGACCAAGGGCGTGCCGGTGCCGCTGGGCGCTGCGAGCGTCAAGCTGGTGCCGGCCGAGAAGGACGCGCCGCCCGCCGCGCGCTTGCGTGAGGCAGGCAGCATCATCTTCGCCAAGACCACCATGCCCGATTACGGCATGCTGTCTTCGGGGCTCTCTTCGTTCCATGCGCTGGCGCGCAATCCCTGGGACCTCTCCAAGAATCCGGGCGGCTCCAGCGCGGGCGCAGGCGCGGCCGCCGCAGCGGGCTATGGCCCCCTGCATCTCGGCACCGATATCGGCGGCTCGGTGCGGTTACCAGCGGGCTGGTGTGGCCTTGTCGGGTTGAAGCCGAGCTTTGGCCGCGTGCCGATCGATCCGCCCTATGTCGGCCGCGTCGCCGGCCCGATGACCCGCACGGTCGATGATTGCGCGCTGATGATGAGCGTGATCGCCAAGCCCGATCGGCGCGACGGCATGAGCCTGCCGGCGGAGCCGCTGAACTGGAAGGGACTTGAGAAGTCGCCGCGCAAATTGCGCATCGGCCTGATGCTCGATGCCGGTGTCGGCCTGCCGGCGGAAAGGGCCGTCCGCGAGGTCGCGGTGAAGGCCGCAAAGGCGTTCGAATCCGCAGGCAGCGTCGTCACCGAAGTCGATGGCATCCTCACGCGCGATATGCTCGACGGTCTCGACAATTTCTGGCGCGCGCGGATGTGGGACGATCTGTCGAAACTGACGCCGGCCGACCAGGCAAAGGTGCTGCCTTACATTTCCAAATGGGGCGCTTCAGGCGCAAAGCTTTCGGGCGTCGATGTTATCAGAGGCTTCAACCAGACCATGGCGATCCGCGCGGCGGCGTCAAAGCTGTTCTGCGAGCTCGACTATGTGATTTCGCCGACGGCGCCTAACGTGAACTACCCGGCTGACTGGGCCTCGCCCACCAACGATCCGATGCGGCCGTTCGAACACATCGCCTATACCGTGCCGTGGAATATGTCGGAGAACCCGGCCGTCACCATCAATGGCGGCTTCGATGACGCGGGCTTTCCCATCGGCGTGCAGATCGTCGGCCGCCGCTTCGACGATATCGGCGTACTCGGCCTGGCCAAGGCGTTCGAGGGCCTGCGCGGCGCGCAGAGGTCGTGGCCGAGGCCGCCGGCGAAGTAGTCGTTCTCGTCATTCCGGGGCGCGCGTTAGCGCGAACCCGGAATCTCGCGCCTCATCTCTGGATTCCGGGTTCGATGCTTCGCATCGCCCCGGAATGACGTGCTAAATATCAAGAGAAGAAATGTGGGAAGGAAACCATCGATGGCGTATCAGACGATCAAATACGAGGTCGCCGAGCAGATCCTCACCATCACGCTGAACCGGCCCGACAAGCTCAACGCCTTCAACGCGCAGATGCAGGCCGAGCTGATCGACGCGTTCGACGCCGCCGACAAGGACGACAATGTCCGTGCCATCATCGTCACAGGCGCCGGACGCGGCTTTTGCGCGGGTGCGGATCTGTCGTCGGGCGCCGATACCTTCGATCGCGACGCGCGGCGCGGACCGGTGAAGCGTTTCGCGGATGGTAGGGTCGATTACAGCGACCCGCAGGTGCGCGACGGCGGCGGCCAGGTGACGTTGCGCATCTTCAAGTGCCTCAAGCCCGTGATCGCCGCGGTGAACGGTCCCGCGGTCGGCATTGGCGTCACCATGCAGCTCGCGATGGACATCCGCATCGCCTCCGAGGCCGCGCGCTTCGGCTTCGTGTTCTCCCAGCGCGGCATTGTGCCGGAGGCGGCCTCGAGCTGGTTCCTGCCGCGCATCGTCGGTATCTCGCAGGCGCTGGAATGGTGCTATTCGGGCCGCGTCTTCCCGGCGCAGGAGGCCCTCGCCGGTCGCCTCGTCAGCAAGGTCGTGGCGCCCGACGATCTCCTGCCGACCGCCCGCGCGCTCGCCGAGGAATTTTGCGCCAAGACCGCGCCGGTGTCGGTCGCGCTGATCCGCCAGATGATGTGGCGCATGATGGGTGCGGACGATCCCATGGAAGCGCACAAGATCGACAGCCGCGGCATCTACACCCGCGGCCGCTCGGAGGATGTGAAGGATGGCGTGGTGTCGTTCCTGGAGAAGCGGCCGGCGCAGTTCAAGAACAAGGTGTCGAGCGACATGCCGGATTATTTCCCGTGGTGGACGGAGCGGGAGTACAAGTAGAGCTTCGTAGGGTGGGTTGGACCAGCGGCTGCGCGAAGCGCAGATGCTGGGCGTAACCCACCCTATGGCCCCATCACTGCATCACCAGCGCCACCCGCCCGATCGCCTTGCGGTCGAGCAACAGCCGCATCGCCTTGGCGCAATCCTCCAGCGGCAGGCGATGCGAGATGTTGGGGCGCAGCTTGCCCTCCTCCGCCCATTGCAGCAGCGCCTTCAGCCTGATCTCGCCAAGCTCCGGGTTTTTCCGCACGGCTTCACCCGCGCGGACGCCGAGCACGCTGGCGCCCTTGATCAGCAGGAGATTGGTCCTGGCCGAACCGATGCCGCCGGTGAAGCCGATCACCAGGAGCCGTGCGCCCCAGGCAATGCAGCGCATCGAGTCTTCAAAGACCTGACCGCCGACGGGATCGAACACGACATCGGCACCGCGGCCGTCGGTGATGCGCTTGACGGCATCGCGAAACGGCTCGCGGTCGTAGCGGACGAGATGATCGGCGCCGCGCGATTTCGCAATCGCAAGCTTCTCGTCGCTGGCCGCCGTCGCGATCACGGTTGCGCCCAGCATCTTGCCGATCTCGACGGCGGCAAGGCCGACGCCGCCGCCGGCGCCATGCACCAGCAGCACCTCGCCCCGCTCGACCCGGCCGCGGTCGATCAGCGCGTGATAGGCGGTGCCATGGCCGGCGAGATAGGTCGCGGCTTCCGCGTAGTCGAACGTCGACGGCATTGGCGTAAGTTGCGAACGGGTCACCACCGCTTCGTCCGTGAAAGCGCCGTAACGCATCTTCACGATAACCTTGTCGCCGATGGAGACGCCCCTCGCCTCGGCGCCGACCTCGGTCACATCGCCGGCAGCTTCCACGCCGGGCGTGAACGGCAGCTCGGGCTTGAGCTGATACTCGCCCGCGGTCATCAGCACATCAGGAAAGTTCAGCCCCGCAGCGCGGATCGCGATGCGCACCTCGCCCGGCTTCAGGGCGCGCGATGGAAACTCTTCCAGCCGCAACGTTTCGGGCGCGCCGAGCGTGCGGCAGACGACAGCGCGCACCATCAGGCCGCGCTCGCCTTGCTGCGCAGCAGCGCCTCCCGGATCAGCGGCAGGCGGTCGTTGCCGAAGTACATGTCGGTCTTGTTGACAAAAATGGTTGGCGAGCCGAACCCGCCGCGGGCGACGACCTCCTCGGTGTTGGCCTTGAGCTGATCCTTGATCCCCTGCTCCGAAATCCCCGCGAAGAACTTCTGCTCGTCAACGCCGACTTTCCTGCAGATCTCGGCGAGCACCGCGTCCTGCGAGATGTCCTTGTCGCTGCCCCAATAGGCCTCGAACACTGATGTCGCGAACGGCACCATGTCTTTTCCGAGCCAGATGCATCCCCGCATCGCCTTCACACTGTTTACCGGGAACACCGTCGGCGGCATCTTGATCGAGAGCCCCGCCGAGCGCGCCCAGTCGGCGAGATCCTTCTTCATGTAGCGCGCCTTCAGCGGCACCGGCTTCTCCCGCTGCGCGTAGACGCTGGGGTTGACCGTGTTGAAGATGCCGCCGACCAGGATCGGCCGCCAGATGATCTCGGCCCCGAGCTCCTTCGCAAGCGGCTGGATGTTGTGGAAGGCGAGATAGGTCCACGGGCTGGAACAGTCGAAGAAGAATTCGATCATGGCGCGTTTCCTTGGTGTTCTGCTTGTTTTGATTTCGTCATTCCGGGATGCGCCGCAAGGCGCAGGCCCGGAATCCATTTCGCAGCATTCACCGGCCCGATGGATTCCGGGTTCGCGACTTCGTCGCGCCCCGGAATGACGAGCGGAGATGTCCTACTTCCTTCCCAACACGTCCCTAGCCCTCTGGCGGTTATTGGGCGAGATCGCCGGAATAGTGGGCGACTTTCGTTGTTCTGTACCTCGACGTTAAGACATGGCAGGAAGGGGCGCAACACAACCCGCCGGGAGGGCCGCCATGCTGTTTCCAACCACGATCGCCGGCTCCTTGCCGAAGCCGGAATGGCTCGCCGAGCCCAACATGCTCTGGGCGCCCTGGAAATCTGGAGGCGACGAGCTGCTACGTGCCAAGCGCGATGCGACGCTGATCTGGCTCAAGGTCCAGGAGGACGCCGGCATCGACATCGTCACCGAGGGCGAGCAGGCCCGGCAGCATTTCGTGCACGGCTTCCTGGAGAAGATCGAAGGCATCGACTTCGCCCACAAGGTCGAGATGGGCATCCGCAAGGATCGCTACAAGGCGATGGTGCCGCAGGTGGTCGCGCCGCTGCGGCTCAAGGGGCGCGTGCACGACTTCGAGGCGCGCGTGGCGCGGACGCACACCCAGAAGAAGCTGAAATTCACCCTGCCCGGTCCAATGACGATCATCGATACCATTGCGGACCGTTACTATGGCGACCGCGTCAAGATGGCCTTCGCTTTTGCCGAGCTCTTGAACGAGGAGGCCAAGGAGCTTGCCGCCGACGGCGTCGATCTCGTGCAGTTCGACGAGCCGGCCTTCAACGTCTACATGGACGAGGTCAACGACTGGGGGATCAAGGCGCTGGAGCGGGCCGCGCAAGGGCTCACCTGCACCACCGCCGTGCACATCTGCTACGGCTACGGCATCAAGGCCAACACCGACTGGAAGCAGACGCTGGGCAGCCAGTGGCGGCAGTATGAGCAGATCTTTCCGGCGATCGACGCCAGCCCGATCCAGCAAGTCGCGATCGAATGCCGCAATTCCAAAGTGCCGCTCGATCTGCTGGCGCTCCTGAGGAACAAGATCGTGCAGGCCGGCGTGATCGACGTCGCCAGCGATATGGTGGAGACCGCCGAGGACGTCGTGCAGGTGATCGACTCTGTCTCGAAATTCGTGCCCAAGAGCAACATCATCGCCACCACCAATTGCGGCATGGCGCCGATGCGGCGCGAGATCGCCGAAGCCAAGCTGATGGCGCTCGGCGCCGGCGCGGCGCTGGCGCGCGAGAAGCTGGGGTGATGACGAGGATCGGACGCTAGAGCGTGATCCGGAAAAGTGTGAATCGGTTTTCCGAAAAGATCATGCTCAAACAAAGAGCTAAAGCGCGATGACGATTCAACCCAATCTCATCGCGCTTTAGGCCTGCGCTGAGGGGTGCAGCACCGGCCGATAGCCGGCGTGCAGCGTGCGGAGTGTCGACGGCGGCGTGAGCAGCATTGCGTCGTCGGCGAGCTGCTCCGCCGCAGAGTATCCCGCCGGCGACCACTTTAGCGCCCTGCCCTGCGTGACGAGATAGCTGGCCTTGCCCTGCTGCAGCATCGCGCCCTCGGGCAATTGGTCGAGCGGCATCAGCAGGGCGTGCAGCCGCTTGCTGCCGTGATCGACCCGCTCGTGGTGCAGCACGGCGTCGATGTCGTGCATGCGGACATCGTGCACACGGTTGCCCTTCTCCCATGCGGCGCGGAAGCGATTGGCATCGTCGCGGCGGCAATAGAAGCAGGGGCGATGCCCGGCGGCGAGCGCGGTAGCCTCGTCGAGAAAGAACAGCTCGGTCCAGCTTCGCTGCGCCATCACCTCGCGGCGGCGGCCGCGGAATTCGCAGGTGCAGGTGAGCCAGGCCGGCGACGACCAGCGCTTCTTCAAAAGCGTCTTGGTCGCGGGATCATGGATGATGCCGCGATTGCCGGTGAACATCCCGCGATGTGGCGTTGCGATGATGTCGCCGGTCGGCGTGACGCGGTTTTGCAGGGGCATGGGCGGCCTACTCTGCGGCCGTCATTCCGGGATGGTCCGCAAGGACCAGACCCGGAATCTCGAGATTCCGGGTTCGATGCTTCGCATCGCCCCGGAAAGACTCGAGACCCTACGCCGCGCCGTCGCGAAGCGGGGGGTGATAGGACAGCGCGGTGTCCCAGGGGAAGAAGATCCAGGTGTCCTGCGAGACTTCCGTGATGAAGGTGTCGACCAGCGGACGGCCCTTCGGCTTGGCGTAGACGGTGGCAAAATGCGCATCCGGCAGCATTTCGCGCACGAGCTTGCCGGTCTTGCCGGTGTCGACGAGGTCATCGACAATCAACAGCCCCTTGCCGGTGCCGCCGCCGAGCTTCATCGCCTGTTCGGAAATGCCCTTGAGGACCTGGAGATCGCCCTGCTTGTCATGGTCGTAGCTGGCGATGCAGACCGTATCGATCACGCGCAGGCCTAGCTCGCGCGCCACAATCGCCGCCGGCACCAGGCCGCCGCGGGTGATCGCGATCACCGCGTGGAACGGCCCGACCTCGTTGAGCCGCCAGGTCAGTGCCCGGCAATCCCGGTGGAACTGATCCCACGACACTGGAAAGGGCCTGCCTGCCCGCTCCTGCGCGCTCAGTTCCGGTGCTTCACCAGCCATCGTCGTCTCCTGCCTTGGTCTGCCGGCATTTGCTACCGGGTGGCGTTCAATCCCGCCAGCATTTCCTTCACCGCCGCCATCGCTGCGGCGAGCTTATCCGCATCGCGCGAACGCACCACCAGATTGGTGTTGGGCTTCTGCTCTTCGTCCATGAAGGGATAGCTGCCGATGATGGTGTCGGGGTGGGCGGCGGCGATGGCCCTTAAGGGGCTGCCGATATCGCCCTCCCGCGCGTTGGCGCGGACCGATTCGGACAGCATGCGGACACCGGATTTTAATTTGGGTGAGACGATGTCCATCATCGCCTGCATGATCGAGGGCACGCCGGCCATGACGATGACATTGCCGATCTTGAAGCCGGGCGCGAGGATGGTCGCGCTCTGGATCAGCTCGGCGCCGTCGGGGATGCGGGCCATGCGCAGCCGGGCTTCGTTGAGGTCCTGCTCGCTCCAGCGCTCCCTGAAACGGGCGACCACTTCGGGGTGGTGGTCAATGCCGACACCGAACGCCTTGGCGACGCTGTCGGCGGTGATGTCGTCGTGGGTCGGCCCGATGCCGCCGGTGGTGAAGACATAAGTGTAGCGATGCCGCAGTGCATTCAGAGCTGCGATGATGTCGTCCTCGTCGTCGGAGACGATCCGCACTTCCTTCAGGTCGATGCCGATATTGGTCAGGTATTCGGCGATGAAGCCGATATTCTTGTCCTTGGTTCGGCCGGACAGGATTTCATCCCCGATGACCAGAATGCCCGCCGTGACGATCTCGCTCATGCCTTAAGTCCCTCACCTGTAGTCCCGAATTTGCCGGGGTAACGCGTTGAAGTCACGCGCTTTTGCTGCCGAAATAAGCAGTCCTCAGCCATTTTTTCAGGCAGGCCGCCGACTAGCCCCGGCAAATGCCCTCTCTCAATGCTTATCGCGCTGGCCCGCCCCTTGCTACCACATGAAAGTCATGCACTCTTGCCGCATGGCCAGGACGTTGCGGTCTTCACCAAGGCCAGACGACCTGCCACATGGCGCAACGCCTTGCGGAGACAAGTCGGGATCTATGGCAGTCGCGTTTGATGAAATGAATATTCCCGGCGGGGACCTTCGCCCCGCCTATCAGGAGCTGGCGCGCTGGCTCAAGGAGACGCCTCCCGAGGCGCTCGAATATCGCCGCCAGGAGGCCGAGCTCCTGTTCCGCCGGATCGGCATCACCTTCGCCGTCTACGGGGACTCCGAATCCACCGAGCGCCTGATCCCGTTCGACGTGATCCCGCGCATCATGTCCGGCAGGGAATGGACGGTGCTGGAAAAGGGACTGAAGCAGCGCGTCAAAGCGCTGAACATGTTCCTGCGCGACATCTATCATGGCCGCGACATCCTTCGCGCCGAGGTCGTGCCCGAGGATCTGATCTTCCAGAATCCGGTCTTCCGTCCGGAGATGAACGGCCAGCAGGTGCCGCACGACGTCTACGTGCACATCGCCGGCATCGACATCGTCCGGGTCGACGCCGAAGACTTCATCGTGCTTGAGGACAATGCGCGCACGCCCTCGGGCGTGTCCTACATGCTGGAAAACCGCGAGATCATGATGCGGCTGTTTCCGGATCTGTTCGCCCGCCACAGGGTGGCGCCGGTCGAACGCTATCCGGATGAGCTGCTCGCCGCGCTGCGCTCGGTCGCACCGCACAGCGCATCGAGCGAGCCGACGGTCGCGCTGCTCACGCCGGGCGTCTACAACTCCGCCTATTACGAGCACTCCTTCCTTGCCGACAAGCTCGGCGTCGAACTCGTCGAAGGCCGCGACCTCGTCGTCAAGAACAACGAAGTGTTCATGCGGACGACGGAAGGGCTGAAACGCGTCGACGTCATCTATCGTCGCGTCGACGACGATTTCATCGACCCCCTCACCTTCCGCCCGGACTCCGTTCTCGGCGTACCTGGATTGATGTCGGCCTACGCGGCCGGCAACATCACGCTCGCCAACGCGGTCGGCACCGGCATCGCCGACGACAAGGCGATCTACTCCTACATGCCCGACATCGTGAAATTCTATCTCGGCGAGGAGCCGATCCTGAAGAACGTGCCGACCTGGCGCTGCCGCGAGCCGAAAGATCTGGCCTATGTGCTGGACAATCTCAGCGAGATCGTCGTCAAGGAGGTGCACGGCTCGGGCGGCTACGGCATGCTGATCGGCCCCGCCGCGACCAAGGCGACGATCGAGGCCTTCCGCGAGAAGCTGAAGCGCGAGCCGGAAGGCTTTATCGCGCAGCCGACGCTGGCGCTCTCGACCTGCCCGACCTGCACGGCCTCCGGCCTTGCCCCGCGCCATGTCGACCTTCGCCCCTTCGTGCTGACCGGCAGCAAGAGCACGACCATCGTGCCGGGCGGGCTGACGCGTGTGGCGCTGAAGGAAGGCTCGCTCGTGGTGAATTCGAGCCAGGGCGGCGGTACCAAAGACACCTGGATTCTGGACGAGTAGAGAGATGCTGTCGCGTACCGCCGAAAACCTCTACTGGCTCGCCCGCTATGTCGAACGGGCCGAATACCTCGCACGCACCATCGATGCGACCCTGCGCGTCACCGCCCTTCCCGCAACCTATATCGGCAAGACCAACGAATGGGATTCCGCCCTGCTCACCGCCGGCGTCGCGGAGAGCTTCTATCAGACCCATGAGGAGGCCAACGAGCACAACGTCGTCGACTACCTCTCGTTCTCGGCCGACAATCCCTCCTCGATCAGGAACTGCATCGAGGCGGCGCGGCTGAATTCGCGCTCGGTGCGCACGGCGCTGACCAGCGAGATGTGGGACACCATCAACTCGGCCTGGATCGAGTTGCAGGAGGTCTGGAGCAAGGGCACCTCGACCCGCGAAGAGCTCGCAAAGTTCCTGCGCTTCGTGCAGGAGACCTCGCTGCGTTTCGACGGCTCGGCCTACCGGACGATGCTGCGCAACGACGCCTACTGGTTCTCCCGCCTCGGCCTGCATCTGGAGCGCGCCGACAACACCGCGCGCATTCTCGACGTGAAGTATCACGTGCTGCTGCCGGAGGAGGAGCATGTCGGCGGCCCGCTCGACTTTTATCAGTGGAGCTCGATCCTGCGCTCGGTCTCCGCGTTGACGGCCTATCACTGGGTCTATCGCGAGACGCTGAAGCCGTGGCTGGTCGCGGACCTGCTCATCCTCAACGGCACGCTGCCGCGCTCGCTGGCGAGCTGCTACGAGAATCTCGTGCGCAATCTCGACCAGATCGGCGTCGCCTATGGCCGCCAGGGCCCGGCCCAGCGCCACGCCCGCGGCATCCGCAACCGGCTCGAACACAGCAACATGAACGACATTTTCCAGCATGGCGTGCATGAATTCATTCAGGAATTCATCGCAGACAATTCCAGGCTGGGCGAAATCATCACGAAGCAGTATTTGATTTGACGTACGCCGTCATTCCGGGGGCGCCCGAAGGGCGAACCCGGAATCTCGAGATTCCGGGTTCGGTGCTGCGCACCGCCCCGGAATGACGCAAGAAAAACGGTCCACCATGCGCCTGCGAATCCAGCACACCACGACCTATCGCTACGAGCCGGCGGCGACGAGCGTGATCCAGATCCTGCGCATGACCCCGTGCAGCCATGACGGGCAATATGTGGCGGAATGGCAGATCGACGTCTCCACCGACACCAAGCTCGACATGCACGAGGACGCGTTCGGCAACGTCACCCATGTGCTGTCCTGCGGGCCCGTCAGCGACATCCGGATCACCGCCGAAGGTCTGATCGAAACCCACGACACCGGCGGGGTGTTGCGCGGTGCCGACGAACGCTTTCCCGCCGACATGTTCCTGCGCACCACCGACCTGACGACCGTCAATCCGGCGATGGCGGCGGTCGCGCGTCAGTTGCGCAGCGAGGCCGAGAGCGACACGCTCGGCTTCCTGCACACGCTGATGAGCGAGATCAGCGATCACATGACTTTCGACGAGGATCCGACCAACAGCGGCACCTCGGCCGCCGAAGCGTTCACGCTGAAACGCGGCGTCTGCCAGGATTATGCGCATATCTTCATCGCCTGCGCCCGCACCGGCGGCGTGCCGGCGCGCTTCGTGTCCGGGCACTTCCTGCGCTCCGACGGCACCGTGCATCAGGACGCCGGCCACGCCTGGGCTGAAGCCTATGTGCCTGATCTCGGCTGGGTCGGCTTCGATCCCGCCAACAGCATCTGCACGACCGATGCCCATGTCCGCGTCGCAATCGGGCTCGACTATCTCGGCGCGGCCCCCGTGCGCGGCACCCGTTACGGCGGCGGCGCGGAGACGCTGACCGTCGCGGTCAAGGTCGAGCAGGCCGGCCGCGGCGGGCAGTCGCAATCACAGTCGCAGCGGCAGGGATAGATCGTCATTCCGGGGCGATGCGATGCATCGAACCCGGAATCCATCGGGCCGCGGAGTTGGAGGAGAGATGGATTCCGGATTTCGCGCTTACGTGCGCCCCGGAATGACAGCCATCCCCGGGGAATCGGGGGTTGGAGCGGGCGGCGAAATTGGCTAGTAAGTCCGCGCAAACGCGTTCGGGGACTGGAAATGACCTATTGCTGCGGAATCCTGGTTCGGGACGGTCTGGTGATGATCGCCGACACCCGCACCAATGCCGGCCTCGACAATGTCTCGACCTTCCGCAAGCTGCATATCTTCTCCAAGCCCGGCGACCGCATCATGGCGATCGCCAGTGCCGGCAACCTCGCCATCAGCCAGTCGGTGCTGTCCACGCTGACCGAAGGCCTCGAAGACCCCAACACGGGCGAGATCGAGACGCTGATGAACGCGCCGACCATGTTCCAGGCCGCCCAGCGTATCGGCCGGGCGATCCGGGCCGTGCACGCGACCGAAGGGCCGGCGCTGAAGTCCGAGGACGTCTCCTTCGACGTCTCCTTCCTGTTCGGAGGCCAGATCAAGGGCGCGCGCATGCGGCTGTTCATGGTCTACACCGCCGGCAATTTCATCGAGTGCACCACCGACACGCCCTACTTGCAGATCGGCGAGCACAAATACGGCAAGCCGGTGCTTGACCGCGCCATGCATTACGACGTCGAGCTCTACGAGGCGCTGAAGACCGGCCTGATCTCGATGGATTCGACCATGCGCTCGAATCTCGGCGTCGGCCTTCCCATCGACGTGCTGGTGGTGCGCACGGACGCCTGCGAGGCCGATCTCAACCACCGCATCGAGGCGGGCGAGCCCTATTTCCACGACCTGCGCTCGCGCTGGTCGGCGGCGCTCCGCGCCGCGCATCAGAACATTCCGCGGCCGCCTTACAAGAACGAAAAAGAACCCAAAACCTGACAACAGAAAGAAAAGGCAGGAAACGATGAGTGAAGCAAAAAAGATCGCCCTGGTGACGGGTGCTGGCACCGGTGTCGGACGCGCGGCGGCACTGGCGCTGATGAACACCGGCTTCACCGTGGTGCTCGCCGGCCGCCGCCTGGAGATGCTCGAGGAGACCGCCAAGCTCGGCCCCGCGGGCAAGAGCCTCTGCGTCACCGCCGACATGACCAAGCCTGACTCCATCGCAGCTCTGTTCGACAAGGTGAAGGCGACCTACGGCCGCCTCGACGTGCTGTTCAACAATGCCGGCATGGGCGCGCCCGCCGTCAATTTCGAGGACCTCAGCCTCGAGCAGTGGCAGGCGGTGGTGAACACCAACCTCACCGGCCCGTTCCTGTGCACCCAGCACGCCTTCCGCATCATGAAGGACCAGAGCCCGCGCGGCGGCCGCATCATCAACAACGGCTCGATTTCGGCGCATGCGCCGCGGCCGTTCTCGGCGGCCTACACCTCGACCAAGCACGCCATCACCGGTCTCACCAAGGCCAGCAACCTCGACGGCCGCATGTATGACATCGCGGTCGGCCAGGTCGACATCGGCAATGCCGCGACCCCGATGACCGATCGCATGGTCAACGGCCCCGGCGTGCTGCAGCCGGACGGCACCACCAAGCACGAGCCGCGCATGGACGCGAAGGCGGTCGGCGATGCCGTCGCCTACATGGCCGGCCTGCCGCTCGATGCCAACGTGCTGTTCATGACCGTCATGGCGACCAAGATGCCGTTCGTGGGGCGGGGCTAGCGCCAAACTGCGAAAACAACCCCATACACAGTAGACGCCGGAAGGCGTCTCCTGCCGGGGTGACGCGACGCAAGTCCGCGCGCTATCTCAACAATCGTCCTTGCGGGCGCTCAAACATCCGCCCGCCCCGCACGGATTGATCGGCCGACCTGCTGCAAGGCCTCGAAGGCTGCGAAGCGCTGCTCGTTCCAGCCTGCCAGGGCTGCGTGGGGCGTATGTATTTCTCCCAGAGCCGACATCGCCTCCATCGCCTCCGCAACGCTCACGTGATCGCCGGACGCAACCGCCCCCAGCAACGCGGAGCCGAGCAACACGGGCTCGGGGGATGCCGAAGCAGCAACGGTCAAGCCGGTCGTATCGGCGAGCACCTGCCGCACCAGGCGGCTCTGGGCCGCGCCTCCGCTGACGACGATCGTATCGATGGCGATGCCTTTGTCCTGCTGGGCGCGCACGATCTGCCTCGCGCCGTAACCAAGGCCACACAGGCCGGCAAGATAGAGGGCGAGCAAGCTCTCCAGGTCCGCGCGCATATCCAGTCCAGCGATCAGCGCGCGCGCATCGGGATCGGCGAAGGGCGCGCGGTTGCCGAGAAATTCCGGCACGACATGAAGTTCGCCGACCAATTCCTTGATCATCCCCGCACCGCCGCGCACCTCCACTTCCGAAGCGAGCCAGTCGGAGGGCAACCGCTGATCCCGACGTGCCGCCTCTGTGGCCTGCGCGGAATAGGGATGCATCTGGATGAGACGGTCAATGGCTGCACCGGCGACTGACTGTCCGCCCTCATTGAGCCATAGGCGCGGCACCATGGCCGAGAAATAAGGCCCCCAAACGCCGGGAACGAACGTCGGCTCCGTCGTTGTTGTCATGGTGCAGGCGGACGTTCCGAACACGTAGGCCATGCGCGTGAGTACCGTCCCGGCAGCTCCGCGGGCGCCTACCGTGCCGACACCGCCGGCATGGGCGTCGATGAGACCTGCCGCAACCGATGTGCCCGACGTCAGGCCAAGGTCGCTCGCGGCCTCCGCCGTCAGGCCGGCGCCGAGCCGTGTCCCGCCGGGCACGATCTCGGTGCCGATCCGACGAAACTTCTCGTCCGCCAGCGAGCCGAGCCCGATCGCACGAAAGAAGTTGGCGTCCCAGCGGTCTTCGTGGCCGAGATAAGTCCACTTGCACGTGACGGTGCAGGTGGAGCGAGCAAGGCTCCCCGTTGCGCGCCAGGTCAGGAAATCGGTCAAGTCCAGGAACTGCCAGGCGTCCGCAAAGCTGCGCGGCATGTTCTCGGCAAGCCATAGCAGTTTCGGCGTCTCCATCTCGGGTGAGATCGTCCCTCCGACATAGTCCAAAACTTTCGCGCCAGTGCGGTTGATCCGGCGCGCTTGATCGACGGCGCGGTGGTCCATCCATACGATGATATTGCGGGCCGGGTCGCCGGACGGACCCACGGCAAGCGGCGCGCCGCCACTGCCTAGCACCACCAGCGAGCAGGTCGCGTCAAAACCAATTCCGGCAATACTGTCGGGCGCGATGCCGGCCTTTCCGACCGCGCTGCGCACGCTGCGGCATACGGCGCGCCAGACGTCCTCGCTCGATTGCTCGACAATATCGCCAGCCTCGCGCCAAAGCGTGATGTCGGCCCTGTCGGTGGCGACAAGCCTGCCGGAGCGATCAAAGATTCCGGCTCGCGCACTGCCCGTGCCGACGTCGATACCCAGAAAATGACGCGTCATCGCGGAGACCCTCACCATGAAGCAACGTTCAGATCGCAGATGCGGAAGCGCTAGAGATCGTTGCTCTGCGGCAGGATCACGAGGTCGCGGATCGTGACGTTTCTCGGACGGGTCAACATGAAGAGCACCGCCTGCGCTACTTCCGTGGGCTGGATGAGGCCCCCTGCCGCCATCTCTGCGTCGAGCTTCTCCTTCGGCCAGTCGCTGATGAGCGCGGTCACGACCGGGCCCGGCGCCACGGCGCCGACGCGCAGGCCATATTTCGCGACCTGCCGACGCACGGTATGGACAAAGGCCTGCACGGCATGTTTCGAGGCGGTGTAGATCGGCTCCCAGACGACGGGAACGAGACCGGCGATCGAACTGGTGACGATGATGTCACCGCTCTTGCGCTCTACCATGTGCGGCAGCACCGCGTGGATGGAGCGAAACAGCGCGTTGACGTTGAGGTTGAGCATGCGGTCCCACGCGTCGGGATCGCCGCCAAGCACCTCGCCGCCGACATAGGTACCGGCATTGGCATGGAAGATGTCGAGCCGGCCCACTTTTTCCAGCACTTGCGGCATCATGCATGCCATGCTCGCATGATCAGTGAGGTCGATACGCAGCGGGATCGCGTTCTCGCCAAGCTCGGAACAGACCTTGTTCAGCGCCTCCTCTGCCCGATCGACCAGCACGACACGCGCACCGGATTCGATCATCGTCCTGGCGCATTCGAGACCGATGCCAGAGGCGGCACCGGTGATGGCGGCAACTTTTCCTGCAAGTTCCTGGCCCACGGTCGGTCCTCTTGTTGGAGTTTGTTTAGGCTCGGCCATGGGAGACACGCGAGCGTCGTGCGAGCGAGTCGACGATGACCGCAACGGCAAGCACGGCGCCGGTGATCATGTACCGAAGCGACGATGAGAGATCGAGCAGCGTGAGGCCGCTGGCAATCGACTGGATGACGATGATGCCGAGCAGTGCGGAATAGGCGCTGCCGCGCCCCCCAAACAGGCTGGTGCCGCCGAGACCGCGGCTGCGATGGCGTTGAGGTTCACGTCGCCCGTGCCAGCCTGCTGGCTGGACGATGCGAGCCTGGCGGCGGCGAGGATACCGCCGGCGGCCGCGAGCGTGGAGCACAGCATGAAGGCGCTTGCATAGATCCGGCGAACATTGATGCCGGCACGACGGGCGGCCTCGCGATTGCCTCCGACCGCGCTCATCGAGCGGCCCCATTTGGTCCGCTTCAGCGCGTAGTTCATGACCACGCACAAGCCGACGAACACGCCGAACATCCATGGGACGCCACGCGCGAGATTGAGATAGTAGACGATGAATTCGAGCACGATGATAACAAGCGCAGCCTTCAGCAGGAGGTGGCCGAGCGTGCTTGCAGACAGTCCCGCCGCGCGCCTGCGCGCGGCCATGCGGTAGCCGGTCGCGAACACGACCACGCCGGCAAGTGCCGCCAGCGTGTAGGATACGATCGGCGGCATGACCAGCATCTGCCCGAAATTGACCAGCGGCGATCCATAAGGAAGGTTGATCGAGCCGGACGAGCCAAGCAGATAGAGTTGCAGGCCGAGCCATGCCAACAGGCCTGACAGCGTCGAGACGAAGCTCGGCATACCCAGCCGATTGAACAGGAAGGCATAGAGGGCGCCGATCGAGGCGCCCAGCACCAGCGCCACGATAACAGCCACCGCCACAGGCCAATCCTGGTTGACCCAGAGCACGCCGATCAACGCAGAGGAGAAGCCACTCACCGAGCCGACAGAGAGGTCGATCTCGCCGACCATCAGGATACAAACGATGCCGAGCGAGATGACGCCTACGGTCGAGCAATCGAACAGCAGATTGACCAGATTGTCAGGCGCCAGGAAGACCGGGTTGAGGCTCTGGAATGCGGTGCAGATGATCAAGAGGCCGACCACCACCGGCAGAGAGCCGAGGTCGCCCGATCGCACGCGGTCGACAAAGGCGCCGATCGTGCCGCGGAGCGTATCAGCATGCGCGACGCGCTCGTCGCGGCGGTCCAGCAACCGCGCGGTCGAGACCCGTTGCGTGTCGTCGGTCATATCAGCACCTCCCGCGACGACTCCGCGCCGCGTCGGCTGGCACGCCGGGAGACCGAATTCTCGTCGGCCCCCGTGATGGCCGTGACGAGATCCTGGTTGGACACATCGGGTCCGAACTCGCCGTTGTTGCGGCCGAGGCGCAGCACCACGATGCGGTCGGCAACGGCGCGCACGTCCTCCATGTTGTGACTGATCACGATGACACCGAGGCCGCGGGCGCGCACGCGCTCGATCAGGTCGAGCACCTCTGCGGTCTGCGCGACGCCGAGCGCTGCGGTCGGCTCGTCGAGCAGAATGAGCTTCGGCTCGGTCAGCAGCGAGCGCGCGATCGCCACGGTCTGGCGCTGCCCGCCAGACAGCGACGCGACGGGTTCGCGCACGCTCGGAATGCGGGCCGACAATTCGTTGAGCAACGTCCAGGCCCGGATCTCCATGGACACCTCATCGAGCCTGACAGGATTGAGCTCGCGGCCGAGGAAGATATTGGCGACCACGTCGAGGTTCTCGCAGAGCGCCAGATCCTGGAAGACGGTGGCGATGCCGAGGCCGAGCGCCGTGGCCGGATCGGACAGGACGACCTGTTCGCCATCGAAGTCGATCGTCCCGGACGTAGGCTGGTGCACGCCGGCCAGAATCTTCACCAGCGTGGACTTCCCGGCGCCGTTGTCACCGACAAGCGCCACGACCTCGCCGGCATGGACGTCGAGGTCGACATCGGCAAGGGCGGACACCGCGCCGAAATTCTTCGAAATGCCGCGAAGCCTCAGCACCAGCTTGCCTGGCCCCTCCTGCGGGTGGTCGACATCCGGAATCGTGGACATGTCCGCTTACGCTTTCTCTTCGTTCGTCCCGGCCGCATTGAGCGGCCGGGACGCTGCTTCGCTCACTGCGTGATGCCGAGCTTCTTGCATCCGGCAGCATATCGGCCGGTGCAGAGCTGATCGGCGGTCTGGATCTTCTTGTCGATGATCTCCGCCTTCAGGTTCTGCTCGGTCACGACAGCCGGAATGAACAACTTTGATGGCGTATTAAAGAGCGTGGTTTCCGACTTGGGCGTGCCGCCCGAGAGGAACTCCACCGCCGCCTGGGCCGCGGCGGCTGCAACGATCTCGCTGGGCTTGGAGATCGTGTTGTACTGATCGCCGGCGATGATGAGCTGAAGCGCGGCGATCGTCGCATCGTTGCCCGTCACCGGCGGCACCGGCTCGACACCGGCGGCCTTGAGCGCGGCAATCGCGCCACCGCCCGTACCGTCGTTGGCAGCGACGACGCCAAGGATCTTCTTGCCGAAGCGGGTGACCTGGCCGCTCGCCCATTGCTGCGCCTTGGGCGGCGCCCAGTCCGGCGTGTCGTATTCGGCGAGGATCGGATAGCCGCTGTTGTCCAGGCCCGCGTGGATGCCCTTCTTGATGAGTCCCGCGGCGGCATCGGTAGGCGATCCGTTGATCTGGAGCACGCCCTCACCTTCCTTCGGCGTGACCTTGGCGTCCTTCAGATGCTTGACCAGCGATTCCGAGATGGCCTTGCCGATGCCTTCATTGTCAAAGGAGACGTAGAAGTCGGCCTTGGCGTCCGGGATCGGGCGATCATAGGCGATCACCTTGATGCCCTGGGACTGTGCCATCTTCACCAGCGAAGCGGCGGCGGCCGAGTCGACCGGATCGAGCACGATCACCCTGGCGCCCTGCGAGATCACCGAGTTGAACTGCTGTTGCTGGCGCGCGGCGTCCGCACTGGCATTCTGGTAGACGACCTTGCAGCTGGCGCAGAGCTTCTTCATCTCGGCAGCAAAGCCTGGATAGTCGTGCTGTTCGTAGCGGGTTGAGGCCTGGTCGGGCATCAGGAACGCGACGGTTGCATCCTTCACCTCCGCGGCACGCGAGGACATGGCCGTTGCGCCGAGTAGCGACAGGGCGAGAGCGGCCGAGCAAATAGTCTTGAGCGAGGGCTTTGTCATTCGGACTTCCCTTTCGGAAACTGGGTGTTAAAGTGCTGCTCGTTGATGTCTTGGAGACAAGCCATCCCTGCTTCCGCAGCCGGATGAGAACGGCGGTCAGCGCCGACAGCCTCCGAAGCCACGCGGAATTTTCGGACAGACGATCTCCTTCGCAGGCCGCCATCGGCGCGCCCGCGTCATTCTTCCCGTAATCGTCCTCCTCCCTTGCTCCTCCCGGTTAGGCGGCGCGTGCCGCGTTGATGTTGTCCGCCAGCAACCGCCTGAAGCGCGAAGGCGGCATGCCCTTCTCGGCCAGGAACTGGCGATTGAAATTGGAGAGATTGTTGAAGCCGACCTGGAAGCAGATGTCGGTGATGGACGCGTGTTCGTCGCTCATCAGGATCTGGCAGGCGAGATTGATGCGGAGCCGCTTAATATATTGCACCAGCGACATCCCCGTGTGCCGGCGGAACGAGCGAGAGAACGCGCTTTGCGACTGGCCCGCGATCGCGGCGAGATCGGCTTCGCTGAACGGCTGCGTGAGGTTCTCGCGGATGAAGGCGAGCGCCTTGTTCATCCCCGCCGACATGTAGCCGGACGGGTCGGGCAAATAGTTCGGGCTGGACAGCGGCAGTGCACCACGGGCGCGGGAGAGCGTCCCCAGGATCATCATGAAAAGTTCGATCCGGCGCACGCCCTTCGCCGCCACGATCTCCTCCATCAGCGGGGCAAGCTCCTTGCTCGTGCTGCCGGCAAAAAGGACGCCGCGCCGGGAGGATTCCAGCAGCGCGCCGAGACCCGACAGCTCAGGCATCAGCCTCATCGTGTCGCCAATGAATTCTTCGCTGAACTGGATGATGCGTCCGCGCAGCGGGATGGTCATGTCCGCCGGCAGGTCGCTCACCCAATTATGCGGCAAGTTGGGTCCCGTGAGCACGAGGTTGCCCGGCTCGAACTGGCCGATGAAATCGCCAACGAAGTAGCGACCGCTGGTCGCGACGACCTGATGGATCTCGTATTCCGGATGAAAGTGCCACCTGACCGTGTGGAAGGGATACCCGTGCGACCAAGCCTTGAACGACTCGCCGCGCCGTATCTGGACGACTTCCAGGTCTGGTTCCATATCCGTTCCCTCCTGGCCGGCCCGGTTTGTAAACGTCTGGGCTCGGACCCGATGGCTGAATTTGGCTCAGCTCTCTCTATTGCTCGAAACCGTATCGGGTGACCGCCGCTGCCGCCACCACGATTCAGATGCCGAACCGATACTCTTTTGACATTCGTTCGGTGGGCGCTGCAATATGCCTTCAGGCTTCGACGGGCTTCCCTACTCCAGGTTCTCCACCTTCCGCAGGCTCGGAAACAGCTTCATCCAGAGCAGCGCCACGGCAACCGTGCAGACGCCGCCGAGCACGGCCGCCGGCATGGCGCAGAACAGGGCTGCCGTCAGGCCGCTCTCGAACTGGCCGAGCTGGTTCGAGGCGTTGATGAACAGGAAGTTGACCGCGCCGACGCGGCCGCGCATCTCGTCGGGGGTCGCCAGCTGCACCAGCGAGAAGCGGATCACGACGCTGATCGTGTCGGCGGCGCCGAGGATCGCGAGCGACAACACCGACAGCCACATCCAGGACGACAGCGCAAACACGATCGTGGCGATGCCGAACACGATCACCGCCTGGAACATGCGCAGGCCGACATGCCTGGAGATGGCGTGGCGCGCCAGCACCATGGTCATCAGCAGCGCGCCGACCGCGGGCGCAGCCCGGAGCACGCCGAGCCCGACCGGGCCGGTCTGGAGGATGTCGCGGGCATAGATCGGCAACAGCGCGGTGACGCCGCCGAACAGCACGGCGAACAGGTCGAGCGAGATGGTGCCGAGGATCGCCGGATTGCTCCTGATAAAGCGGACGCCGGCAAAGATATTGTCCTCCTCCGTTCCTTGCCTGGCGACCGCCTGCGGACGCGGCTGGATGAAGCCGGTCAGGATCATCCCGAAGACCCAGAACAGCAGCATCACGGTGTAGGCGAGATGCGGTGCGATCGCGTAGGCAAAGCCGCCGAGCGCAGGCCCGGTGATGGTCGCGACCTGGGCCGCCCCGCTCGCGACCGCCGTCGCACGCTGGAGCGAGCCCTGCGGCGCGATCAGCGGCAGCAGCGCCGCGGTGGTCGGGCTTTCGAAGGCGCCGGCAATGCCGAGCACGAAGGTCGCGATGAAGATCTGCACTTCGCTGACCGCGCCGAGATAGGTGATGACAGCGAGATAGAGCGCGGTGGCGGCTTCCACGAGCTGGCAGAGCTGGACCACGCGCTTGCGCTCGAAACGGTCGGCGGCGTGGCCGGCGACGAACACCAGAAGCGCGGTGGGCGCGAACTGCACCAGCCCGACCATGCCGAGGTCGAAGGCCGAGCCGGTGAGATCATAGATCTGCCAGCCGATCGCGACCGCCGCGATCTGGCTGGAAAAGCGCGACAGGCTGCGGGCGAGCAGGAAAAACAGGAAGGCGGGATGGCGGAGGAGCTCACCGGCGGTGGCCGGCGGACTGACGGATCCTGACTGCTCTGGCATCGCCTGTTCGGTCACGCGCGGACGATCGGCCCTTGATATCGACGCGCCGGGGGTGGCTGACCGGGACCCGGATGTCAACAGCAGGACGGCCCGCACCATTCCCGGCATTGCGTTTGCAACGCAGGCGCGGCCATAATGATTGAGGGTTTGGGGACATCATGCTGCGGCTGCAATCGACACTCGGCGTTTTCGCATTGCTGCTGATCGCCTTCGCACTCGCGGAGAATCGCCGCGCGGTCTCGTTGCGCCAGGCGCTGATCGGCCTCGTCGTCACCTTCGTCACCGCGATCGTGCTTTTGAAGGTACCTTTCGTGGCGCACGCTTTCGGGGCCATCAACGACGCGGTCGGCGCCATCTCGGCGGCCTCGCGCGCCGGCTCCTCCTTCGTGTTCGGCTATGTCGGCGGCGGCACCCTGCCCTTCGAGCTGAAGGTGCCGGGCGCCGATTTCATCCTGGCGTTCCAGGCGCTGCCGATCGTGCTGGTCATGAGCGTGCTGACGACGCTGCTGTTCTACTGGCGGGTGCTGCCGCCTGTTGTGCGCGGCATGGCCTGGCTGCTGGAGCGCACGCTGGGCGTCGGCGGCGCGGTCGGGCTCTCCACCGCCGCCAACATCTTCCTCGGCATGGTCGAGGCGCCGCTGTTCGTGCGGCCGTATCTTTCGCAGATGTCGCGCAGCGAATTGTTTCTGGTGATGACCGGCGGCATGGCCGGCATCGCCGGCACCGTGCTGGTGCTCTATGCGACGCTGCTTGCGCCTCTCATTCCTGACGCAGCGGCGCATTTCGTCATCGCCTCCGTGCTGGGCGCGCCGGCCGCGATCCTGGTCAGCCTGATCATGATCCCCGAGACGTCGGACAAGCGCACCGGCGGCGCGCTCGAGGATCCGGAGATGGCGGTCTCCGGCACCATGGATGCGATCGTGAAGGGCACCGGCGCCGGCATCGAGCTGTTGATCAACATCGTCGCGATGCTGCTGGTGCTGGTGGCGCTGGTCTATCTCGCCAATGCGGTGCTGGGGCTATTGCCTGCCGTGGGGGGCGCCGCGATCTCGCTGCAGCGGGTGCTGGGATTGATCATGGCGCCGGTGTGCTGGCTGATGGGACTGCCCTGGGACCAGGCGATCACCGCCGGCAGCCTGATGGGCACCAAGACCGTGCTCAACGAGCTCGTCGCCTATGTCGACTTCTCGAAGCTGCCGCCCGACACGCTCGATCCGCGCTCGCGCCTGATCATGCTCTATGCGATGTGCGGCTTCGCCAATTTCGCCAGCCTCGGCATCATGATCGGCGGCCTCGGCGTGATGGCGCCGGAGCGGCGCGAGGAGATCAACGCGCTGGGGTTGAAGTCGATCGCATCGGGGACGCTGACGACGTGCCTGATGGGCGCGGTGGTCGGGGTGTTGACGTAGGTCTGTCCGCTCGTCATTGCGAGCGAAGCGAAGCAATCCAGAATTTTCCCGCGGGGGGGCAGTCTGGATTGCGTCGTCGCAAGGGCTCCTCGCAATGACGAGGAGAGAGCCTCCACCTCAACCGCACAATTTCGACTGCTCCAGGAGCCGTCGCACGTCACCCAGCTTGGCGCGACACACCTCGGCCGCCATGGCCTTCGCCTCGGTGGTCCGTCCCCGCGCGAGCAGCAATTGCGCCAGCAAGGCCCGCGCCACCGATCGCACCGGACCGCCCGCCACATCCGACGCAGCGAGCGACATCGCGGTTTGCACTTCCGCCTCAGCGGCACTGAGGCTGTTCCGTTCAGCGAAGTAAATCGCACGGAACAGGTGAGCGCGCGGGTCCTTCGGATAGCGGTTGACGAAATCAGCGGAACGGCCGGCCATCTCGCGCGTGCCCGCCGGCATTTCCGACGCGCGGATATACTGCCCGGCATCGGCCATGTAGGACCGATAGTGAATGGCGGCGAAGCCGGCGCAAATCAGGGATCCCACAAATCCTCCGAGCAACACCATGCCAGCGCTTCGCGGCAGGCTGTCATAGGACCAGAAAGCGATCCACGGCGTGATGGCAAGCGCGGCACCAGCTACCGCACCGCCTGCATGCGCATAATAGTTGACGTTGCCGGAGGCGCCAAAGGCCAGCGGCAGCAGTGCCGGAACACCGAAGAAGAGCGACGTCTTCAGTCGCGACATCGTCGTCTCGGCGTCCGCCTCGGGCTCGAAGCTCGCAACGAACAGCGCGGCGATGAGCCCGGTAATGGCGCCTGACGCGCCGACGCCGACGGTGCCCGAGCCATTGCCCAGCAGCGAGCCGGCCTCGCCGGCCAGCGCACTGGCAACAAAGATCAGCGAAAACCAGCCACGGCCGATCAGGCTCTCCAGCCTGACGCCGACGATGAACAGCGCAACGCAATTGCCTATGAGGTGCCACTGGCTGCCATGCAGAAGCGGCGCAAGGCCAATCCGCCACCACTCGTTTTTCCCGACAACCAGATCGTAGCCGGACGCGCCCTGTGCGATCAGCGAGCGGACATCGAGTGAGCCGTCCCGCCCCATGTCGACGGCGAGACTCCGTTGCAGCGCGAAGATCACCATCAGACAGAAAATCAGGCCGATTGTGAGGAAAGGGATATCGGAGAGAAACTTGTTGTCGCGAAAAAGCGAGCTCTCACTCGCGGTCTCATCGTCGTCCCGCATGACCGCGGGAGCGGCCGGCGTGGCGACGGATTGAAACGAGGCTCTCGAAGGTGGCGCCACGACGCCGCGCCGGCCAAAACTATTGGTCGCCATCAAAGCATGTCCCTGGTGTCACAGCCTTGAGTTGACGCCAGGGATATTTTCGATCGGGTTAGCGGGCTGCGATAGGGGCTGGTGAATTGGTCGGACTGGTAACGGCCCGGTTTCGCGGATCTGGGGCTTTTTAGGGATTGTGTCGGCGCATGCCGTAGCCCGGATGAAGTGCAGCGCAATGCGAGACCACACTCACCGCGGAGAGGCTTTCCCGGATTTCGCTCCACTCCATCCGGGCTACGAAGCAAGCTCTTTCCGTCGTCATTGCGAGCGGAGCGAAGCAATCCAGAAATGTATCCGCGGAAACAGCCTGGATTGCTTCCGCCTTCGCCAGAGGCTTCGGCGGACAAGTCGTCGCAAGAGCTCCTCGCAATGACGAGGAGAAAGCCTACGCCTTCAGCTCCACCGTCTTGAACTCCGCAGGCAGGATCACTTCCAGCAGCTCCACATCGTCAGAATAATCCAAAATCATGTGCTTGATCTTCGGCGGCTGGGTCCAGGCGCTGCCTTGCTGCATCATCGTCTCGCCTTGCCCATCCATGTAGGTCTTCACCCAGCCCTTGAGCACATAGACCATCTGGAAGTCGACGTCATGGAAGTGCAGTTTCGACACCTCGGCGGGATCGCAGGGGCCTTGCAGGCGGATCACGTGCGCTTGCGCGAGGCCGTGGGTCGCGTTGGCGATGCCGAGATCGCGGTACCTGGCGTAGGCGCGCAGGCCGTCGGCTTTGAAATCTTCCTCGCGGTGATGGCTGATGGCGATGCGCTGCTTGGGGCGGGCGGGTTTTTTCGCAGCGGCCGTGCGGGCTTTTGATTTCACCACCTTGCGCGCGGAGGATCGTGCGGCGGACTTGGCGGCGCTTCGTTTCTTCCCCACAGTCTGGGCTGCGCTGCGCGATTTTGTTGTCTTGGCCATGGGCGGCCTCCCGTTGTTGTTATGACGAGAGGCTAGCACGGAAACAGATTTCGTAGGGTGGGCAAAGCGAAGCGTGCCCACGTTCTGCATGCGATCATGGAGAGAGATGGTGGGCACGGCGCGCGAAGGGCGCGCCTTTGCCCACCCTACAAGAGCGGTGCTCTATCTCAATTCAACCGGAACACGCCGTCGATCGCGCGCAGCTCGGCCGGCTTGATCAGCTTGGAGTGCGCGACGGTCACCGAATGCAGCGGGCCGTCGAGCTTCTCGGTCCAGAACGCCAGGAAATCGGTCAGCGCCGGGAATTTCGGGAACATGTCGTAGTTCTGCCAGACGTAAGTCTGGAGCAATGACGGATGATCCGGCATCCGGTAGAGAATTTGGGCCGTTGTCAGCCCGTAGCCCAGCATCTGTTTCCTGAAGTCCTCGGAAACGCCCCCAACGCGCAGTCCCATGCCAAACCTCCTTTGCAGGAGCGCATACAGGGGGTGGCTTGATCCGTGCCCCGGGAGCCACCCGGAAACGATGCGCTCACATGAGAGAAATGTGACGCAAACTGACAATCCATCTCAAGCCCAAAAGTTTAACAAGCTGTTGAAATTCAATGCGTTAGCAGCAGAGCGGGCACCGTGCTAATACGGTCACCACGGTCATCACGGCGCCCTCGAAAAGGCGCTCCGAAATCGGTTAACGATGGGAAAGGTTTCTGGCACTTGGGCCTTCAGAGTGCCGAATTTTCTGCTAGAAGCCCTTGCCCCCGCAAAATTCCTGTCCTATTTCAGCTGCACCTGTGCTGGCACTCACTGGCACAGACTGCTAACATCTTGAAATCCTCAACTCGTGCAAATGCTTAGGAGGACTGCATGAAATTCCGTCCGCTTCACGACCGCGTCGTGGTCAAGCGCATCGACGCAGAAGAGAAGACCGCCGGCGGCATCATCATTCCCGACACTGCCAAGGAAAAGCCCTCCCAGGGTGAAGTCGTCGCCGTCGGCCCGGGTGGCCGCGACGAGGCTGGCAAGCTGGTTCCGATCGACCTGAAGGTCGGCGACCGCGTGCTGTTCGGCAAGTGGTCCGGCACCGAAGTCAAGATCGACGGCCAGGACCTGCTGATCATGAAGGAGAGCGACGTGATGGGCGTTCTCGAGGTCACCGAGTCCAAGAAGAAGGCGGCTTAAGAGCCCCTCTCCTCCCTCCAATCAACATTCCTAAGGAAAATTCCAGATGGCAGCCAAAGAAGTCAAATTCGCGGTTGAAGCGCGCGACAAGATGCTGCGCGGCGTCGACGTTCTCGCCAACGCGGTGAAGGTCACGCTCGGCCCGAAGGGCCGCAACGTCGTGCTCGACAAGTCGTTCGGCGCTCCCCGCATCACCAAGGACGGCGTCACCGTCGCCAAGGAGATCGAGCTCGAGGACAAGTTCGAGAACATGGGCGCGCAGATGGTGCGCGAAGTCGCCTCCAAGTCCGCTGACGCGGCCGGCGACGGCACCACCACCGCCACCGTGCTGGCCCAGGCGATCGTGAAGGAAGGCGCCAAGTCGGTTGCCGCCGGCATGAACCCGATGGACCTCAAGCGCGGTATCGACCTCGCGGTCGAGGCTGTGGTTGCGGACCTGCAGAAGAACTCCAAGAAGGTCACCTCGAACGACGAGATCGCCCAGGTCGGCACCATCTCGGCGAACGGCGACCAGGAGATCGGCAAGTTCCTCTCCGACGCCATGAAGAAGGTCGGCAACGAGGGTGTCATCACCGTCGAGGAAGCCAAGTCGCTCGAGACCGAGCTCGACGTCGTCGAGGGCATGCAGTTCGATCGCGGCTACATCTCGCCCTACTTCGTCACCAACGCCGACAAGATGCGCGTTGAGATGGACGACGCCTACATCCTCATCAACGAGAAGAAGCTCTCCTCGCTGAACGAGCTGTTGCCGCTGCTCGAGGCCGTGGTGCAGACCGGCAAGCCGCTGGTCATCGTCGCCGAAGACGTCGAAGGTGAAGCGCTCGCGACCCTGGTCGTGAACCGTCTGCGCGGCGGCCTGAAGGTCGCGGCCGTCAAGGCTCCGGGCTTCGGCGATCGCCGCAAGGCCATGCTGCAGGACATCGCGATCCTGACCGGCGGCCAGGCGATCTCGGAAGATCTCGGCATCAAGCTCGAGAACGTCACGCTCAACATGCTCGGTCGCGCCAAGAAGGTGATGATCGACAAGGAGAACACCACGATCGTCAACGGCGCCGGCAAGAAGGCCGACATCGAGGCGCGCGTGGCCCAGATCAAGGCGCAGATCGAGGAGACCACCTCGGACTACGATCGTGAGAAGCTCCAGGAGCGTCTCGCCAAGCTCGCTGGCGGCGTCGCGGTGATCCGCGTCGGCGGCGCGACCGAGGTCGAGGTGAAGGAGCGCAAGGATCGCGTTGATGACGCGATGCATGCGACCCGCGCGGCTGTCGAGGAAGGCATCGTCCCGGGCGGCGGCGTCGCCCTGCTCCGTGCTTCCGAGCAGCTCAAGGGCCTGCGCACCAAGAACGACGACCAGAAGACCGGCGTCGAGATCGTGCGCAAGGCGCTGTCGGCTCCCGCTCGCCAGATCGCGATCAACGCCGGTGAAGACGGCTCGGTGATCGTCGGCAAGATCCTGGAGAACAAGGCCTACAATTACGGCTTCGATTCCCAGACCGGCGAATATGCCGACCTCGTCAAGAAGGGCATCATCGACCCGACCAAGGTGGTCCGTACCGCGATCCAGAACGCAGCCTCGGTGGCGGCGCTCCTGATCACCACGGAAGCCATGGTCGCCGAGCTGCCCAAGAAGGGCGGCGCCGGCCCCGCAATGCCCCCGGGCGGCGGCATGGGCGGCATGGACTTCTAAGGTCCAACCACCTCAAGACTTGCGAAACCCCGGCAGCGATGCCGGGGTTTTTGTTTTGGACGCGGCGGCCCGACGCTGCGTCTTGTGGCGGTCTGCAACCAAAACTACAATTCCGGCGAGTATCGTTCTGATCACCTCGGCTAGCCTTACGCGGAGCCCTGACGAGAATTGCAATGTCGCGCCGTATGATCTTTCCGCTGCTGGCAGCCCTTATCAGCGTCATCGCCGTGGGCCTGTTCGTGCCAATGCCCGCAGGTGCGTCAGACAGCAACGAGGTGATCGGGAAGATGGCCGGGACATGGCCGGATTGGCTGCAGCGAGCCGAGCAATGTCCCGCCGACGCCATGCCAGCAGACGCAGGCGCGCCTGCTTTTTCCATCGAGGAATGCACCGCCGCAGTGGAGCAGTGTCTCGATCGCTGCCGCACGGGCCATGCGGGCGACTGCTACTCGGCCGCACTCGTCGTCCAGCGGACGATCAAGACCGGACCACTCTCCGATGCGCTATTTCTGAGAGCCTGTAAGCTCGGCGTTGCTTCAGGCTGCACGAATGTTGCCGCGAGCATGGAAGACAGTGGCGACTATGCCTGCCCCATTCGAACCTATGAACTGGCATGCGGCCGGGACGATCCGTGGGCCTGCACGATGATGGGCTTTCACCTGACCAGAGGTATCGGCATCGAGAGGAACCACGACCGGGCGCGGCGCCTTATGGCGAAATCCTGTCGCTTCGGCGATACCGACGAAGCCTGTGCAAACGCAAAGGCCATTCTGAAAGAGATTGGCGACTGAAGTGCGAGCCGCGGAATGACAGCCGGGTCTCACCGCACCATCTTGCCGATTCGCTCATACCGGATGCTTGATGCGCCCGGCTCGGCTGTTGTGCGCGAGAAGAAGATCATGCTCACGCGCCCAACGACATTGTCGATCGGGACGAAGCCGATGGCCGACATCACGCGGCTGTCAGTCGAATTATCTCTGTTATCGCCGAGCATGAACAGATGTCCTGGTGGCACAGTGTAGGTCGGGGTGTTATCGAAGTAACCATTGTCGACACAGTCGAGCGTCTCGTAGCTCACCCCATTCGGCAACACCTCGCGCCAACGCTTGGCATAGCTCAGCGCCTCGCCGCAGGCGCCTTCCTCAAGGGCGTCACGCAATCGCTCGCGTTGCACGGCCGTTCCGTTGATCAGGAGCTCGCCATCCTTGATCTGGATGCGATCGCCGGGCAACCCCACGATGCGCTTGACGTAGTCGGTCCGCTCATCCTTCGGCAACCGAAAGACAACCACGTCGCCGCGCGCAGGCTCCGTGGCGAACAGGCGACCCGGGAACGACGCCATCCCGAACGGCAATGAAAAACGACTGTAGCCATAGGCAAATTTGTTGGCGAAAACGTAGTCGCCGGGCAGCATGGTGGGGATATTGGATCCCGACGGAATGCTGAACGGTTGAAACAGAAGGGTTCTGATCAGGAGCGCGATGACCGCTGGCAAGCAGAGCGCGGATACGCCATAGGTTACGAGGCTGCGAAAGAAACCGAATCCTTCGACGCTGCCGAGCATTAGCAGCGTCATCACAAGTGACCAAAGGCTGAAAAGGCCGATCGCAAGCCCAAGTGCCGCAGGTAGCTCTGCCGGACCGCTGGTGAGGCGGAGCCCAACTGCGCCGGCCATAGCCAAAACACCAGCCACGATTGTCGGCAACATTCCCCACGCGAACACGGTGCGCAGCTTCGCTGCCGACGCGACCCCACCCAAGATCCGCCCCACGCCCGCAGCAACCCAAGCACCGATATAGAGATTCGCGATACTGAGAGGAGCGCCGGCAACAAGGCACAGAAGGAGGACACGCCAGTCGGCCAAAGACCGCTCGAGGCCCACATTCAACAATCCTGCGACAGCGGTCGCAACACCTCCAAGCGCAGCGAAAAGGAGCACCGAACGGCTGGGAACTCGGGAGACAACGTCCCGGATTGTCCGCCGCGGTCTCCACCATATCGTCAAAAGAGGAGACAATCTTCCCGTCCCATCGTTTGACCCTGCGCCCGACATTCCCACTCCGCCCGCCAGCACTTGCCGAAAGCCTGCGTAGCAGCCACGCAGGCGCGGCGCTACTCTGGAGTGCGGTTGTACAGAACTTCGCGTCAGGCCCGATGGCAACCGGAGCCCCGATGGAGCGCAGCGCAATCCGGGCTACGGCATGAACACGCGGATCAATGGATTCCGGGCTCGCGCCAAGAGGCGCGCCCCGGAATGACGGAGAGGGGATATTGGCGACTTGTCTGCCGATCCGCTGCGAGCCGTTTTACAAATACACGCAAAGATGGCCCATACTTCGTCATTCCGGGGCGCGACGAAGTCGCGAACCCGGAATCCATTCCACCACTTGCGCATGGCCTGTTATGGATCGACCTGTGTCCACAATTGCGAGCTGAGTTTGCGGATCAATAGATTCCGGGCTCGGCGCTGCGCGCCGCCCCGGAATGACGCGAGCCCGGCCCCGTCACTCCACCTTCCCCATCCGGCCCGGACGCAGCCCGCCTCCGGAATCGAGCGACCAGAAGATCCGCGTCACCTTGCCGATCAGATTGTCCATCGGGACGAAGCCCATCACCGACTTGAAGCGGCTGTCGGTGGAGTTGTCCCTGTTGTCGCCGAGTGCGAAGAAATGGTCCGGAGGGACGGTGTAGATCTCGGTGTTGTCGGCGTAGCCATTGTCGACGCAGTCATAGGTGATGTAGCTCACCCCGTTCGGCATCGTCTCGCGCCAGCGCTTGACCTTGGTCCCGGTCTCGCCGCCGCAGGCGGAGCCCGCGGCTACGTCCTTCAGCGCGACGCGCGTCACCTGGATGTCGTTGAGGAAGAGTTGTCCGTGCCGCATCTGGATGCGATCGCCGGGCAATCCGACAACGCGCTTCACATAGTCGGTCTCATTGTCCTTCGGCGACCGGAAGACGACGATATCACCATAGGCGGGATCGGCGGCGCCGAACCGACCCGAGACAAAGGATGGCGCGAAAGGAAACGAATAGCGGCCGTAGCCATAGGCATATTTCGCCGCGAAGACGTAGTCGCCGACCACCAGCGTCGGGGCCATCGAGCTGGACGGGATGTTGAACGGCTGGAACAGCACGTAGCGAAACAGCAGGAGTGGCGACCACAGCACGGGGACGAGCAGGATCAGGATGACAATCGCTTTCCATTCGCGGGGTCTGGCCTTTGGCCGGACGGTGTCTTGAAGCGTGGTCATCGCATTCCCTGCCCGAGATTGTCGTCGCCACAGGATTGCGCAACCTGTAGGCGCGCACAATCCCTGACCCGTCCGACTTGGTCGTGCTGCTGCCGGGCTGCGTTCAAAGCGGCCGCCGGCCGCCGATCAACTCTGCGCCATCTCCTGAAAACACGCCCGCACCCAGTCGATCGTCACGCGCGTTGCGGCGTCGCGCTTGAGGTGGTTTTGCACCAGCAGCCAGACGTCGCGCCGCTTCGGCAGCAGGCTGGCGCGCAGGCGCCGATCGCCGAGCAGGTCCGCGCAGACATATTCCGGCAACACGCCGGCGGCCCGATGCGCGCGGATCAGATTGCGGATGACCCGGACGTTGTCGGTGACGCAGCGCGCGCGGGCCTTCTTCGTGCGCAGGAATTGCATCTCGGGAATGGCGCCGAGCTCGTCCGGATAGGTGCATAGCATCGGCTCGCCTTCGGTCGCGGCAGGCTCGAAATAATAGAGCTTGATGTCCCCGAGCCTGGAGATCGCAAAGTCGCCCTTGTCGGGCTTGCGCAGACGGATGGCGAGATCGGCTTCCCAGCGCGAGAACCTGACGTTCTCGCTGGAGGTGAGGAATTGCAGCGTGAGGCCAGGATTGGCGCGCAGGAAGTCGCTCGCGCGCGGCGACAACACCGCCTCGGCGACCGTGTTGGTGGAGGCGATGCGCAGGCGCCCGACCGGCCCTTCCAGACTCTCGCTGAGGCGGCCGATCTCGGCGGCATGCGCGGCCATCGCCTCGACATGCGCCAGCACCGCCTCGCAGCTCCGCGTCGGCCTGCGCACGCCGTCGGCGGCCTCGAACAGGCGCAGGCCGAGCGCTCGCTCGATCCGCGACAGCCTGCGCCCCACCGTGGTCTCGTCGATGCGCAGCCGCGCGCTGGCGCCGGCATAGGTGCCCTCGTCCCTGATGGCGGCGATGATGCGCAGATCGTCCCAGTTCATGGGCTTTAAGGCTACATCGGCTGGGAGGCGCCTGCAATATCGCAGCCACCGGCTGCAATATCCCTGCATATCGGCAGGCGGCTCCGGCGTTATGCTGGCCCGGCCTTTCGCCCTGGAGATTGCCTGACCATGACGACCGCGAAGACCCTGCTCGAGCTCGCCGGCGCCGACCTCACCCCGCCACGCCTTGCCGATGCCGCCCTGGTGCTGATCGACATCCAGAACGAATATCTTGCAGGCCCCCTCGCCTTGCCCGACGCCAAGCCCGCGATCGCGCGGGCGGCTGCGCTGCTGGCACGCGCACGCGAGGCTGGCGGGGCGATCATCCATATCGCCCATCGTGGCAAGGCCGGCAGCCTGTTCGATCGCGGCAGCGAGCGCGGTGCCATCGTCGCCGAGCTCACGCCTCGTGCCGGAGAGCTGGTGATCGAGAAGGAGCTGCCCAATGCGTTTGCCGGCACCGATCTTAGGTCGCGTCTTGCCGCAACCGACAGGAAGAACATCGTGCTGGCCGGCTTCATGACGCATATGTGCGTCAGCTCCACGGCGCGCGCCGCGCTCGATCTCGGCTTTCGCACCACCATCGATGCCGATGCCTGCGCCACGCGCGACCTGCCTGATGGGCGCGGCGGCACGCTGGACGCGCGCACCATCCACGAGGTTGCGCTCGCCGAGCTTTCCGACCGCTTCGCGATCATCGCGCGCGGCGAAGCTCTGAGATAACGGAGCAACATGATGCTGCAACTCTATTTCTCGCCGATGGCCTGCTCGCTTGCGAGCCGTATCGCGCTGATGGAGGCAGGTCTCGAGGCGCGCTATCACCAGGTGCATCTTGCGACCAAGACGATCGCGGACGGCGAGCGCGATTTTCGCGGCATCTCCGCAAAGGGCGCCGTGCCGGTGCTGGTGCTGGAGAACGGCGAGCGGCTGACCGAGAGCGCGGCGGTGCTGCAATACATCGCCGACCTGAAGCCCGAGCGCGGCCTTGCGCCGCGGCCGGGAGATCTGGATCGCTACCGCCTGCAGGAATGGCTGAGCTTCGTCGGCACCGAGATCCACAAGGCGTTCCTGTTTCCGACCTTCTGGTACAAGGACGACGGCTCGCTCGCCAAGCCGCGCGCGCGGATCAGCCAGACGCTGTCGGTGCCATCAGCGCATCTGACGGACCGCGAATTCCTCGTCGGCAGCAGTTTTACCGTCGCGGACGCGCATCTTGCCTGGGCTCTGCTGCTGCTTCGCCCCGCCGGCGTCGACGTCGCGCAATGGCCCTCGCTCGCTAGATATCTCGAACGCATGCAGGCGCGGCCCGTGGTGCGAGAGGCGATCGCCATCGAGATGGCATTGCGCAAGTCCGTCCCGGTCAATGCGGCGTAGCAGTCACTCTGGAAGCAGAAAATCAAAAAGGGCCGCAGCGAGCGGCCCTTTTGCATGATCTCGAATTGACCAGGCCTAGTCGACCCGCGCCAGCACCGCCAGCTTGCGGATGCCCTTGTTGCGATAGGCGTCGAGGAACGCGTAATAGTCCTTGAACGAGACGCAGCCGTTGGAATCGCCGTTCGGCCCGAGCATGAAGGTGTGTGCCAGCAGGCCGTCGCGGCCGTAGATCGCGCTCTCGCCGCCGATCGGCGTGAGACGCAGCGCGGGCACACCATGGAACAGCGCCTCGCGCGGCTTCAGCGTGTAGATGTGCGGCGGGGTGACGCCGCGCATGCGCACGCGCTGCGAGTGCGGATCGTCGAGGTTGGAGCCGAGGCCGGAGTGCGCCTCGAGCCTGGTGCCATCGGGCAGGTAGACCGTCTTGGCGGTGATGTCGTAGACCGCGGTGTCGCGATCATAGGGTGGGGCGCCGCCGAGCATCGGGTTCTGCTCCTTCGGCGCGATCGCCGAGGTCACGCTGGCATCGGCCGAAGCGTAGGCGAGCAGGCCGCCGGAGGACTCACGCTTGCCCCACAGCTTCTCCACCATCGACTGGCGCGGGCCGGTGATCGACATCACCGCCGCCTTGGCGCGATCGGCAAACGACTTTGGCTTGGCTTCCGGCGCCGGCACGATCTGGGCCGGATCGGCGGAGGCGAGTTGCACCGGCGCGTCGGAGCGCTTGCCCTTCGCGACGTCAGCGACCTTGTCAGCGACCCGCTCAGCCACCTTGGCGGGGTTGAGCGGCTTCAGCACTTCCGCGACCTTCGCGACAACGGTCGGCTTCGGCGTGGCTTCCGCGACCTGAGCCGCAGGCGCGGCGGTGGCCGCGTTCGATTCGACACCCTGCGTCGCCGCGGCGGCAAAGCGCTCGTTGAACTGTTCACGTGAAATCGGTTTGGCCACCTGCAGCCGGTCCGGCAGCAGTGCAAAGGTTTCCCTGATCGCCTCGCCCGCCTCGCGCAGCGCCACCTTGGGCGCGCGCTTGACCACGGGCTCGTCGTAACCAGCGCTGCCGACGGTCGGATAAACGCTGGCGGCGAAGATGTTGCTGTAGACGGTCCAGCCGGCAAGCAAGACGCAGCCGGCCACGGCGGCGCCAAGCAGGTTTTGGGTGGTCATTTTCCGGGAAGGCTTCCGATAGGAATTTTTCTGCTTCCGTGCCGCGTAACTCGGCGCAGCGATACTCGTACTCATTCGCCTTGCGTCCAGGACGGTGTCACTCAGTCCCCCTTCGAAGCGCCGCTGGTCACGTTCCGGAACCAGCATCTCGCAGAGGGTCGGAGCGTCATTAAGGCGACTTTTAGTTAAATGCAGATTAAGTTCAGGCAGTTGTAGGGCAGCTCGTTAACGCTGTGCCATTTTGAGAAAAAGGCCCGCAGAACTACGGACTTAGGCGACACTGTTAACCATAATTCTCGGCCGGTTCAGCACGCTCAGAGCGCCTCGCCGACCGCACCTTTGGACCCACCAACCAAGTCATTTTCGTGGTCACCATGTCCGCAAGATAGCGGGGAAGCGTTGCGTGAGGCTGGTGCTCGGCGGGCGTCATTTCACCTCACGGCGCTGACGTCGCTGGGGTGCCCTGACCGAAAGTTGATCGCGCCAATCTGGAAATGGCCGCGGCGGCAAAATAGCTACACGCTCCGGCACTTTTCAGCAGCCTCTGCGCATGATACGGTACCGTATCAACATCGCCTTGAACTGTGCCGAGCACGTCAAACGGAGGCTGGCATGAGTGGGTTTTCGCGCGCGGGGTGTTGCGCCCTGGCGTGGTCATTGCTGTTGATCGGATCTGCGACCGCACAGCCTGCCACGGACGTGGGCTGCACCGCGTCACCCTCCGCCGCCGGCACGCAAGTCTGGCGTTGCGACAACGGCATCACGATCGTTGCAGAAAACGGCGCGAGATTTGAACTGAAGGACGTCAACCGCGACGGACATATAGACACCGTCGAGTTGAGCGGCAAAGCGCTGCTGGTCGAGGTGCCCAGGAAACCCGGCGGCAATCCCTTCAAGGTGCTGACGCCGCAAGCGATTGCCGCGGTGCGCGGCACCAAATGGGCGGTCGATGTCGCAGAGACCAAGACCTCCGTGTTCGTCGCCAATGGCCGTGTTGGTGTGACCCGGAGGGTGGCGCGCGGACGCGGCGCCGTGCTAGGTCCCGGCGAAGGCGTCGACGTGGAAGCAAGCGGTCCGCTGACTGTCAAGACTTGGGGCCAGCCGCGCGTCGATGCGCTGATGGCGAGATTGGGTCAATAAGGCCCGTACACATCAATAAGACCCGCGCACGAGACGCGGAAAGACAGATTGTAGTACGACGTAATGAATAGACGTTTTCAGATCCTGCTCGCCCTTGTCCTTGCGGCCCTGTGGGGCGGCGGCATTTTTGCCGCTCACACCTACGGCCATCTCGCCTTTCTCGATCGGCTCGAGGCGACGCTGACAGACCTGCGCACGCTCGCGCGCGGCGTGCAAGCCCCGCCCGATCTCGTCACCATCGTCGCCATCGACGACACCGTGGTGAAGCGCGGCGGCACCTATCCGCTGCCGCGGGCCGATCTGGCGCGCGTGGTCGACGCCATCGTGCAGTTCAAGCCGAAGGTCATCGCCATCGATCTGCTGCTGGTCGATCGCAGCGCTGCGATCGGCGACGCCACGCTGGCCCACACGCTCGCAACCGGCCCCATGGTGCTCGCGGCCGCGGCGATCTTCCCGAACGAGAGCGAAACCGTTGGCCCCGGCAGCGCCGGGCCGCTCGCCGTCCTGCCCCAGGCCGAGCGTTTCCTGTTGCCGTTGCCTGCTTTCGCCGATCACGCCGATGTCGGCATCGTCAACGTCGCGACCGGGCAATCCGGCTCACCGCTCTCGGTGCCGATGCTGTTCCGGACCGGCGACAAGGTCGAACTGTCGTTGCCGCTGCGGGTCGCCAGCCGCGCGCTCGACAAGAAGCTGACGATCGCGCCCGATCATCTCACGCTCGGCGATCGCGTCGTGCCTGTAGACCGCGACTTTTCGCTGCCTATCACTTACTACGGCCCGCGCCGAACCATCCGCACCGTCAGCGCGCAGAGCATTTTCGACGGCACGCTCGATCGCAAGGCGATCGAGAACCGGATCGTCGTGATCGGCGCCGCGGTTGCCGGCGGCGGCGACTTCTTCCCGACGCCGTTCGATTCCCTGATGCCCGGCGTCGAGGTCATCTCGACCGCGATCACGCATCTCGTCGCCGGCGACAGCATCGTGCGCGACCGCAAGGTTCACATCGCCGACGCGCTGATCGCGATCCTGCTGCCGATGCTGCTGATCGGCCTGCTGGCGTGGCGGCGCAGCGCGCTCGGCTTCGTCGCGGCGGCCGCCGTGATGGTCGCCTGGGCCGGACTCAATTTGTTCGCGTTCACGCATGGCGTCTGGCTCGACGCTGCGACCACGCTCGCGGCCGCGATCCCGCCGGTCGCGGTGTTCATCGGCGTGCAGACCTGGGCGGGAGCCCGCCGCACGCAATACCTCGCCGCCAGGAGCCGGTCGCTGGCGCAATTGCAGGCGCCGGCGGTGCAGGAATGGCTGGCGCGCGATCCCGATTTCCTGGCCAAGCCCGTCCGGCAGGATGCGGCCGTCGTCTTCATCGATCTGTCGGATTTCACTGCACTGAGCCAACAGCTCGATCCGGACCAGCTTCAGGACATTCTGAAGGCGTTTCACGCGCTGATCGACAAGGCCGCGATCGATTGCGGCGGCATGATCACGAGCTTCCTCGGCGACGGCGCCATGATCCTGTTCGGCCTGCCGCGCGCAATGCCTGACGATGCGGCGCGCGCGCTGAAATGCGCGATCGACCTGCACCGCGGCGTCGCGCGCTGGATCGCATCGCTGCCGCCGGCGATCGGCGCGCGGCTCGGCTTCAAGATCGGCGCGCATTGCGGTCCGATCGTCGCCTCGCGGCTCGGCGAGAGCCATCAGCACATCACGGCCAATGGCGACACCGTCAATCTCGCGAGCCGGCTGATGGAGGTCGCCGCGCAAAACGGCGCGCGGCTCGCCGTCACCGATAAGCTGCTGGACGCTGCCGAATTCCACGGCGCACCCGACGGCGTGCTGTCGGGTCCCCTGCTCACACAGGTCCGCGGCCGTTCCGGCGTCGTGACCGTCTGGTTCTGGCGCGACCAGCACAGGCCGAGCCAGACCGCCACACGTGCCGAGATGATCGACTGAACTCCGCTGTCGTTCCGGCGAAGGCCGGGACGACAACGTAGAGAGCAGCCTGCTAAGCCCTGCGCCGCAGCACGCCGAGGCCGCCGAGCAGGCCGCGCGATATCAGCTCGCGGAAGCTGTCATTGACGAGGATCTCGTCGACCTCGTCCGAGATCAATTTCGCCTCGGCCTCGGTCATGACGTTCGACGCGAACGCGCCGCCCTGCTTCATCGCGTTGAGCACATCCTTGACCAGCGGCGCCCTGCCCGACGGAATCTCCGGCGGCTGCCAATCCAGACCCTCGATGACGAACAGGCCGCCCGGCTTCAGCGCGGGAAACAGCACGCCGAGCGTCAGATGCTGATGCACCGAGGCGTGCGAGCCGTCATCGATGATGATGTCGAGCGGCTTCTCCTTGCGCGCGAGCTCTTCCAGCATGCCGCGGTCGCCCTGGTCGAGGCGATGGATCCTGACGCGCGGATGCGAGAACCAGCTGAAATCCTCGATGTCGACGCCGATGATTTCGGCGTTCGGAAAGTAGTCCAGCCACATCTGCAGCGACGTCACCTGATCCTGGGCTCGGCCTTCCACCCGGCCGCGGCACAGGCCGATTTCGAGGATCCTGACAGGCTCGAGCGCCTTGGATCGGAACAGCTCGTGATAGACGCGCGTGTAGTGATGGGCCACATCACCCTTGGAGGCCGCGCCCTTGTCCGAGTCATATTTCGCCGCGAGCTGCGTCAGCCAGTTCGGCTCGAGCACCAGCTTCTTGAGATAGCCCGCCACGCTCTCTTCGGGGACGGCATCGAAGCGCAAGCCCCGTTCGGCCCACATCCTGCCCCAGAGATGGACACCGGTCACGCGCGGGTCGCTCAGTAACTCGAAGCCCGCACGGCTTTCGACGGCGAACAGCTCCACCTCGCGCCGGTCGATCGCGTTGAAGCTCGACGGCGGCAGGATCGACGATTGAAGCTCCTCGCCGCCTGCGACGAGCAGATATTCGCTGAGCAGCAACGGTCCCACCGCGCCATATTCGACACGATTCTCGCTGAACATCCGCTGCAGCGACAGCGCATAGAGGTTGGCCATGTGAACGGAGCCCTTGGGCGCGCGCATCACATCGCCAACGCAGACATGTCCCTGCTCGACGCCGGACCATTGCGTGGAGAACACGTGCTCCCTGCCGAAATCCAGCGGCTTGACCAGGACGATGTCCGTATCGAGCCACCAGCCGCCGAGCTCGTGAAGAACGGCATAGCGGAAGATGTCGCTGAAATAGCGGATATCGCTGTTCAGGACGGCATGCTGGTAGATAGCAGCAGGCACGAGGCTTGCCGCATCGACCACCATCACCCCTGAAGGCACGCGCGCCTGCATCGCGGCGAGGTTGTCATAGGTGTAAAGCCTGACCGGATGGCCCTGGCGGACCATCGACTGCAGCGACAGGCGCGACATATCGCTCAGCGGCGCGTTCGACCAGAAGCAGTGAATGGGATCGCGGGCCTCGTCCGATCTCGCGCGGGTTCGAAGATGCGGATTGAACTCCGCCGTCAGGGCATTCCATTCGTTGCGGGGAACGGAACCGCACTCGCCGAGGAACGGCAGTTTCTGATAGGCCCGCGCGATCAGGAAGCAGAGGCTCGCCTGGTCGGCTTGCCCCACCCTGTTCAAGGCGTTGCCGAAATTCTCCCAGATCGACGGATCGACGGGATCGAGCGCCACCGCACGCTGAAACGCCTCGAACGCCTGCGCTTGCATCCCCTTGCCCAGCAGCGCCGTTCCGAACGTCGCAAGATAGGTCGCCTTCATCTCGCTCGTGAGTGCGCGGCCGGCCCAGTTGATGGCGGCATCGTAGTCGCCGTTGAGCAGAGCGACGCCGGCCATCAGATGAAGCAGGCCGGCATGGTTCGCGTCAGAGGCAAGGCCTTCCCGACAACGGGCCGCGGCCTGCTCGAGCTCGCCTGACTTCAGATGTCGAAGGCAGATCTGGTAAACTTCATCCCGCGTCGGCGAAGACGGCCCCGTCGAAGTCTCATTAGCCCTTGCGAGAGTGCCATCGTGATAATTCATGGAGAACCTTCCGGATCATGGGACAGCGGGCAGCAGCCCGCTTCCCAAATTCTGGGAAGCTCGCCGCATCTCGACTATCCCGCTCGTAGCTTGTTCGAAGCTTGCTTGAAGCTTGACACCGCCTTCGCTTCGCCGCGCCCGCGCGTGGCGAATCAAATGGGCCGTTGATAAGCGTGAGATTGGGCGTCCGATGGCGCATCGAACTAGGGGAAAGAGTGCCCATGAACAGTCGGCTGGATGTCCATGTCGCCGCCTACGAGGGCAAAAGCGTCTACGATTTCGACAACGAGATTTCGTTGACCTGGTATCCGAAGCGCATTGCTCGTGTCGTCAAGGATCCGCGTGCCGTCCTGGACCTCGGACTGGGGCACGGCTTCGCCACCGAACTCTTTTCGGACAGCTGCGAGCGCCATGTGGTTCTTGAAGGCTCCCCCGCGGTCATCCAGAACTTCAAGCTGCGGTTTCCGGAGAACAGAAGCGAGGTCATCGAAACCTACTTCGAGGAGTTCGAGACGGACGAACGATTCGACCTCATCGTCATGGGATTCATCCTCGAGCATGTCGACGATCCGCTTCTGATCTTGAACCGTTTCAGCAACTTTCTGACCCCCACGGGCAAACTCTTTGTGGCGGTCCCCAACGCCGAGGTCATGAACCGAAGGCTCGGACATCTTGCGGGAATGCTGCCGGATATGGAGGCTCTTTCGGAGAACGATCTGGTTCTTGGGCACCAGCGGTACTTTACGGTCGGCTCCCTCACCAAGCTGGTGACCGAAGCCGGCTACAAAATAGAGAGAATGGAAGGCATCTATCTCAAGCCCTTCGCGACTAGCCAGCTCCTGTCGTTGCATCTCGACACCAAGATCATCCAAGCCTTGTGCGAGATGGGCGTTGACTACCCGGAACTGTCCTGCGGGCTACTGGCGCAGCTCACGCCGGACGATTCAGCACGATCATGAGGGTATTGATCGTAGGCGGAACTTCGGCGTGCGCGCAGGCGCTTATCCCGCTGCTTCGTGAACGGTACGACGTGCTGACGGCCGGGCGCAGCGGTTGCGATGTCGAGCTGGACCTCTGTTCGAACGATGTCCAGATTCCCGGCGGGATCGACTGCGTGGTGAATATGGCGGCCGCCTTCGGCGGCAAAGAATTGCCCGACACCCTGCAAGCCATGAATGTCAACGTGCTCGGCCTGATGAAGCTCTGTCACGCCAGCTCCAGGGCCAACGCGAAGCACTTCGTGCATATCTCAAGCATTTTCTCGGATCTCGCGAACGATTCTCCCTTCTCCGGAGCTTACGCCCTTTCAAAAAGGCATTCCGAGGACGTTGCGCGGTTCTGCGGCAGAGAGCTTCGGCTGCCTGTCGCGGTACTCAAACCCTCCCAGATCTATGGCGTGGGAGCGTCGTTTCGAAAACATCAGCCTTTCCTCTACACCATGATGGACAAGGCCGAGAGAAACGAAGACATCGACATCTTCGGCTCGAATGACCCTCTGAGAAACTTCATTCACGCTGACGACGTGGCCAAGGTTCTCTCGGCCGTCATTGCGATGCGGATCGAGGGCATCTATCGCTGCGTGAATCCCGACAACGTCAGATATTCGCAGATTGCGGCGGCGGCGATTTCGGCTTTTGAAAGCAAGAGCAAGGTCAGGTTCCTGAGGGATAAGCCCGACATCCCGGACAACGGCTTTTCTTGCGACGACACGTTGTTCCGCATGATCAATTATCTTCCCCGCATATCCACCGAGCAAGGCATGCAGATGGAAGCGGCTCATCGAAGGCTGGCATCGTGACGACAGTCCTGGTTTCCGGCGCCGCCGGAATCGTCGGCTACGGAATCCTGCGCTCCCTCAGACTGTCGAAGCGACCGATGACGCTCATCGGCACCTCGATCTATGCCGACTCGGTCGCGCCGGGATTTTGCGACATCTTTGAGATCGTCTCCAGGACCGATGCGCCTGATTACCTCGACCAGCTTGCCGCGCTGCTGCGCAAACATCGGGTCGACGTCGCATTCCCCGGCATCGATGCCGACATGTACAAATGGGCAGATCACGTCGCCGAACTTGAAGCGACCGGAACCAGGGTTGTTCTCAATTCGCGCGAACTGATTTCCCTCTGCTCCGACAAATGGGCCTTCTACCAGCGGCAGCAGGAACTGATGCCGAGCTACGCGATTCCGAGCTATCTGGACATCGACTTCGATGTCCTCAAGGCGAATTGCGGCTTGCCATTCCTGCTGAAGCCTCGCCGCGGCTTTGGCTCCAAGGGCATCGTGACGGTCGAGACTGCGGAGCAGCTTGCCAGGATTGCTCCCGCGACAAAGACAATTTTGATGGCCCAACCCATCGTCGGACGAGACGACGAGGAATTTACCGTGTCCGCGTTCTGCGACGGCCAAGGGGGCTCTTCCGCCTGCATGGCGCTTCGCCGAAAACTCTCCAAGGATGGATTCACGGAAAAGGCCGAGGTCGTCGACCACGCCGAGTTCTCCGACGCGATCCGGGATCTGAGCAAGGCGTTTTCGCCGGTCGGGCCGACCAATTTCCAGTTCCGCAAGACTGACACGGGCCTGAAGCTGCTCGAGATCAATCCGAGGATTTCGTCATCGACGTCGATCCGCACCGCCTTTGGCTACAACGAGGCGCTCATGGCGGTCGACATGGCCATCGAGCAACGACTGCCGGTGCAACCGGACATCAGGCGCGGCAGAGCCGTCCGCTATACCGAGGATTTCATCTTTCATGACCATAGCGTTCATCTCTGACATCCACGGAAATTTCGAGGCGCTGAAAGCGGTTCTTGCCGAGATCGACCGCATGCGCGTCGCGGAGATCGTCTGCGTTGGCGACGTGGTCGGCTATTATTCCCAAGTGAACGAATGCTGCGATGAGCTGAGAAGGCGCGGCATCCCAAGCGTTCTCGGCAACCATGACTGGTATCTCGGCTACGGTGGGTTCTGCACCAGATCCAAGAGCGTGAACGAGTGTCTGGTCTATCAGCGGAAGGTCATCACGTCCGAAAACGTGAACTGGCTGAGGGCCTTTCACCTGCAACTGCAAATGGACACTGTCCGGATCGTCCATGCCGGCTGGGGCGATCCGATCGACGAATACCTGACCAACCCGAGCGAGGACTATTTCGCGCGACTGTCCGGCACACATTTCGTAAGCGGCCATACCCACGTGCAAAGCATCCACCGCTTCGGCGGAAAGACCTATTGCAACCCGGGATCCGTCGGACAACCGCGCGACGGCGATCCGCGAGCCGCGTTCGCAACCTTCGACGGCCAGACCTTCGCGCTGCACCGGGTCGCGTACGACATGCAAAAGGTCTTTGACCGGATGGAGGCCGCGGGATTCCACGACTACTACTATGGCGGACTGAAGACTGGCGCGAAAAATCTCAGGCGGCTCGCGGATTGACCCTCGCGAACCCGGCGTTGTCCGCTCCTCTCATCAACATGAAAACGTGTGAGCACAAATCATGACATCAAACGATCCGCAGGACGCGCAGAACTTTACCTATGCTGCCCGGGACGAAGTGGCCGCTTACGGCCGGCTGCAGGAGCTGATGAAGACCTCGCCGCTGCCTCCGCGTGAATTCCACGCAAATCTCGGCCTGTTCCTCAATCGCCCGTCGCTGGCACGCATCCTCTTCATGCATGACCTTTATTCGATGACCCTGCGCACCCATGGCGTCATCATGGAATTCGGCGTTCGCTGGGGCCAGAACATGGCGCTGTTCACGACCATGCGCCACATCTACGAACCCTACAACATGAGCCGCAAGGTTGTTGGCTTCGATACGTTCGAGGGCTTCCCGTCGGTGGCACCCCAGGACGGCGATTTCGACGGGCTGAAGGTCGGCGGGCTCAGCGTCACGCCCAATTACGAAGACGTGCTGGCAGACATCCTGTCGGCGCAGGAGAAACTCGCCCCGCGCAGCCACCTCCGCAAGTTCGAGCTGGTCAAGGGCGACGTGACCGAGACCCTTCCCGCGTATCTTGAGAAGCACCCCGAGACGATCATCTCGCTGGCCTATTTCGACCTCGATCTCTACGAACCGACGAAGCGATGCCTCGAGCTCATTCGCCCCTATCTGGCGAAGAACAGCATCGTCGGGTTTGACGAGCTGGTCCTCGCCGAGAATCCGGGCGAAACCCTGGCGTTGCGCGAAGCATGGGGCACCGAGGGCTATCGCATCTGCCGCAGCACGATCTCGCCGCAGCAGAGCTACGTCGTGTTCGAATGAGGCGTCGCTCTCGACGCCTGATCGTTTTCGGATCGACGCACCTTGAGGCCTACGTGTCCTGCTGAACCAGATCGTAATTTTCGGCGATGATCTCGCTCAACTTCGACACCGGGTTGAACATCAAGAGATCGACGATCGACAGATATGGCACATGGGGCTGCCCGAACTGCTCATAGGGAAACGGCCTGGCTCGCAGCGCCCTGAATTCGATTCCTCGGGCCCTGAAAGCATCGGCATCATAGAGCTCCAGGCCGCCGATCGCGTTGATGTACTTTTGCGTGCCTTCCGCTTCGCACAATGCGAGCACCCTGTCCTGGAACTTGAGCGAATGATCGATCGGCACCTCGGACGAAATCTTGAAGGCAGTCTTCAAACCGAGATGCGCACAGGTCATCCGCAGCGAATTGAAGAGATAGCGAAATAGATTAGGATCTTGAAAGCCGACAATCTCTTCCAGAAGCGGGAAGGTCTGCTTGAAGAAGGGCGCGGTTCTGTAGGCCCCCCGCCATTGATTAAGCAGCTTTGCACGGTCGAACTCGGCCGCCAACTCCCTGTCGCGAATATCAAGCGCGTCCGAGGCCTTCTTCAACGGCAGCGAGAACAACGCGTCTTTGCCGTTGACCAGCATCCGGTTGCGATTGACCCAGCCCTTTTTTACATATTTGACGTTATCGTAGACGATGAAGAGATCGACCGCACCGATGAGCTGATAGTAGCCGATATAGGGAAGAAAATACGGCTGCATGATCGCGAGTTTCATCGTGTGACGCCCTGCTAGCCCCAAATGCGCGCATCGTGGGTATAGGTCGTCGACGTCGCATTGTTGTTGCGCGGCACCACAAGCGGCGCGAAGCAGGCATACGCCTGCATGAAGCGATAGACGCTGTTTCCCATCCCGTCCAACCCGGTCGTCGGCAGCATGCGATTGCCGAGCGCCTCGATCCGGACCGGCCGATTATCCATCGGATAGCACAGCTCCAGGAGCCTGTTCGCTCCGGCCGGAGATATCAGGTTTCCGGCTGGTCCGAAGCAAGTGTTCAGCCGGAGCGCGGCCACCTGGGAATTCGCGCTCTGGAAAGCGGCATCACTTCGGTCGTCCGGGTGCGCAGGCCGAAAGACCATCATCGACTTCATGCCCTGCGCGAGCTCGAGATCGAGCACTGAATCCGTATTGTATCCGAGCACCAGGAGGTCCCAGTTTCCAAGAGTCGGAAGCAAATTCTCCAGACGTGCGATGATGTCGTGACGGATGGTACAATCGTCCTCGAAGACAAGGGCAGGCTCAGTCTGCCCGGCGATCCAGTTCAATATCCGCCACAGCGAAGCGGCGCCGCCAACGGCTCCCCTGGTGAACTGCGAACCGGGCGCGACAAGCCGCATCGCCATCACCTCCTGATCGGTCAGCTCCAGACCATTCGTCGCGGAGAAACGCTCGAAGGCGATTCCGCAGCCTGCATTCCGCTTCAGGAAGTTTTCGAATTTCTCTGGATGGCGATCGAGATTGATGACGAAGTTCTTCATTTGCCAAAAGGACCGTTCGCGGAAGGATGCCCGGAGAGCGCCACTAGAATATTGATTCGCCAGCCGCGGCTAGTGCAAACGCGCCTGTCAATCGCGGATCACGTCGCGCACGAATGCTCCACACAAGTCTCGACCTATATCGATAAGCCGTCACGAACTTGCATCGACAATCAGGACTCGAGATGACTGCCGCAGTCCCGCTTGAATCTCTCACGCCGCTGGCCCGGAGCCCGCTTCATATCGTGCGTCCCAGGTTTCCGAGAACCGAACAGTTCTTGGCCGCTTTCGAGACAGCGCTGGAGACCGGCCAGGTCACGAACAATTCCCGCTGGGTCGTCGAATTCGAGAAGCGCTTGAGCGAGTATCTGGGCGTCCCGACGCTGGTTTTCTGCAACGGCCAGATCGGAATGATGGCCATGCTGAGGGCCGCGGGGATCACCGGCGGCGAAGTGATCGTGCCATCGTTCACGTTCAGCGCAACACCGCATGCGATCAAATGGGTCGGCGCCGAACCGGTCTTTGCCGATATTCTCGACGACCAGACCATGCGTCTCGACCCTGATGACGTCGAGCGCAGGATCACGGACCGAACCGTCGCCATCCTCGCCGTCGACGCCTATGGGATCCCCAGCGATTACGCTTCGCTCGCCGGGATAGCCGGACGCCACAAGCTGAAATTTCTGGTCGATAGCGCCCCCTCTTTCGGAACGCGCATCAATGGGCAGCTGGTGGGAGGCTGCGCGGACGCGCAGATGTTCAGCTTCCACGCCACCAAGGCCTTCGCGACGATGGAAGGCGGTTGCGTCTGCAGCCACGATGCGGAATTGCTCGTGCGCGTCAAGGCGATGCGGAACTTCGGGCAAGTGGACGGCGCCGATTGTCACGAGCCGGGCCTGAACGGGAAAATGCTGGAGATAGCGGCCCTCATCGGCCTCGAGCAACTCAAGACGTTCGAGCAGGCCATTGCGACACGCCGACACGCTGTCGAACGCATGCGGACCGGGCTTTGCAAAATTCCCGGTTTGCGCGTGGGGCAAGAGCCCGCAGGCGCGCAAACGAACTGGCTCTATCTTCCTGTCGTCGTCGACGCCAGGGAGTTCGGGCTCGGCCGCGATGCGCTGGCGTCGGCGCTCGAGACGCACAATGTGTTCGTCCGCAAATATTACAGCCCGCCCTGCCACCACATGACCGCCTACACGACGCAGAGGGAAGTGAGTTTGCCGGTGACGGAAAGGGTCGCTTACAACGTCATTGCGCTTCCGGTCTACAACGACATGACCGACGAAGAATGCGATCTCGTCGTTTCCGCCATCCGGTACGCGCGCCAACAGGCGCAAAACAGACCGAAGCCTTAGTCGCAGAGCCGCAACCGACCCGAGACCCTCACGAACATAGAAGTCTAGGACATGCAGAAAGTTCTCGTCACTGGAGCCGGAGGCTATATCGGCATTCCTCTGTGCCAGATGCTGGCGCAAAAGGGCTATTCGGTGACTGCGCTCGATCGATGCTTTTTCGGCCGAGATCGATTCATGCAGGCGGCTTCTCACCCGAATATCAAGATGCTCGTCGACGACATCCGCACCGTCGACCCCCAGCAGTTCGAGGGGATGGACGCCGTCATCGATCTGGCCGGACTGAGCAACGACGCCTCCGCCGAAATCGACCCCGAGCTGACGGTCTCGATCAATCACCAGGGCGGCGTTCGCCTGGCTCGCGCGGCCAAGCGGGCCGGCGTGCGCCGCTATGTCTATTCGAGCTCGGCGTCGGTCTACGGCCACGGCCAGGAAGTGTCGCTCAACGAGCACGCCGTCTGTCGCCCGCAGACGCTTTATGCCGAAAGCAAGCTTCACGTCGAGGACGAACTGCGCAAGCTGCAAAGCGACACGTTCGAAACGGTCATTTTGCGCAACAGCACCGTATTCGGCCTGGCTCCGCGCATGCGCTTCGACCTCGCCATCAACGTCATGACGCTCCGCGCCTGGAAGGAGCGGGTGATCTACGTCATGGGAGGCGGCGAGCAGTGGCGGCCGTTCATCCACGTTCATGATGTCTGCCGCGCCCTCATGATGGGCATCGAGAGCGAAGCGTCGGTCGTATCAGGGGAAACGTTCAACGTCGGCAGTGACGATCTCAACTACCAGATCAAACAGCTCGCGAACTTCGTCAAGGACATCATTCCGAACATCGTCACCCACACGATCCCGGATGCGACGGACAAGCGAACCTATAATTTGTCCTTTGCCAAGATCATCCAGCGCCTGAAATTCGATCCATCCTCCCGCGTCCATGAAGGCATCGTGGAGATCAAGCAGGCGCTGGAGCGGGGCACGGTCAGCGGCGACGATCCCACCACCCATACGCTGGGCTGGTACCGGTCCCTGATCGACTGGGAAAAGCGGATCAAGGAGTTGTCGTTCAACGGCAAGATCTTGTGATCGCTCAGGGCACAAGTTCAGGCGGCGGCGAGCGGTCGAGCACGTCGCCCCTGGCGCCTTCAAGCAGATCGACACCATAGGTCTCGACCACGAGCGGCCCGCGCTTGCGCTGCAGCTCGGCGACTCGCGTCACTTGTGTGAAGAGGTCTTTGAGGAAGGGATGGCCTCCGGGCTTGATCTCGTCGACATAGAGCAGCTTGCCCGCGAGCAGCTTCGGATCGGGCTCGGGCATGTTGACCCAGCGAATGCGCTGGTTCTGCTGCACCACGCAAGCCCCGCGCGGCAGATAGAAGGCGAGCCAGCCCGTGGTACCGTAGTCAGGCGTGAGCACGCAGGTTGCGCCATTGCGGACGCGTTCAGCTTCGATATTGGCTGCGAGCTCGCGCCAGCCGACGCCGACGCTGCGCACGGTCGCGTCGCGGCGATAGCCTGAAAGCCAGCCGGTATTGGCCTGCAGGATCAGCGCGGCAAACATCACGATGCCAACAGGCGCGGCCCAGCGCAGGCAGAAATCCACCAGGCGGCGCGCCCGCGGCTTCCACTGTGCAGGGCTGGCGGCGGCCGCGGCGGCGACAATGAACGGCGGATAAACCGGCGCAAACCAGTTGGCCTCGACGCGGGCATGGAGCGAATGCCAGACGAAATAGACCACAATGGTCCAGAACATCGTCTCGATCAGCACGCGCGAGGCCAGCGCGCCGGCCCGGCGCCAGGTCAGCGCATGCAGACCCATCGCACCGAGGATGAAGACCAGCGGCGTTGCGAAAGCGATCTGGGTCGGGATCAACTCGGCAATGAAGACCGGGCGGAAATCCTCGATCCTGGCGCGGCCGAGCTGCTTGACGAACGAGACCCAATGATGATCCGCATTCCACAGGATCACCGGTGAGAACAGCGCCAGCGCGACGAAACCGCCGAGATAGGGCCAGGGCGAGAGGAACCAGCGCCGCAGCTTCGGCACCGCCGCAAGCCAGATCAGGATCGCAGCACCGAAGAACATCGCGGTGTACTTTGACAGCAGCGCCGCGCCGACGGCAGCGCCGACTGCCAGCCACCAGGCACCGCGGCCGGTCTCGAGCACCTTGGCGAGGAAGAACAGCACGAAGCTCGAGGCAACCAGCAGCGGCGCATCCGGCGTCACGATCAGCGTGCCGACCGAGGCCATCATGGTGACGTTGAGCAGGATGGCGCTGGTCGCCGCCACGCGCGCACCGCCAAACAGGATCGCGGCGGTGCGATAGATCGCATAGCTCATCGGCAGCGCGAGCAGGATCGAGACCAGTCGGACGCCGAACGCGGTATCGCCGGCGATCATGGTGCCGGCGCGGATCACGTAAGCCACCATCGGCGGGTGGTCGTAATAACCCCCCGCGAGGTTCTTCGACCACATCCAGTAATAGGCTTCGTCGAAGGTGATCGGCGTCAAGGCGGCCACCACCAGCCGCAAGACGACCAGTGCAAGGATCACCAGCGCCGTGTTACGGACGATCCGCGCGTCAGCCCCGCCCATAGCGGCGCACTATTTCTTGCGCCAGACGAACAGTCCGGACATCGCGTAGTTCCACACCACGCCCATCAGCGCGCCGGCCAAGCCGGCCAGCCACCAGATCGGCTCCTGATCGTAAACCGAGAAGGCGACGCCGACATTGGCGAGCAGGCCGACGCTGCAGACGATGTAGAACATGATCAGGCCGCGCAGGATCGCAAAACCCTTCAGCCGCTGGTCGCGATAGGTGAGGAAGTTGTTCATGATGAAATTGCTGGTCATGGCGACGATCGCGCCGGCGGCCTGCGCCTCCGCGAACGACACCTTGATCAGCTGAAGCGCGATGAACAGCGTGGCGAGATGCACGATGAGGCCGATGCCGCCGACCATCGCGAACAGGATGAAGCGCAGCGAGACGATGTCGTTGGTCAGCTTTGCCAGGACGAGGCCAAGGAAGTCCAGCGCGACCATGGAATCGAGCTTGCTCTCGCCGTGCTGGCGGGCGCCGAAGGTGTAGGGAATTTCGACGGCGCGCAAATTGCCGTGCGCGGTGGCAACGAGGTCGAGCAGAATCTTGAAGCCGTGCACCGACAGTTTCGGCGCCAATTGCTCGAAACGGTCGCGGCGGACCATGAAGAAGCCGCTCATGGGATCAGCGATCTCGACCCGGAGCATCTTCCTGGCGACTTCGGTCGCCAGCGCGCTGGCGCCGGCGCGCTTTTTGTTGAAACCTTCGCTCTTGTAACCCTCGATGTAGCGGCTGCCGACGACGAGGTCGGCCTTATCGCTTGCGAGCAGCAGCAGCATCTTCGGCAGCTGCGTCTCGTCGTGCTGGAGGTCGGCATCGATCACGGCCGCATAAGGCGCGCTCGAGGCCAGGATGCCCTCGATGCAGGCGCCCGAGAGGCCGCGGCGGCCGATACGGCGGATGCAGCGCACGCGGCTGTCTTTCTGCGCCAGCTCGCGCACGACGTCCCAGGTGCCATCGGGCGAATTGTCGTCGACGAACACGACCTCCCAGGCGACGTTAACGAGCGTCGCCTCCAGGCGCCGGTACAGCACGGTGACGTTGTCGCGCTCGTTGAAGGTCGGGACGATAACCGACAGTTCCGGCCCCTCTTGGGCTTGGCTGTGGGCGTCCGGTCTGATCGCTTCATTCATGACGGCAGCGTATATCCGCCGCGTCCAGCGATGCCAAGTTCTTGGGCTATAAGTTCTTGGGCTAGGAGTTCTTGGGCTACAAGCCGAGGTTTTTCAGGGAAACCGCCCCAAAGGGGCCCAAAAATGCCAACGACCCCGGAACGGCGGACCGCGCGTACATCCGGCGCAGGCCCAAGCTATTCCAAGGTCGTTCCAGCGCCGGAGCTTTTGGCTCAACATCGCCGTTAGAGCCTAGATGGGAACGGAAAAGCCTGATTGCAAGGGGCCGAACCCGCCCTTTTTCAGGCCATCATTGATTCGGGACTTCTCGGATCACCGGGCCCCGAGGCGCGGGGGCCACAGGCGCCGCGGGCGCCATGGCGGCGGGGGCCTCGACCTTGGCCGGCTTCGGAGGCTTGCCGTACTGGCCGATCGGCCCGAAGACGACGGCGACCGCCAGCACGACCGCGGCGACGATCGCGCCAAAAATGCCACCGACCGACTCAGACGACATACCAACCCGTCCCCGTTCCAGATGAGCCCTGTCATATCACGGATGAATGCACGGTCGGAAGGGCCAGGGGGCGAGTTGCGAATCGCGAGTAGCGAATGAAGTAAACCATGCCTTCCCGCCCTATTCGCCATTGGCCATTCGCCACTCCCCTACTTCGCCGGCGGCCGGTGCTTGACGTAAGCGGTCACGATGTCCCTCTGCGCCGACTCCACCGCCCTGTTCGCGGTCGCGAGATGGGCGCCGGAATCGATATCAGGATATTGCGTGGTGAGATAATCGAGCAGCGCGACCCGGTAATATTGCCGCTCCGATGGACAGGCCCCCGCAACAGAGCGGCCGAACTCCTGCTCCGACAGGCCCTGATTGGAGTCGCGCGAATACTCGCGCGCCAGGCAATGCCAGTAATCGTCGCGGCCCTGCATCGCGAGCTTCTGTGCGCCCTTTGCATCGTCATCATCTGCCCTCACAGAATGTGTGGCAGCAGATGTCATCATGACGAGCGCCGCTCCCAGCATCAGCATCCGCATCTTGTTCTCCTTTTTGTGCAGATCGCGGGGCAAGCTTAGACGGGATGCGACAACTGGCCAATCACTTCTGGTTTGAATAGGATGCAGCTCTCCCCTTCCCGTCGATGCGAGATCCTCCCGTGGCCAAAGCAAAAACCGCGACCAAAAAATCCGGCAACATCTACATCGGCATCGGCGGCTGGACCTTCGAGCCCTGGCGCGGCGTGTTCTATCCGGAGAAGCTGACGCAGGCGAAGGAGCTGTCCTATGCTGCCTCGAAGCTGACCTCGATCGAGATCAACGGCACCTATTACGGCTCGCAGAAGCCGGAGAGCTTTCGCAAATGGGCGAGCGAAGTGCCTGAGGGCTTTGTATTCTCGGTGAAGGGGCCGCGCTTTGCCACCAACCGCCGCGTGCTGGCCGAGGCCGGCGATTCCATCAAGCGCTTCTATGATTCCGGCGTGCTGGAACTCGGCGACCATCTCGGCCCCGCGCTGTGGCAGTTCGCGCCGACCAAGAAATTCGACGGCGCCGATTTCGGCAAGTTTCTGGAGCTGCTGCCGCGCAAGCTCGAGGGGCGCGCGCTGCGCCACGTGGTGGAAGTGCGCCATGACAGTTTTTGCACGCCTGACTTCATCGCCCTGATCCGCGAGTTCGAGACGCCCGTCGTGTTTGCCGAACACGGCAAATACCCCGCGATTGCCGATGTCGCCGGCGATTTCGTCTACGCCCGGCTTCAAAAGGGCAATGACGAGATCAAAACCTGCTATCCACCGAAGCAGCTCGACGCCTGGGCCGCACGCTTCAAGGCCTGGGCCCAGGGAAGTGAACCCGACGACCTGCCGAAAGTTGACAAGACCGAGCCGAAAAAGGAACCGCGCGACGTGTTCGCCTATGTCATCCACGAGGGCAAGGTACGCGCGCCGCACGGCGCCATGGAACTGATCGCACGGGTGAGTTGAGGAGGCTCCATGGCCAAGGCGAAGAAGCTCTTCACCATCGGCTACGAGCAAACGCCGCCGAAGGCCGTGCTGGATGAGCTCGAGCAGGCCGGCGTCAAGCTCGTGGTCGACGTGCGCGCGGTGACGTCGTCACGGCGGCCGGGCTTTTCCAAGAAGCAGCTCGCCGCAGGCCTCGATGAGCGCGGCATCGCCTATGTGCATCTTGCCGCATTGGGCACGCCAAAGGAAGGCCGCCTCGCTGCGCGCAGTGGCCAGTACGATGTGCTGGAGAAAATCTTCTCGAAGCACCTGAAGACGCCGGAGGCGAAAGAGCAGATGGATGAGCTCTCGGCCCTCGTGAAGAAGGCCGGCCCGGTCTGCCTGCTGTGCTATGAGCGCGACCACACCCATTGCCACCGCCAGATGATCGCGGAGATCATCGAGGAACGCGACGGGGTTGCGGTGAAGAATTTGGCGGGGCGGCAGGTGTAGCAGCAGCTGTAGCCGTCACCCTGAGGTGCCGTAGCGAAGCGGAGGCCTCGAAGGGCGGCGGCGTGCCACAGTCGCGGCGACACCTCGGCCGTACATCCTTCGAGGCTCGCAAGGGCTCGCACCTCAGGATGACGGGTCTATCATCGGCGCTTGGCGCGGAGAGCCTACCCCTGCCCCGCCAGCCTGAACGTCCCCTCCATCATCTGCACGCAGGCACCGCCGACATGGGCGGAGAGGATCTTGCCGTCGCGCTTGACGACGCGCGTCTGCAGGATGCTGGGGCGACCCATGTCAAAGCCCTGGCCGACGGTGAGCTTCAACTCGCCGTCCCCGACAGGATCGAGAGCGGCGAACAGCGCGGCTGCGGCGACCGTTGCGCTGCCGGTGGCGGGATCTTCGGCGAGACCGCCGGCGCCGCGCATGAACATGCGCGCCTGCCGCTCGCACGGCGCCTCCGAGGCGGGCACATCGCTTGTGTAGAACCACACCGAGCGGGCGTCGTCGCGCGGCAAGATCCTGCCGAACGCGGCCGCGTCGGGCCTTGCCCGCTTGAGCGCCTCACGCGACACCACCTCGGCCACCAGAAACGGCGTTCCGACGCCGACGACTTGCGGTGCATGATGTTCGGTCCTGATGTCGTCGGCCGCGAGCGAGATGCAGGCCGCAACATCAGCGGCGGACACTTCCGCCCATCGGGACAGCGGCTGCGGCGCCGTCAGCTCGGTGCTGATGACCCGCCCCTGCTCGCGAAAAATGTCGATCGGCACGAGGCCCGCCTTCTCCTCGAACCGCAAACGCGACTTCGGCTCCCTCGCAAGGCTCGCCAGCACGAAGGAGGTGCCGACATTGGGATGCCCCGCGAACGGCATCTCCCTCACCGGCGTGAAAATGCGAACCTCGGCGTCGTTGTCCCGGTCGCGCGGCGGCAGCACGAAGGTCGTCTCGGAATAATTGAACTCGGTCGCGATCGCCTGCATCTGCTGCGTCGAGAGCCCGGCAGCATCGAGCACCACGGCGAGCTGGTTGCCGCCGAAGGCGCGGTCGGTGAACACGTCGACAGTGATGTAGCGGCGCTGCATGGTGCTTCCTCACGCTAACGGCGGCGGCAACCCGCGCCGCCTCGCGCAGCACTCTACAAGCGCGAAACATCGCTCGTCATGCCCCAAAATTGAGAGCAATCGGAGCAATCACGCTCGCTCGTCAGAAGCGGAAAAGGGGTCGCGGCGATGCCAGCACCTGCGCGCGCTCGCGCTCGTCGACGATGAGCGTGTCGAGAAATTGCCGGTTCTTGGCGTAAGTCTGCGTCGCCTCGAACTGCGTGTGCGGCCAGTCGCTGCCCCACAGCAGGCGATCGAGCCCGTAGGCACTGCGAAGCAGCGGATAGGCCTCCTTGGCAAAGCTCTCGCCCGCTGCGCCGTTGCGATACGGCGCAGAGATCTTGACCCACACGTTCTTCGTCGCCGCTAGCTTCAGCACGGATTGAAAGCCGGGATCTGCGACGCCGAGCTTGGGATCCGGCAGCGCAAAATGATCGAGCACGACGGTGACGCCGAGATCGAGCAGACGCGGGGTGAGCACGGCGAGATCCGACGCGTTGCGCTGGATCTCGACCTGCCAGCCCATCGCCTTCACGTTGGCGAGCAGTCCCTTCCATTCGCTTGCCGAAAGGTCAGGCAAGGGCTGGCCGACGAGATTGAGGCGGATGCCGACTACGCCGGCACGATCGAGTTCACGCAGCTCCTCGGCGGGCATGGCAGGATCGACGACGGCAATGCCGCGCAGGCGGCCGGCCGTCTGCTTCAGGCAATCGACGAGATAGGAATTGTCGGTGCCGAGGAAGCTCGGCTGCACCAGCACGCCATTGCTGATGCCGTTGTGGTCGAGCTGTTCCAGATACAGCGACAGCGGCGCGTCGTAGTCGGGCGCATAGCGCCGGCCCGGCGCGAGCTTCAGTCCGCGGTGGAAGACATGGGCGTGGGTGTCGATCACAGGCATCGTCGCCTCACCTGCCGCTTTGCCCGCAGCCGCGATGGCCGCCAGGGCTGCGGCGCCCGCGCTGAATTGGCGGCGCGTCATGCCGCGTTCGGTTATCTTCATGTTGATTACTCCTCATTCCCGTCAAACGCGCGCGGCCGCAGCCTGCTCGAACACCTTGCCGCGGGTTTCGGGCAGCAGCAGAACCGCGATCAGCACCAGCGAATAGGCGAACGCGGCGTCGATGCCGATCGCGGGCCCAAGGCCGATGTGATCGCTGAGAAAGCCGACCAGGAAGGGGAACGCGGCGGAGACCACGCGGCCGAAATTGTAGCAGAAGCCGACACCGGTGCCGCGGACGCCGGCCGGATAGAGTTCGCTGAACAGCGCCGCCATGCTCGCGGGGATGCCGGCCGAGAAGAAGCCGAGCGGAAAGCCGAGCACCAGCATCTGGCCGTTGCTCAGCGGCGCAAAGATATAGACCAGCACGGTGGCGATGCAGGCGCTGGCGAAGAACGCCACGTTCGCGCGGCGGCCGATGCGGTCGCTGACGATCCCGCTGGCGACACAGCCGCAGAAGAAGGCGATGATGATGACGGCGAGATATCCGCTGGACCCGAGCACCGAGAGGTGCCGCACTTCCCGCAAGTAAGTCGGCAGGAACGTCGTCAGTGCGGCATAGCCGCCATGGGCGCCGATGCCGAACAGACCGCCGACCAGGGTCGAGCGCAGCACGTCGCGGTGGAAGATGCCTGATAGCGTCGCGAAGAACGGCACCTCTGCGTCCTTGGCGACAGCGCGCGGCGGCTCCTTCAGCCCGCGGCGGATGAAGATGATGAGCAGCGCCGGCAACAATCCGATCGCGAACAGGATCCGCCAGGCGATATCGGCCGGAGCATTGGTGAACACCAGCGCGGACAGCAGCACGGCCGCGCCCCAGCCCACGGCCCAGGCGCTCTGCACCGTGCCGAGCGCCTTGCCCCGATGCTCGGGGCGGATGATCTCGGCCATCAGCACCGCGCCGCAGGCCCATTCAGCGCCGAAGCCGAGGCCCTGGATCGCCTTGAGCACCAGGAGCTGGGTGTAGCTCATCGCGAATGCTGATGCGAAGGTCGCAAGCGCGAAGGTCGCGACCGTGATCTGGAGCGCCTTGACGCGACCGAAACGATCGCCGAGCGCGCCGCCGAGCCAGCCGCCGAACGCGCCGAAGAACAGGGTGACCGAGCCGAGCAGGCCCGCATCGGCCTTGCTGATGCCGAAGGCGGCGATCAGCGCGGGAATGGCAAGACCGAACATCTGGACGTCGAGCGCATCGAGCGCCCAGCCGCCAAAGCTTGCCCAGAAGGTGCGCCGCTCCAGCGGCGAGCTTTCACTGTACCAGTTCGACATGTTTCCTACCCCTGTACGCGTTTATTGCTTGGTGTCGTTGAAGGCCGCCATCACCGGATCTCGGCGTGGTAGCGGAAGCGATCCGCCGGCCCGCGCGAGCGGCGCCATTCGATCGGCCGCCGTTCCAGGTCGAGTGCGAGGCGCTCGATCACGATCAGCGGTGCGTGCGCCTCGAGGCGCAACAGCCGGGCCTGCATTTCGTTGGCTGTCTCGACCGTCAAAACTTCTTCGGCGGAAACCACGACCTCGCCGCAGCGCTCTTCGTAGAGCGGATACAGCAGGTCGCCGAACTCGGCGGTGTCGATGTCGAGAATTGGCGCAAAGCGCGATTGCTGCAGCCAGATTTCCTCGGCGAGCAGCGGCACATCATCGAGCAGCCGCAGGCGCGACAGGCTGATCACGGGTTCGCCGACGGGAATGCGCAGCGCGGAGGCGACCGCCGTCGTCGCTGGCACGCTCTTGCGCCTGAGGATGCGGCTCTTCGGGACGCGCCGCTCGCCGCTTTGGGACTGGAAACGGAAGAAGCGGAACAGCGAGGAGTTGAAGCGGGCGCGGCGCACGAAGGTGCCGCGGCCCTGCTGCCGCTCCAGCACGGCATCCGCGACGAGCTGGTCGATCGCCTTGCGCACCGTGCCGATGGCGACGCCGTAATGCGCCGCCAACTCGGCCTCCGATGGGATGGGCTCGCCCGGCCGCCATTCATTGCGGTTGATCCGCGCGGCGAGGTCGTCGCGCAGGCGCTGGTAGCGTGGCAGGCGGTCGTCGCGCGGATCCGGATTCATATAGTCATATAGATGACTAGATGAGAGCCAAGTCAAGCGCTACTCAAATACCGCATGCGGAGGATGCGACGCCGGGCTGGATATTTCAGCACGCGCCTGCAAAGAAACGCGAGCGATCCCCTCACCCCAATTGAAACACGGCGACCGGCTGTTCATAGCCGCGCACCGTGACCTCGCCGAGCGCGACCGCATCCTCGCCGTCTTCACCCAGCGCCTCGCGCACGGACGCCGAGATCAGGAGCTGCGAACCAAACTCTTTATTGAGCGCCTCGAGCCGCGATGCGAAGTTCACGGTGTCGCCGATCACGGTATATTCCTTGCGCCTGGGCGATCCGATATTGCCCGCGACGACCTCGCCGAAATGGATGCCGATGCCGATGCGCAGCGGCCAGCTCGTCTGCGCGTTGATGTGATCCATCGCGATCAGCATCTCGCGGCCCGCGGCGACTGCGCGATGCGCGGCATCGGAGGCCTCCAGGGGTGCGCCGAACAGCGCCAGAAAGCCATCGCCGAGAAACTTGTTCACGATGCCGCCATGGCGGTCGAGAATATCGACCAGCACGGCGAAAGCGCCGTCGAGCCGGTCGACGACCTCCTGCGGGGTGCGCGACTGGGCGCCGGCGGTGAAGCCGCGGAAATCGACGAACATCACGGCGACGCGCCTGATATCGCCGGCGACGCTGGTCCCCTCCGCCATCAGCCGCTCGACCACCTGCGGCGAGACGTGCTGGCCGAACAGATTGGTCACCCGGTCGCGCGCGGTCGCCGCCGCGATGCTCGCGCCAAATTGCCGCCGCAACTGCGCGCCGACGGAGCCCGCGAGCACGCCGCAGAGCAGGATGACCGCGCTGCGCACGGTGTGGAAGTAGATCAAGGGTTCGCCGTCGTCGTTCGCCGAATTGAAATACAGCGCGACCGCCAGCAGTTCGCTCGCTGCGACAAATCCCGTGAAGGTGGACAGCCAGAAATCGAGCCGCAGCGTCGAAAGGATGACGAAGATGAAATAGACGAACGGCAGCACGAAGCCGAGCGCGGGCCCAGCGCCCATGCTGCGGATCTGCAGGATCAGGATCAGCGTCGGCGACGAGGTCTCGATAAAGGCGCCGATATAGCGCCTGATGACCGGCAGGTCGCGATCAAGCTTGAGGTTTCGCCTGATCTGGCTGTGGACCCAGACCTCGAACAGCAGGAAGCCTATCACAAGGCCGTATTCGCGGACCATGCCGTCCGTCCCGCGCCAGATCCGGTTCGCGATGGCAGGGTCGATCAGGAAAGTCGCCGTGAGCAAGACCAGCATGACGAGGCCCGTGGCGATCAGCGCCTGCACCCGCAGGAGCTCGGTCCGCAGCACTTCGCGGGTCAACTCGCGCTCGAACTCCTCCGACAAGACGGCTCTGCGCCGGGCTCTTAAGAAGCTGACCATTGTTCCCCCGGGTCATTCCGGGGCGATGCGACAGCATCGAACCCGGAATCTCGAGATTCCGGGTTCACGCTTCGCGTGCCCCGGAATGACCTCAGCTATTGTGCCTCAATCCAGCGTGCGGCGGAAGCGCGTCACGGCGATGGTCATGGCCACCAGCATCAAGATGGCCAGCGCCAACGTATCGAACCGCAAATTCGGCATGGTGGCGCCCTTCAGCATGATGGCCCGGACGATGCGAATGTAGTGCGTCAGCGGCAGGCATTCGCCGATATATTGCGCCCAGGCCGGCATCCCCGCGAACGGGAACATGAAGCCGGACAAGAGAATGCTCGGCAGGAAGAACATGAACGACATCTGGATTGCCTGCAGTTGATTCTGCGCGATGGTGGAGAACGTGTAGCCGATCGCGAGATTTGCAGCGATGAAAAGGGTCGAAAGTCCCGCCAGAAGGAACAGATTGCCGAGCACCGGCACGCCGAACAGGAACACTCCGATATTGACGATCAGGAAAGCCTGGATGAAGCCGACCAGGATGTAGGGAACGATCTTGCCGATCATCACCTCGACCGGCTTGATCGGCATCGACAGGAGGCTCTCCATGGTGCCGCGTTCAATCTCGCGCGTCACCGACAGCGCCGTGAAGATCAGCATCGTCATGGTGAGAATGGTGCCGACAAGTCCCGGCACGATGTTGAGCCGCGATTCCGCCGCCGGATTGTAGCGCGCATGGGCGCGGATCTCGAACGGCATCGCCGGGGGATCGCCGATATAGAGATCGTGCGCGAGTGCGGTCTGCACGATCATGCCGAGCGAGCCGAGTGCGGAGCTTGCGGCGACCGGATCGGTCGCGTCGGCTGCAACCAGCAGCGCCGGCTTGTCGCCCCGCCGCACCGCGCGCTCGAAGCCGCGCGGGATCTCGACGCCGAACAGCACCTTGCCGGACTTCAGCAAATTGTCGAACTCGTCGACGTCGTGCACTTCGTAGACGAAGCGAAAATAGGCGGTATTCTCCAACGCCTTCAGGATCGAACGGGCAAGGTCCGAGTCCTCCTGCAGCAGCACCGCGCTCGGCAGATGGTGCGGCGTGGTGTTGATGGCATAGCCGAACAGCAGAAGCTGCATCACCGGGATGGCTATGATCATCGCGAACGAGACGCGGTCCCGCCGAAGCTGAATGAACTCCTTGGCCATCATGGCATAGGAGCGACGCCAGAAGCCGAAGCGGTCGCGGATCTCCCGTGCAAGGCCGGTTGTCTGGACAGTGCTCATTGGAAATTGTCCTTGGAGCGGCCCATCAACTCGATGAAGACGTCCTCCAGCGACGGCGCCGATTTCTGCCAGTGCAGCTCACCCTTCTCGCGCCACGGCGCGATGCTGGCTTCGAGGGCGGCGATGTCGCGGCCCGAGACGTGCAGCGAGGTGCCGAACGGCGCCACCATGTCGATCCCGGGCTTGCCGGCAAGCTGGGCCGCGAGGCCGTTCAACTCGCCGGTGACAGTGTAGGTCACTAGCGCGGACTTCGCGATCACCTCGTCGACCGTGCCGTGCGTCAGGAGGTGGCCATAGGCGATATAGGCGATCTCGTGACAGCGCTCGGCCTCGTCCATGTAATGGGTCGAGACCAGCACGGTGAGGCCACCGGCGGCGAGCGCATGGATCTCGTTCCAGAAATCGCGCCGCGCCTTCGGATCGACGCCCGCGGTCGGCTCATCGAGCAGCAGCAATTCCGGATTGGGCAGCGTGCAGGCCCCCAATGCAAGGCGCTGCTTCCAGCCGCCGGAGAGTTCGCCCGCGAGCTGCTCCTCGCGGCCCGAGAGGCCAAGCCGCCTGATCATGTCGCGCGCAGCCCCGCGCGCGTCGTCAAGGCCATAAAGCCGCGCAACGAATTCGAGGTTCTCGCGCACGGAGAGATCCTGGTAGAGGCTGAAGCGTTGCGTCATGTAGCCGACCTTGCGCTTGATCTTTTCGGCATCGCGCAGGATGTCGTAGCCGAGACAGGTGCCTTCGCCGCTGTCGGGCGTCAGCAGGCCGCAGAGGATGCGGATGGTCGTGGTCTTGCCCGAGCCGTTCGGCCCGAGGAAGCCGTAGATCGAGCCGCGCTTCACCTGCATCGACAGGTCGTGCACGACCTCGCGGCCGCCAAACGACTTGGTCAGGCCCTTGACGTCGATCGCGATGTCGTTCGCACCGTTCATCGCTTGTCCGCCACCGGAGTCTTGAAATCAAGATTCTTGGGGTTGAGATAGACGTCGATCGGCTGCCCCACCCGCAAGGCATCGGGCCGCGACGGTCGCGCCTGGACCAGATAGACGAGCTTGTTGCGCTCTTCGAGGCTGTAGATCACGGGCGGGGTGTACTCGGCCGTGGTCGCGATGAAGTAGATCTTGGCGGTGAGATCGGCCGCGCAATTGTCGCAGGCGATCCGCACCGTGTCGCCGATCGACAGCTTCGGCAGTTCCGTTTCCGGCACGAAGAAGCGCAGCTTCATGTTGCCGGGCGGCATGATCGAGAGCACCGGCCGCTGCGCCGCCACCATCTCCCCCTCGCGGAAATAGATCTGCTGGATGGTGCCTGCAACAGGCGCAAAACCCTTGCGGCGCGCTAGTCGCGTCTCCGAGGTTGCCACCCGCGCTTCCGCGACACGCAGCGACGACACGGCGGAATCGAGATTGGCTTGCGTGCCCGAACCGGTCTTGCTCAGCGAGGCTGCGCGATCATAGGTCTGCTGCGCATTGGCCAGTGTCGCCTTGTTCTGGTTGAGATCAGCGAGCTGGAGATCATCATCGACGGAATAGAGCTGCTCGCCGACCCTGACCTCGTCACCCTCCCGGACATTCAGCTTCGTTACCCGCCCGGCTTCATCCGGGCTGACATAGATCATGTCGGCCTCGACCCAGCCCTGGAAACCGGGATCGCGCTTCTCGTTGCAGCCGGCAAGTCCGGTTGCGAGCATGGCGGCCAATGCGGCTGCAAAAATCCTTCGTGACGACGTCATGTCGTCCTCCGTTCGCCAAAAATCAAATCGAGATGGACACGCAGCATCTCTTGCGCGTCGAGCGGCGCGTGCCGCGCAAACAGGCTTTGCCAGATCACCGCGATCATCGCCGGCGCGATCAGGATCTGCGGATAGCGCGCGAGCTTTGCCTGTTGGATCTCGCCACGGGCAATGCCGAGCTCGATCAGCGCGCGCATGCCGGCCATCCCCCGCGAGACCACCTCGCGGTAGTAAAAGTCCGCCACCGCCGGAAAGCGGGGCCCCTCCGCCACGATCAGGCGGACGAGATCGCCGCGCCTCGTGCCGATCACCTCTTTGAGAAAATTGCCGGCAAAGGTTTCGATCAGATCGCGCACCGAGCCCGTCGGCGGCGGCAGCGCGTTCAGCTTCGCCACCACCGGCACGATCACGGTGCGCACCAGCTCCTCGAACATCGATTCCTTGTCCTTGAAGTGCAGGTAGATCGTGCCCTTCGCCACGCCGGCGCGCCTGGCGATGTCGTCGAGCCGCGTCGCGGCAAAGCCCCGCGTGATGAACTCCTCCATCGCCGCCGCGACGATCGCATCGCGCCGCTCCGCCGCGCGCGTGGCCCGGTTCGACACCGGCGCGGCTTCGTCGCCGGCTTCCGGATTGCGCGTCTCTGCTTTGGCCGTAGCCGCTTTGGTGAACTTCTTTGTCATGCTAAGTTTATGACTGACTAGTCAGTCAATGTCAATGAGGCCTGGGCCATTCCGCGACACAACGAATTAGCATTGACTAATGCATTAGTGTTCGCTAATTGATCGACATGATCGAAGCCGCCCCCAATCCCGTCACCGCCGTGATGCGCGCCCTCGCCGATCCGACCCGACGCGCGGTGTTCGAGCGCGTGTTCGACAGCAAGGAGATCAGCGTCGCCGAGCTGACGCGCGGCAGCGGGGTGACGCAGGGCGCGATCTCGCAACATCTGAAATCGCTGAAGCAGGCGGGCCTCGTCGCCGAGCGCGCCGAAGGCCGCAACGTCTATTACCGCGCTGCGCCGCAAGGACTCGAACCGCTTGTGACCTGGATCGATCATTACGGTGTCTTCTGGCGCGAGCGCCTCCAGAACCTGCGTGACCTCTTGAAGGAGATCGACCCGTGAGTGCAGCCGCGCTGAAAGCCGAAACCAAAGATATCGTGATGGACGAGGTGCTCCCTCACGCGCCGGAGACGGTCTGGAAGGTGCTGACATCTGCCCAGCTGATCGCGCGCTGGCTGATGCCGCCGACCGGCTTCGAGGCTGTCGAAGGCAATGTCTTCACCTACCAGACCAAGCCGGGCGGCCACTGGGACGGCGTCATCCATTGCCGCGTTCTGGAAGTCGTCCCTAACAGGCGTCTGGTCTACGCCTGGAAGGGCGGCGACGAGCGTAACGTTGGCTACGGCGCGCCGCTCGACACTGTCGTGACCTGGTCCCTCACCCCCGTCGAAGCCGGCACGCGCATTCAGCTGGTTCATGCCGGCTTCGTCATGCCGAGGAACGACAGTGCTTACACCGTCATGAGTGGCGGCTGGAAGAAGGTGATCCGGCAGCTCGACGAAATCAGCGGCGAAGACAGTTGAGGAGTTATTGCGATGACCAAGCCCTATACCGGCGGCTGCGCCTGCGGCGCGATCCGCTATTCTGTCGTCGGCGAGCCCATGTTCTCCAATCATTGCCAATGCCGGGACTGCCAGCGCGAAAGCGGCACCGGCCACGGCTCCTACGCCACCTTCCCGCGCGCTGGCGTCACGGTGACGGGCAAGGCCAAGACATGGGACATGACCGGCGACAGCGGCAACGTGAAGACGCGCGCCTTCTGCCCTGAATGCGGCGTCGCTGTCTACATGACCTTCAAGGCCATGCCCGACATCTTCACCATCCGCGCCGCCAGCCTCGACGAGCCCACCCGCTACAAGCCGCAAGCGGTCACCTACGCGGTGCGTGCGTATGACTGGGATCCTCTCGATTCCGGCCTGACGAAATTCGAGAGGATGCCGCCCGGTTGAGGCGCTCGAACACGCTTTAGCCAAAGTCGAGCACCATGCGGCCGTCGATCTTGCCAGCCTTCATCCGCTCGAACACGTCGTTGATTTGCGAAAGCGGCACTTTCGTCACCTCGGCTTTCACCTTGCCGTCGGCAGCGAACGCAATGGCCTCGTCGAGATCCCTGCGGGTCCCGACGATGGAGCCGCGCACGGTGATGCGCTTGAGCACGACATCGAAGATCGGCGTCGGGAATTCGCCCGGCGGCAGGCCGACGAGGCTGACGGTGCCCTTCCGCCGCACCAGCTTCAACGCCTGCGCGAACGCGGCAGTCGACACCGCCGTGACCAGCACGCCGTGAGCCCCGCCGCCGGTCGCCGTCAGCACCTTGTCCACGGCGTCTTTTGCGAGCGCGTTGACCGCAAGATCGGCGCCAGCCTCGCGCGCGAGCTTCAGCTTGTCCTCGGCGATATCGACGGCCGCGACCTTGAGCCCCATCGCCTTGGCGTACTGGATCGCGACATGGCCGAGCCCACCGACGCCCGAGATCGCAACCCACTCCCCGGGTCGCGCGTCCGTCTCCTTCAATCCCTTGTAGGTGGTGACGCCGGCGCAGAGGATCGGCGCCACGGCCGCGAAGTCGATCGTGGCCGGCAGCCTTGCCGCGAAGGCCGCCGAGGCGATGACATATTCGGCAAAGCCGCCGTTCACGCTGTAGCCGGTGTTGTGCTGATGCTCGCACAGCGTCTCCCAGCCGGTCTCGCAATATTCGCAACTCATGCAGGCGTCGTGCAGCCAGGCGACGCCGACGGCATCGCCGACCTTCAGATTTTTGACGCCGGGCCCGAGCGCCGCGACGATGCCGGCGGCTTCATGGCCGGGAATGAACGGCGGCACCGGCTTGACCGGCCAGTCGCCCGAAGCGGCGTGCAGGTCGGTGTGGCAAACGCCGCAGGCCTTTACCTTGACCAGGACTTCACCGGGACCGGGCTGCGGTACCGGTACATCCTCAATCACCAGCGGCTTGCCGAATTGTTTGACAACAGCGGCTTTCATGGTCGGCATTGCTCTGCTCCATTGCATGACGCAAGCAGACTAGCAATGCCGCACAGCTCTCACTTGATTGGAGTCAAACAACGCAGGTTTATTGGTCGCATGGCGGAGCGCAGAGCGCGCGCGGCAGCGAAGAGCGCGCCTGGCAGCGAAGAGCGCGCCTGGCAGCGAAGAGCGCGCCTGGCAGCGAAGAGCGCGCCTGGCGTCAGCTATGGAACTTCAATCCGTCGACGATCTTATCGATCAGCTTCCGCTCGGCGCGCATTGCGATGCCGACGAGATTGAGATCGCCGCGCGCGACCGCCCTCACGACCTCGCGATTGGCGGCATCATGCGTGGTCTTGAACATGTCCTCGGTATAGACCGCCGGCGTGACGTTGCGCGTGAGCGCACGATCGAGTGCGCGCGACAACGCCGGACCATCCGCACCATAGATCAGGATCGGCTGACCGATCAGCGCAAGATACTTCGTGCTTGAAGCGTCCTCGTAGGCCTCGCCGATGCACTCCGGAAAGGCAGCCGCGACGCCGCTTGTCAGGAATGACGCAACATTGAGCTTCTGCCAGGCCTGGAGGTCGTTGCGAATGACAACGGCAATCTTGGTATCGAACTGCATGAATTCTCCCGCGCACATCCAAACATCTGGCAAGCGCCTGGAAAGAAAAGAAAATCCCGAGCGCTGCGACTGGTGATGAAATGTAACGCGAATTCTCCGAGCGATCACAGCGCAGAAATTTCAATGCGGGATGCGATCGGCTATGCTTCTCTCCGCCGGTCAAGTCGGATATACGTCGATGCCCTGTCACTGAACTGACATAAAGCTACCAATGTCCGAAACCGGCGCCATCAAGCGAGCACTCGAACCGGTGCGGCGTCTCGCCGGGTCAAACGATCAGCACGTTGCAATCAAGAACGCCGCGGCTTCCGCTGCGGAACAAAAACCTGGTTCCAAAATCTCCGACATCGAGCCCCCGCGCAGTGGACCACGTCCCGCCGGCCTACCCGCCGAGGATATCGGCGCCGAAGCGACGACGCCGGATGTCTCTTCGCCCCGCGATGTTGCGCCTCACGCGAGCGAAATCGAACTCAAGCTGCTCGTGGCTTCCGATCGTCTGGCGGATTTCAACAATGCGCCGATCATCGCAGCGAATGCGCGCAACAAGGGGACGCGCAAGCATCTCAAGGCTGTCTACTACGATACGCCCAAGCGCGCGCTTCGGCGTGACGGATTCAGCTTCAGGGTGCGCCAAAGCGGCACGCGATTCACGCAGACCGTGAAAACGGAATCCAGCAACGATCCGCTGCGACGTGGCGAGTGGGAGGCAGCCGTGCCGTCGATGGCGCCCGACATCGCGCTGGTCATGCCGCTGGTGTCGGACAAGCTGCGCACTGAGCTGGAGCGTCACCCGGTCGAAGCCGTCTTCAGCAGCGACATCCACCGGCATCAGCGCCTCGTCGACTTGCCGTCGGGCACGGTCGAACTCGCCTTTGATCATGGCCATCTGACCGCAGGCGATCGCTCGTTGCCGGTCAGCGAGATCGAGCTGGAGCTCAAGAGCGGCAGCCCGTCCGCGATCTGGGAGCTCGCACTGCGGCTCGCCGAGCATGGTTCCGTGAAACCGTCGATCCGGACAAAATCGGCGCGCGGATTTGACCTCGCGGCCGATGCGCCGCCGCGGACCCCGAAGCCGCCGAAGCTTCATCTCGATCCATCGATCGCCCTCGACGAAGCCTTCTCCGAGATCCTGCGATCCTGTCTGTTGCATTTGCTCCAGTCGTTGCCCCTAGCCGAGGACGGTCGCGACCCCGAGGGGATGCACCAGCTTCGCGTCGCGCTGCGCCGCCTGCGCTCCGCGCTCGACCTGATGCGGTCGGTGGTATCGCTTGCCAAGCTCGACCTGATGCGCGCTGAAGCAAAATGGCTTGCGGGACGTCTCGCCGGCGCGCGTGACTGGGACGTGTTCCGGCAGGAGACGTTGCGAACCGTCGCGGACGGCTGTCCGTCGGTCACCGGCTTCGACGCGCTCGGCGCGCTCGCAGACGAACGTCGCGCAGCCTGTTACGATGCGGCCCGCCTCGCCCTCGCCGACCGACGCTGCCAGTATTTCGTGATCGGGCTCGGCGCCTTTATCGAAGCGCGCGGCTGGCGCAGCGACGTTGCTCCCGAAGGCCTGGCGCAACTGGCGGAGCCGGCGATCAACTTCGCACGCAACATCCTGTCGGCGCAGCATGCCAAGGTGCTGAAGCGCGGCCGCAGATTCAAATCGCTGACGACCGAGCAACGGCACCGCGTCCGCCTCGCCGCGAAGAAGCTGCGCTACTTCGCCGACTTCCTGCTGCCGCTCTGCGGGCACGGCAAATCCGCAAAGCGCTTCTCGCGCAAGCTCGCGGATCTCCAGCAGGAGCTCGGAATCTACAACGACATGGCGACGACGTCGTCGCTGCTCGCCGACGTCAATGCCGGCGCGATCGGCAGCAGCATGGCCGCGGCGGCGATCACGGGCTGGCAGGCCCATGCGACGGTCGGCGTCGAAGCGCGGCTGCTAAAGGCCTGGTCGGAATTCGCTGGGGCCAAGGTGCCCTGGTCAGTGGACGCGGCGGAGCAGCCGATCAAGCTGGTGCAAACCAGCGCGGGCTGGCTGCGCTAACGGCAGTTCGATCCTTGATTAGCCTTTGGCGTCGCACGCCCAGGCCCGGATCACGCATTCCTTGCCGCCATATTTGTAGCATTCGCGGGTCGCGGCATTGAGCGAGGCCGAGATCTTCGGCTTCACGGCGTAGCCATAGGCGCCACAGGGATTGGTCATGTCGACTGACATGGCCGCACAGGCCCGCCTCATCGTCACTGTCGTGCATTCGCCCTTGCACTGCTTTTGAGCGGCGGCACGGGCCTCGTGCTCGGCGCCGTAATCATAGGCCTGGCCATACGCGCCGCACTTGCCAACGGCAAGGGCGCCGGCCGCATGAGCCTCGGTTATATGACGGGCGCCGGCGACACAGACCGACAGCGCAAAGAAAAACATCGCGCAACGGCGCGCGACGACGGTCGTAACCATGGAAAAAACCCCTCACCCCCAAGGCAAGCGGCGGCAACTCTAAGCGGCGGTCGTTTCCAGATGGTGAATGAGTGGTTGAAGCCATGACGGAATAGTGACACCGCATAACACACTTTATAGTTGTAACTTTTCATGGCGTTATTTAAGGTCGTATAGCGTCAAGCAGAGAGGCAGGGGAAACGTTCATGCGTCCAATCAATTCAATGCTGTTCGGAATCGTTGCGGCGGCCTGTCTGATCGGGCCCCTGCCTGCGCGCGCGCAGTCGGTGAACTGGACCTGGACCAACCAGTATGGCTCGACCCTGGCCATCACCAGCTTCAACCAGAACACGGGCGCGATCGCGGGGACCTACACCAACAACGCGGCGAGCAGTTGCGATGAAGGCAAGCCGCAGGGCGTGACCGGCTGGCTGGCCTACGGCAATACGGGCACCGCGATCAGCTTCTCGGTGAATTACCTCGGCTGCGGGTCGACCACCGTCTGGACCGGACAGCTCAACAACTCGGCCGGATTCCAGGGACTGTGGTATCTGTCCCTCGGCGAGGCCGTCGCATGGAACGGCATCAGCGCGGGCGCCGACACCTTCACCTTCAGCAGCGGCGACAAGACCCTGCTGACGAAGAGCGGCGTCGATCTGAAGGCCGCCAGCGAGAAGCTGTCGAACACCAAGAAATAGGCAAGCAGGGACCCGTAGGGTGGATTAGCGAAGCGTAATCCACCAATGTGTCATCGCAGAAAAGGAAGTGGCGGGTTACGCCAGCGGACCGCGCTTCGCGCAGCCGCTGTCTAACCCACACTACGAAGTTACAGCGCCTTCAACCGCGCCTTGCCGCTTCCAGAGCCTGCGGCGTGTCGATGTCGAGGAAGGCACTCTCGCCGTCGACGGGCACTTCCGCGACCGCCTCGGTGTGTTTTGCGATCAAATGCCGCGCGCCGACGTCGCCGTCGAGCGTCATCAATTCCTTGAAGAAGCGACGCGACCACAGCACGGGATTGCCGCGGCGGCCTTCGCTGACGGGCACGACGATCAGATTGCCACGATCAGGCGCAAAGCTGTCGATCAGGCGATCGATCAGGCCGGCATCGATCAGCGGCATGTCGCCGAGGCAAATTACGGCGCCGTCGCTGGCGTCGGGCACGGCCGCAATGCCTGCTTTCACGGAGCTCGCGATGCCGCCGGCGAAATCAGGGTTCTTGACGAACCTTACGTTTAGGCCTTGCAGCGCCTGCTCGACCAGCTCGGTCTGATGTCCGGTGACGACGATCACCTCGGATGCTTTGGAGGCCAGCGCCTGTTCGGTGGCGATCCGCACCAGCTTCTTGCCGTCGAGCTCGGCGAGCAGCTTGTTCGGCCCGCCCATGCGGGTGGAGCGTCCGGCCGCGAGCACGATGGCCGCGACCTGGCTGTTGCCCTCGATCTCGGGTTTTGCGCGCGGCTGCGGCCGCGTCACGATCTCCATCAGCAGGCCACCGACTCCCATGCCCATCAGCTCGGAGCGTGTCACCTTGATGCCGGCGAGCAGACGCATCAGCACCCAGTCGAATCCGTTCTCCACCGGCGAGCGCGCGCAGCCCGGCGCGCCCAGCACCGGCACGCTGCCGGCGCGCGCGATCAGCAGCAGATTGCCGGGATCAACCGGCATGCCGAAATGTTCGATCTCGCCGCCGATTCCGGTGACGGCAGCCGGAATCACATCGCGGCGGTCGGCAATTGCGGAAGCACCAAACACGATCACGAGCTCGGCGCCAAGCGCGAGCAATTCCTTGATCGCCGCCGACAGCGCGCGCTCATCGTGCGGAACCCGCCGTTCGGCGACGATGCTGGCACCGGCCGGCGCGAGGCGTTCGGCGGTGACGCGCAAGGTCTTGTCGACCACCTTGGACGACAAGCCCGGCAGCAGCGTCGAGACCACGCCGACACGCTTGATGACATAGGGCGCGATTTTCAGCACGTCCTTGCCGGCCGCCTTCACCGCGGCATCGCGCAAGCTGCCTTCGACACCGAACGGGATGATCTTCACCGTGCCGACCATCTCGCCTTCGACCACCGGCTTGTAGGCGGGGAGCGTGGCAAAGGTGATGGCCTCGTCGACATTGTTGATGCGGTCGACCGCGGCGCGGTCGATGACCAGCACGCCCGGCCGCGCGGCGAACAAATTGGCGCGGCCGGTAAAGGCGCGCTCGACATGGATGCCCTCGCCCCCGATGGCAAGCGCGATGCTGGCGGCCGCAACGTCCTCGGAAACGTCGCCTTCCTCCATGCGCACCACCACGATGTCCTCGATGCCGGCGCGCTCCAGCTGTTCGACCTCGGCAGGCCCGATCGTCGTGCCTTTCTTCAGCACCAGCGGTCCCTGGCGCAGGGTGTGGACGGTCACCCCGCCGATCGCATCCCTGGGGCTCGCGGGGCCGAACTTCATGCCGCTTCTTCTTTTTCCTTGGGTGGCAGCCGCAGCACCGCCGTGATCTCGGCCATGATCGCCACCGCGATCTCGGAGGGCGAGACCGCGCCGATCGCAAGGCCAATGGGCGCGTGGATGCGCGCGATGTCGCTTTCCTTGGCGCCCTGCGCCCGCAGCCGGTCAGCGCGCTTGGCATGCGTCTTTCGCGAGCCCAGCGCGCCGATATAGAAGCAGTTGCGCTCAAACGCATGCAGCAGCGCGGGATCGTCGATCTTGGGATCATGCGTCACTGCGACGAAGGCGGTGTAGGCATCGACATTGAGCGGCGGCAGCGCGGTCTCGGGCCATTCGGCGACCAGCGGAATGTCGGGGAAGCGCTCGGGGCTGGCAAAGGCCGTGCGCGGATCGACAACGGTGACGTCATAACCGAGCGAGCGCGCCAGCGGCGCCAGCGCCTGGCTGATATGGACCGCGCCAATGATGACGAGCTTTGCGGTCGGCGCGTAGACGTTGAGGAACAGTTTTTTACCGCCGGCCTCGACATTGGCGCTCTTGCCCATGCGAAGCTGCTTGTCCAATTCAGTACGCAGAGGGTCCTTGGCGAAGTCGGCCGCCTTCACCAGGCGCTGCTCGCCGCTCTCGGTGTCGGTCACCAAAATCACCGGCCGGCGCGCGGCGCGCTCGGCATTGAGTTCGTGCAGAATTGAGAGCTTCACGGTCAGCCGACCTTCTCGACGAAGACGCGGATGGTGCCGCCGCAGGACAGACCGACATTCCAGGCGGTCTCGTCGGCGACGCCGAACTCCAGCATCTTCGGCTTGCCGCTCTCGATCACATCCATGGCCTCGGTGACCACGGCGCCCTCGACGCAGCCGCCGGAGACGGAGCCCAGGAACGTGCCCTCGTCATTGATGACAAGGCTCGAGCCCGCCGGGCGCGGGGCCGAACCCCAGGTTTCGACAACGGTGGCCAGCGCGACGCCGCGCCCGGCCTTCTGCCAGTCCTCCGCCGCCTTCAGGATGTCCTCGTCGCGATCGAGCATGGCTAGCCTCTCAAGCTGCGGAGCGGATCAGGCTGCGGTGATGCGGCGGCAGCGGCCGGGAGAGCGTCGTGATCAGCTCCTGGATCGAGCTCAAATTATGTACCGGGCGGAATTCGTCAACGTGCGGGAGCATCATTTTAATGCCCTGGGCCTTGGCCTCGAAGCCCCCGAACCGAAGCAGCGGGTTGAGCCAAATCAGCCGCCGGCAGGAGCGGTGCAGCCGGTCCATCTCGAAGGCCAGCTTGGAATCTGCCTCCCGCTCCAGCCCGTCGGAGATCAGCAGGACGATCGCGCCCTGGCTCAGCACCCGCCGTGCCCATAATTTGTTGAAGTTGTGCAGCGAGGCCGAGATCCTCGTGCCGCCGGCCCAGTCCTCGACTGCCGCCGAGCAGCTCGCCAGCGCCTCGTCGGGATCGCGCTGGCGCAGCGCGCGTGTCACATTGGTCAGGCGGGTGCCGAACAGGAACACCGAGACGCGCTTGCGCGCATCGCCAATGGCATGCAGGAAATGCAGGAACAGGCGGGTGTACTCGCTCATCGAGCCGGAGATGTCGAGCAGGGCCACGATCGGGGCCGGTTTCTCGATCCGCCCGAGGCGATGGATGTCGATGATATCGCCGCCGGTGCGCAACGACGCCCGCAGCGTTCGGCGCATGTCGAGCCGCAGGCCACGCGGATCGGGCAGATAGCGGCGCGTCAAAAGCTCCGCCTGCGGCAGGTGCATCATGTCGATGGCGCGGAGCGCCTCTGCGATCTCGGCCGCACTCATTTGCGCAAAATCCTTCTTCTGAAGGATCTCCTTGTCGGAGACCGACAGGCGCAGATCCTGCTCCTGGTGCTGCGGCGTCTCGGTCATGCGCGGCTGCGACATCGCCTCCTGGACGCGGCGCGAGCCGGCCTGGGGCTTCTTCTTGGCCTGCTCCGGCAGCGGCACCGAATCGAGCAGGTGCTTCCACTCTTCCGAGGCGCGGAAAAACAGGTTGAAAGCCTGCTTGAAGATCAGCGCATGCTCATGGCGCTTGACAAAGATCGCCTCCAGCGTGGTGAAGACGTCGGCGCGGTTGCCGATGTCGATTACCTGCAGCGCGCTCATGGCATCGATCACCGCGCCGGGGCCGACCGGCATTCCGGCCGCGCGCAGCGCGCGCGCAAAGCCGACGATGTTGTCGGCGAACTGCTCGGTCTGCTCCGGGGCAAGGTGGTTGATGGCCATGCTGGTACTCATCTTCTCGTCATTCCGGGGCGCGAGTGAAACGAGCGAACCCGGAATCTCGAGGTTCCGGGTTCGATGCTTCGCATCGCCCCGGAACGACGACGACTAATTCTCGCTCGTCGCTTCCTTCAGCACCTTCTGCAGGGTGTCGCCCTGCATCCGGGTGATGTCGTCCTGGTATTTGAGCAGCGCGCCCAGCGTGTCGCCGACCACTTGCGGGGTCAGCGAGCGGGCATCGAGTTCGGACAAGGCGGTGGCCCAATCGATGGTCTCGGCGACACCGGGCGACTTGTAGAAATCCTGGTTGCGCAGCGCCTGCACGAAGCGGACGACCTGCTGCGAGAGCTTGGCCGAGATACCGGGCACGCGCGTCTTGACGATCGCAAGCTCGCGCTCCGCAGCGGGATAGTCGACCCAGTGATAGAGACAGCGCCGCTTCAGCGCATCGTGAATTTCGCGGGTGCGGTTGGAGGTGATGATGACGATCGGCGGATGCGGCGCCTTCACGGTGCCGAATTCGGGGATCGTCACCTGGAAGTCGCTGAGGATTTCCAGGAGATACGCCTCGAACGCCTCATCGGCGCGGTCGAGCTCGTCGATCAGCAGCACCGGCGGTCCGGCAACGTCAGGCTCCAGCGCCTGCAGCAGCGGCCGCTTGATCATGTAGCGGTCGGCGAAGATGTCGCTCGACAGCTGCTCGCGATCGGTGTCGCCGGCGGCTTCCGCCATCCGGATCGCGATCATCTGCGCGGCGCTGTTCCACTCATAGACCGCGGAGGAGACGTCGAGGCCCTCGTAGCACTGCAGGCGGATCAGCTTCCGCCCCAGCGCCGCCGAGAGCACTTTTGCGATCTCGGTCTTGCCGACGCCGGCCTCGCCTTCCAGGAACAGCGGCCGGCCCATGCGCAGCGACAGATACGTCACCGTCGCCAGCGACCGCTCGGCCAGATAGCCGCGCGAGGTCAAGAGTTCGAGCATCGCATCGACCGATGCCGGCAGGGTCGCTGAAGTCATGAAAGTGCCAGTCTCGTTAGGCCCTCGCTAACGGGCAAGTATCGGGCCAAGGCGTGAGGTCCACTCACTCCTTGGCATTGGCCGCGTCGACGGCGCGCCGTGTCAGCACGCCGATCAGGTGCGCGCGGTATTCGGCGCTGCCGTGGATGTCGCTGTTGAGGCCTTCCGCCGGCACGTCGATGCCTTCAAGCACCTTGGACGAGAACCGCTTTTTCAGCGCTTCCTCGAACGCACCGACGCGGAACACGCCGTCCGAACCGGCACCGGTGACGGCGACGCGCACATCCGACGGACGTCGCGCCACGAACACGCCGACCAGCGCGTAGCGCGAGGCCTGGTTGCGGAACTTGATATAGGCCGCCTTCTTCGGCAGCGGGAACATCACCTTGGTGATGATCTCGTCGGCTTCCAGCGCGGTCGAGAACAGGCCCTGGAAAAACTCCTCGGCCTTGAGGCGGCGCTTGTTGGTGACGATGGTGGCGCCGAGCGCGAGCACCGCGGCCGGATAGTCCGCGGTCGGATCGTTGTTGGCGAGCGAGCCGCCGATCGTGCCCTTGTGGCGCACTGCGGGATCGCCGATCTGGCCGGCGAGATCGGCGAGCGCCGGAATGGCTTCACCGACGACGGCCGAGGTCGCGACCTCGGCATGCTTGGCGGTGGCGCCGATCACCAGCGAACGGCCCTTCATCTCGATCGTGTTCAGCCCCTCGATATGGGAGAGGTCGACCAGATGCGGCGGGCTTGCGAGCCGCTGCTTCATGACCGGAATCAGCGTGTGACCGCCGGCGATCAGCTTGGCGTCCTCGTTCTTCACCAGGAGATTGGCGGCCTGCCGGACGGTGCCGGGGCGGTGGTATTTGAATTCGTACATGGGGGTATCCTGGGGGTGTCCTGATCGCGGAGGGCGCGCGGTTACGCGAGATCGGATTTCGCCATCGCCTTCGCGCCGGCGGCGATCGAGGCGACGATATTCTGGTAGCCGGTGCAGCGGCAGAGATTGCCTTCCAGCTCTTCCCGGATGGTATGGTCGTCGAGCTCGTGGCCCTTGCGATGGACGATGTCGATCGCGGTCATGATCATGCCGGGCGTGCAGAAGCCGCATTGCAGGCCATGGTGCTCGCGGAAGGCTTCCTGCATCGGATGTAGCGGCGCGCCGTCGGCGGCCAATCCCTCGATCGTCTTGACCTCGTGGCCGTCGGCCATCACGGCGAGCGTCGTGCAGGACTTCACGGCCTTGCCGTCGAGATGCACGACGCAGGCGCCGCACTGCGAGGTGTCGCAGCCGACATGGGTGCCGGTCAGGCGCAGATTCTCGCGCAGGAACTGCACGAGGAGCGTCCGCGGGTCGACATTGCCGGTAACAGGATTGCCGTTCACGATGAGGGAGATTTTTGCCATAAGCACTCTCTGTCAGCGCCCCGACGGGTCCCGTCGAAGCGGTTCTTTCTTATAATTATTCCAACCCATCATATGGGCCATTATGGCCGGGGGCAACATTGCCCCAAGCGCAAGGTGCCATGACGGAAAGCGAGGGCGATCAGCCCTGTACCGCCTTGGCGAAATTCGCGAAAAACTCGTCGGCCAGCTTCTTGGCGGTGCCGTTGATCAGGCGCTGCCCGAGCTGCGCCAACTTGCCGCCGATCTGCGCCTCGACGTCATAGGAGAGCAGCGTGCCGCCATCCTTCTCCGCGAGCTTCACTGCGGCGCCGCCCTTGGCAAAGCCGGCCACCCCGCCCTCGCCCTCGCCCGAGATCTTGTAGCCGTTCGGCGGGTCGAGATCGGAGAGCATCACCTTGCCCTTGAAGCGCGCCGAGACCGGACCGACCTTCATTTTTGCCGTTGCACGGAAGCCGCCGTCCTCGGTCTTCTCCAGCTCCTCGCAGCCGGGGATGCAGGCCTTCAGCACCGCGGGATCGTTGAGCTTCTCCCATACGGCCTCGCGCGGCGCCGCAAGCTGGACTTCGCCGTTCATTGTCATGGCCATGGGGCGCCTCCGGGGTCGCAAAAGGTGGGATGCTCAAGTAACGCAGGGAGACCGCAAAGAAAAGGGTCACCCATGGTCACGTGGAATGCATATTCGCACCTGCAAAAAGTCTTGTGCCGATCGTCAGGGATTGGCAGAGCCTGATCATGATGATTAGGTCTCTTTACCGGACTTGCGCAACATGAGCACAGCCCTCTCCCCCCTGCTTGCGCCGATGCTGTCGAGCGCAGCCATGCGCGCCGTCTGCGACGACCGGACCACGCTGCAGAACATGCTCGATTTCGAGGCAGCCCTGGCCCGGGCCGAGGCCGCCACCGGTATGATTCCCGCATCCGCAGTGGGCCCGATCGAAACGGCCTGCAAGGCCGATGCCTTCGACATGACCGCGCTGGCCATGGCTGCGACCCGGTCGGGCAATCTCGCGATCCCGCTGGTCAAGATGCTGACCGCCAATGTCGGCAAGGCTGACGTGGAGGCCGCGCGCTATGTGCATTGGGGCGCGACCAGCCAGGACGTCATCGACACCGCGACCATGCTGGGCTTGCGCGCCGCCATCGATGCGCTGGATGCCGACCTCGGCCGCGCCATCAAGGGCTTCGCCGCACTCGCGCGCGCCCATCGCAACACCGCGATGGTGGCGCGGACCTGGCTCCAGCACGCCCTGCCGATGCCGTTCGGATTGAAGGCCGCTGAATATGCCTCGAGCCTCGCCCGTGCCCGCTGCCGTCTGCGGCGGCTCCGCCGCGAGGGTCTCGCCCTGCAATTCGGCGGCGCCGCCGGCACGCTCGCAGCCCTCGGCGACAACGGCCTCGCAGTCGCCGAACGATTGGCGCAGGAGCTCAGCCTGCCGCTGCCCGAGGCGCCCTGGCACACCCATCGCGACCGCATTGCCGAAGCTGCATCAGCCTTCGCGATCCTCGCCGGAAGCTGCGGCAAGATCGCGCGCGACGTCTCGCTGATGATGCAGACCGATGTCGGCGAAGCCTTCGAGCCCGCCGGCGAAGGCCGCGGCGGCTCCTCGACCATGCCGCACAAGCGCAACCCGGTCGCGGCCGCAAGCGCGCTCGGCTGCGCGACCATGGCCCCGCAGCTCACCGCTACGATTCTGGCCGCGCAAGTGCAGGACCACGAGCGCAGCGCCGGGCCCTGGCATGCGGAATGGCCGACACTGCCGCAATTGATGCTCGTCACCTCGGGCGCGCTCGCCGCGATCGTCGACATCGCCCAAGGCCTCGAGGTCGATGCCGCGCGCATGCGCAGCAATCTCGATACAACGCACGGGCTGATCATGGCGGAAGCCGTCACCTTTGCGCTCGCCGACAAGATCGGCAAGAGCGATGCGCATCATCTGATCGAGGTCGCGAGCAAGCGCGCGGTCGCCGAGAAGAAGCACCTGCGCGACATCCTCTCCGCCGATTCGCAGGTCACCGCGCATCTGACGCCGGAGAAAATTGCGGCATTGTTCGAGCCGATGGCCTATCAAGGTGCGTCACAGGCCCTGATCGATCGCCTGCTCGCTTCGTTGGATCTCTCCTGATGTCATTGCCAGGCTTGACCCGGCAATCCATCATCCAGGATAGATTCACCTTCTAGATGGATGCGCGGGTCAAGCCCGCGCATGACAAGGAACATGCAATGCCCATGATCGATGCCGACGGTTGCCTGATCAACGTCTCTGTCGAGGGCCGTGACGGCGGGCCGACCCTGATGCTCTCCAACTCGCTCGGCTGCACGCTGCAGATGTGGGAGCCGCAGATGAAGGCGCTGACGCAGGTGTTCCGCGTCATCCGCTACGACCGCCGCGGTCATGGCAAGTCCAACGTCCCGCCCGCCCCCTATACGATGGAGCGCTTCGGCCGCGACGTGCTCGCGATCCTCGACGACCTCAACATCGAGAAGGTACATTGGTGCGGCCTGTCGATGGGCGGCATGGTCGGGCAATGGCTCGGCGCCAACGCGCCGGAAAGATTCGGCAAGATCATCCTCGCCAACACCTCCTGCTACTATGCCGAGCCGACCAGATGGCTGGAGCGCATCGACGCCGTGAAGAAGGGCGGCATCGCGGCGGTCGCCGATGGCGTGATCGCGGGCTGGCTGACGCAGGATTTCCGCGAGCGCGAGCCCGAGATCACCGCCAGGATGAAGGCGATGCTGCTTGCGACCCCGGTCGAAGGGTATCTGGCCTGCTGCGAGGCGCTGTCGACGCTCGACCAGCGCGCGCTGCTGCCCAAGATCAAGAGCCCGACGCTGGTGATCGCCGGCCGCCACGATCAGGCCACTCCGATCTCCGCGGGCGAGCTGATCCGCTCGAGCATTCCAGGCGCCAGCATGACCATCATCGACGCCGCCCACATTTCCAATGTCGAGCAGCCGCACGCGTTCACCGACGCGGTGGTGGGATTCTTGACGCAACGGTAGTTGTTATCACCGTCATTCCGGGGCGCCGCGAAGAGGCGAACCCGGAATCTCGAGATTCCGGGTTCGATGCTTCGCATCGCCCCGGAATGACTGATCCGGAGGAAACAGCATGGACGACCAGAAGCGCCGCGATGCCGGCATGACCGTACGCCGCAAGGTGCTGGGCAATGCCTGGGTCGACAAATCGATCGCGAACCGCAACGCCTTCAACACCGATTTCCAGGACATGATCACGCGCTATGCCTGGGGCGAGATCTGGACCCGGCCGCATTTCGACGAGCGGACGCGGCGCGTGCTTGTCATTGGCACCATGGTCGCGCTCGGACAATGGGATGAATTCCGCCTGCACGTGCGCGCGGCGCTGGCCGAGGGCGGCTTCACCCCCGACGACATCAAGGAAATCCTGCTGCAGCAGGCGATCTATTGCGGCGTCCCGGCGGCGAACCACGCCGTCAAGGAAGCATCAGCGATTGTGCAGGAGCTCGGCCTTATCAAAGGCTAGCGCCGCGGTATCCGGAACGGCAACCGTCTTCGGCGCTCCGTCCGGCCGCTCGATCAGCAGCACGATCGCGGCGCCAAGCAGCAGCAGCAGCTCCGTGGCGTGCAACCGAAGGGCGGCCATCTCGCCGACCTTGGAGGCCATGACCATGCTTGCGAACGAGATCAGGCTGCCGATTGCGAGCGCAATGCCGAGCGCCTCGTCGCTGGCCCCGCTCCTGCGGGTGCGCGGAATGACCAGAAGCGCAAGACAGATCGCAAAGAACGCCACCACGGTCAGCCGTCCCAGCGCCAGCAACCAGGCGGCGCGCACCGTGCTCAGGCCGGACATCTGCAGCTGGTCGCTGAGGAACAGCGCCACCGCGACGCTCGGCCGCTCGTAGAGACCATGCACCGGCGCGACCATGATGTTGAAGGCGACCATCGTCCAGGCCGGGATGAAATAAGCCGCCAGCAGCGCGCCGTTGACCGAGCTGATCCGCCAATTTTTGAACATGCCGCTTCCCGCTTCGTCTACTCGCCTTCGTGGTAAGGCCTTGCCGGGAGCTAACTCGCACCGGACTGCGGCGGCAATTTAAACTCTTTGTTTACCTTAACTGGCCTGTTGACAGGCCGTTGTTCCGGGATGGTGCGTGCGCACCAGACCTCAGGTGCGCAATTGCGCACCGGGGAACCTCGAGATTGCGGGCTCGGCTGTTCGAGCGCCCCGGAATGACGCCAGACGAAAAAAGGCCCCGCCTCTCGGCGGGACCACGTTGCGCTACTCCCTGGGGGTCAATCCAGTCTGTTGTCCTGCTTGCCGCCCTGCTGCTGGCCGGGCTTGTCGCCCTGGCGCATCGGATCGTGCTGCTGCTGCTGTCCGGGTTTCTGGCCGCCGCCCTGCTGCTGCCCTGGTTGCTGGCCCGGGCGCTGCTGGCCGGGGCTTTGGTTCTGCTGGCCCGGATTCTGGTTCTGCTGCTTCGTCATGGGGGAAAGCTCCCTTGTTGGACGTCAGTTGGGAGATAACCGCCGGTGTTGATTTTGGTTGCCTTGCGGAACCCGGTTCCTCGCAGGTGCGGAACCGGGAGCCGGCATCCGAAGCCGAAATCAACTCTGTACAAGCGCTTGTGCCAGGGCATCCCCAGTTGCGGCCGCCAGTTCCCTCCTGTTACAAAACGGGAAGAAGACGGGGCTGCCGGGGCCCGAGAAGAAACCAAGCACTCTCTCGAATAGCTCCCTTTCAACGTCAGGTTCGGTAACGGCAGCCCATGGATTACTTCGCCCAGCAGCTCATCAACGGCCTCGTGCTCGGTTCCATCTACGGTCTGATCGCGATCGGCTACACGATGGTCTACGGCATCGTCGGCATGATCAATTTCGCCCATGGCGACATCTTCATGATCGGCGGCTTCATCGCACTGATCACTTTCCTGCTCCTGGTCTCGCTCGGTCTGACTGCGATCCCGCTGATCCTGCTGCTCGTCCTGCTGGTCGCGATGGCGGTCACCGCACTCTATGGCTGGACGGTCGAGCGCATCGCTTATCGGCCGCTGCGGCACTCCTTCCGGCTCGCACCGATGCTGTCGGCGATCGGCATGTCCTTCGTGCTGACGAACTATTCGCAAGTCGCGCAGGGCGCCCGCGTCAAGCCCGTGCCGCCGATCATCACGGGCGGCTACACGCTGCATGAAGGCGCCGAGGGGTTTGCGGTGCAGCTCTCCAACATGCAGATCATGGTCGTGCTGGTCACCATCGTGCTGCTGGCCATGTTCACCTGGCTCGTCTCGCGGACACGGCTCGGCCGCGACATGCGGGCCTGCGAGCAGGACCAGACCATGGCGGCGCTGCTCGGCGTCGACGTCGATCGAACCATTTCCATGACTTTCGTGATCGGCGCGGCGCTCGCCTCGGTCGCGGGTATGATGTACCTGCTCTATTACGGCCAGGTCGATTTCAACATGGGCTTCGTCGCGGGCATCAAGGCCTTCACCGCGGCCGTGCTGGGCGGCATCGGCTCGCTGCCCGGCGCGGTGCTGGGCGGGCTCGCGATCGGCCTGATCGAGACCTTCTGGTCGGCCTATTTCTCGGTGGAGTACAAGGACGTCGCCGCCTTCTCGATCCTGATCATCGTCCTGATCTTCATGCCGACCGGCTTGCTTGGCCGGCCCGAAGTCGAAAAAGTCTGACGGGCCCTCGCGTGACAGCTCTTTCAACCGAAACTATGCAGGCCAGCCGCACGGCGGGCATTCCGTTCATTCTGAAAAAAGCTTTCCTCAGCGCATGCGTTGCGCTGGTGCTGTTCTCGCTGATGATCGGCATCCGCACTGAGGCCGGTCCCGACGGGCAGCTGACCTGGTGGACGCGTTTCGGCGATCTCGCCTCCATCGTCGGCCTCGTGTTCGGCGGCTCCATCATCATTGAGCTGCTGCGGCAATGGCTCGGACCGATCGGCGCGGAAAAGCTCGTGCCAGCGCCGGTCCAGCGCGGCCTGTCACTGGCGGGCCGCTTCCTGGGTCCGGCTCTGCTCGTCTTCACCCTGCTCGTGCCCGTCATCTTCTACAATCAGCGCTATATCCTCGACCTCGCCATCCTCGTGCTCACCTATGTGATGCTCGGCTGGGGCCTGAACGTCGTGGTCGGGCTCGCCGGCCTGCTCGACCTCGGCTATGTCGCCTTCTACGCGGTGGGTGCCTATTCCTATGCGCTGCTTGCCACCAATTTCGGCTGGTCGTTCTGGGTCTGCCTGCCGCTCGCCGGCATGCTCGCCGCGATCTGGGGGGTCATGCTCGGCTTTCCGGTGCTGCGGCTGCGCGGCGACTATCTCGCCATCGTGACCCTCGCTTTCGGCGAGATCATCCGGCTCGTCATCCTCAACTGGCAGAGTCTGACCGGCGGACCCAACGGCGTATCCGGCATTCCCCGCCCCACCTTGTTCGGCATTCCGCTCGACAACAGCGATGACGGGCTCGCCGCCAAGCTCGGTATCGACTACTCGCCGACCCATCGCATCGTCTTCCTGTTCTATCTGATCCTGGCGCTCGCGCTGCTCACCAACTGGGTGACGATCCGCCTGCGGCGCCTGCCGATCGGCCGCGCCTGGGAAGCGCTGCGCGAGGACGAGGTCGCCTGCCGTGCGCTCGGCATCAACACCACGACCACCAAGCTCACGGCCTTCGCCACCGGCGCGATGTTCGGCGGCTTTGCCGGTGCGTTCTTCGCAACACGCCAGGGCTTCATCAGCCCGGAATCCTTCACCTTCCAGGAATCGGCGCTGGTGCTCGCCATCGTCGTGCTCGGCGGCATGGGCTCGCAGCTCGGCGTCGCGCTCGCCGCCCTCACCATGATCGGCGGCTTCGAGCTGTTCCGCGGCCTCGAGACCTACCGCATGCTGGTGTTCGGCATGGCGATGGTGCTGATCATGATCTGGCGGCCGCGCGGCATCATCGGCCATCGCGCGCCGACCGTATATCTGACCAAGGCGCAGGCGATCTCCTCCGACCTCGTCAAGGAGGGCCACGGATGAGCGGCGAACCAATTCTCAGCGTCGACGGGCTCACCATGCGCTTCGGCGGCATCGTCGCCGTGCACGACCTGTCGTTTGCAGCCGAACGGAAGCAGATCACCGCGCTGATCGGACCGAACGGCGCGGGCAAGACCACGGTCTTCAACTGCATCACGGGCTTCTACAAGCCGACCGGCGGTACCATTCGTCTCACCCAGGACGACGGCAGGCAGACCGCGCTGGAGCGGCTGAACGATTTCCGCATCGCCAAGCAGGCCAAGGTCGCGCGCACCTTCCAGAACATCCGCCTGTTTCCCGGCATGACGGCACTCGAGAACCTGATGGTGGCGCAGCACAACACCTTGATGCTCGCATCGGGCTTCACGGTTCTCGGCCTGATCGGCGTCCCCACCTATCGCGACGCCGAAAAGCGCGCGATCGCGCTCGCGACCGACTGGCTCAAACGGATCAATCTGCTCGACCGCGCCGACGATGCCGCAGGCAACCTCGCCTATGGCGACCAGCGCCGCCTCGAGATCGCGCGCGCGATGTGCACCGAGCCCGCCCTGCTTTGCCTGGACGAACCCGCCGCCGGCCTCAATGCACGCGAGAGCGCCGCGCTGAGCGAGCTGTTGCAGTCGATCCGCGGCGAGCTCGGCACCTCGATCCTGCTCATCGAGCACGATATGTCGGTGGTGATGGAGATCTCGGACCACATCGTGGTGATGGACCATGGCGTGAAGATCGCGCAAGGAACGCCGCGGGAGGTGCGCGACGACCCGAAGGTGATCGCCGCCTATCTTGGCACCGACGAGGAAGAGGCTGCGGCCGTGATGGAGAGCGGATCGTGACGGCTGCCACCCCCTTGCTCGCGATCCGCGGCTTGCGCGCCGCCTACGGCAAGATCGAGGCTCTCAAGGGCGTCGATGTCGAGATCAATGCCGGCGAGATCGTCGCGCTGATCGGCGCCAACGGCGCCGGCAAGTCGACGCTGATGATGACGATCTTCGGCAAGCCGCGCGCCCGCGCCGGCCAGATCCTGTTCGACGGCAAGGACATCTCCGCTGTCCCCACCCATCAGATCGCGCATTTGCGCATTGCTCAGTCGCCGGAGGGCCGCCGCATCTTCCCGCGCATGAGCGTCGCGGAAAACCTGCAGATGGGCGCGGACGTCACCGACAGCACGGAGGCGGAGCGGGAAAGCACCCGGGAGCGCGTGTTCGCACTGTTCCCCCGGTTGAAGGAACGCGTCATGCAGCGCGGCGGAACCCTGTCGGGCGGCGAGCAGCAGATGCTGGCGATCGGCCGGGCGCTGATGAGCCGCCCGCGCCTGCTGCTGCTCGATGAACCCTCGCTGGGGCTCGCGCCCCTCATCGCGCGGCAGATCTTCGATGCGATCCGCGCCCTGAACCGCCAGGACGGCCTGACGGTCCTCATCGTCGAGCAGAACGCCAACCATGCACTGAAACTCGCCCACCGCGGCTATGTCATGGTCAACGGCCTGATCACCCTGGCCGGGACCGGCGCCGAGTTGCTGCAGCGCCCCGAGATTCGCGCGGCCTACCTGGAAGGCGGCCGGCACGCCTGACGGCCTTGGCGTGCGGCCGAATATGGCGAGATATCTTTGCAATTGCCCGTATTTTGCCGGTGACTTCTCGAAAAATTCATTGAACAATGGCGCCGGTTTGAACCGGGCTTGCCCGGCAACTCCCACAGACGATCACCCGCGAGGTATCTCATGAAATCACTGAAACTCATCGGTCTGGCATTCGGCGCTTCCGTTGCGCTGTCAACGGCGGCGTTCGCAGACGACCTCACCATTGCAGTCGCGGGCCCGATGACCGGCACCGAATCCGCCTTCGGCCGCCAGATGAAGAACGGCGCCGACCTGGCGGTGGCCGACCTCAATGCCGCCGGCGGCGTTGCCGGCAAGAAGCTGGTCCTCGATGCCGAGGACGATGCCTGCGATCCCAAGCAGGCCCGCTCTGTTGCCGAAAAGATCGCGGGCGCGAAGATCCCGTTCGTCGCCGGCCACTTCTGCTCGTCGTCGTCGATCCCGGCTTCGGAAGCCTATGCCGACGGTAACGTCCTCCAGATCACGCCCGCCTCGACCAACCCGCTTTTCACCGAGCGCAAGCTCTGGAACGTGGCGCGCGTCTGCGGCCGGGACGATCAACAGGGCCTGATCGCCGCGCAGTACATCGCGAAGAACTTCAAGGGCAAGAACGTCGCGATTCTCAACGACAAGACCACCTACGGCAAGGGTCTGGCGGATGAGACCAAGAAGGCGCTCAACAAGGCCGGCATCACCGAGAAGCTCAATGAGTCCTACAACAAGGGCGACAAGGACTTCAACGCGATCGTCTCGCGCCTGAAGAAGGAGAACATCGACCTCGTCTATGTCGGCGGCTATCATCAGGAGGCGGGCCTGATCCTGCGCCAGATGCGCGACCAGGGCATGAAGACGGTCCTGATGTCGGGCGACGCGCTGGCCGACAAGGAATACGCCTCGATCACGGGCCCGGCCGGCGAAGGCACGCTGTTCACCTTCGGTCCCGATCCGCGCAACAAGCCGACCGCGAAGAAGATCGTCGAGGCCTTCAAGGCCAAGGGCATCGATCCGGAAGGTTACACGCTCTACACCTATGCCGCGATGCAGGTCTGGTCGCAGGCGGTCAAGAAGGCCGGCACCACCGATGCCAAGAAGGTCATGGAGACCATCAAGGCCGGCAAGTGGGATACGGTGCTTGGGCCTCTCGAATATGACGCCAAGGGCGACATCAAGCAGATCGACTATGTCGTCTACAAGTGGGACGCCAAGGGCGGCTACGCCGAGCTCAACGCCCACGGCACCTAAGACAGGCCGCCTGATCTTTTAACCAGCTTGACGTCAACGCCCCGGCTCGCCGGGGCGTTTTGTTTTCGCAAGCCGGTCAGACGGCAGCAGACAATTCGCCGCCAGCCGCTGTCTGCGCCTTCCGGAGCGCTTGCAGCAGATCGTTCGGCCGAAACGGCTTTTGCACGCAGATCACGCCGGCGAGACCCGGCGCCTCACGGATGAAATCCAGTGTCGTCATCCCCGATACCGCCACAATCGGAAATCCGGGAACACGCTCGCGAATAGCCGCCATGACCTCGATACCGCTGATGTCGGTCAGGAAGATGTCGACAATGGCCGCGTCGAAAACCTCTTCGCCAAAGGCCTTGAGGCCAGCCACACCGCTCTCGGCTTCAACTACGTCAAATTGGTTGACCCGAAGGACGATCGAGACCATGGCGCGGACGTCCTTCTGGTCATCCACAACAAGGACACGGGGCATGGGAACAACTCCCGGATTCGCATCATTAATTGGTTTCAATTCAAACGGCGACGTACGGCAAGGTAGTATGAGCCCGTCAAGTAAAGCCAACCTTACCGATTTCCTATTCCGATTCCCCGTCCGAGTTAAGTAAGCTGTAACCCTCGGTTGAGTCGTGGGCATATCCCCTCGGGACACGCGCCCAGAGCGGGTTACCATGGAGGCCAAGGCCGAAACGCCAGGCCAGTACCCGAGGCGGCCGGCCGATCAAGTCACGTGGACTACCCATGCCGTCCCTGCGAGAGGTCAACGTGCACGCCAGAAACGACCGAAGCACATTCCTTTCAACCTTGCCGGCCATGCAGAGCGATCGCACTGCAGCGTTGGCGATCGTCGGGATCTCCGCGATCCTGTTCGCACTGGCTGTCCCCTTCGCGGCGACTCCCCTGGTCCAGATGCCGGCCTTCGTGGCCAGCTACCAGTCGGCGCTGGCCGTCAGCGATATCATTACCGCTGTTCTGCTGCTGTCGCAATTCTCGGTCCTGCGCAGCCGCGCGTTGCTGCTGCTGTCAATAGGGTATCTGTTCACCGCAGCGGCGGCGGTGACACACGCCCTCACCTTCCCCGGACTGTTCGCGCCGACGGGATTGCTGGGCGCCGGCACCCAGACCACGGTCTGGCTCTACATGATCTGGCACGGCGGATTCCCGTTGTTCGTGCTGGCCTATGGCTGGTTGAAGGACGGCAACGGCGGCAACAAGATCGAGGGACCGACGCAGCGGTCGATCGTGGTCGCCGTGCTCGGCGTCATTGTCGCGATGATCGTCATCGGTTGGTTCGTCACGGCGCGGCACGATTTGCTGCCGGTCCTGCTGAGGGACGGCCGCTACACCACCACCATGATCGGCGTGGTGTCTTTTGTCTGGTCCTTGAGCTTCGCGGCGCTGATCACGCTCTGGCTCCGCAGGCCGCATACGGTGATCGACATCTGGCTGATGGTCACGATGTGCGCCTGGCTGTTCGACATCGCGCTGTCGGCGATCGTCAATGTCGCCCGCTACGACCTCGGCTTCTACGCCGGCCGCATCTACGGCCTATTCGCCGCGAGCTTCGTGCTCGCCGTGCTCCTGATCGAGAACGTCCGCCTGCAGGCGAGCACGATAGGCCTTGTCGGCCGGCTGCGCGAGCAATCGGCCTTCGAGCGCGACTATTACGGCAAGCGTCTCGCGCTCTATGGCGCCGTGGTCGAATCCTCCAACGATGCCATCATCACCGAATCGCTCGACGGCCGCATCACGGGCTGGAACAGAGCTGCCGAGCGTCTGTTCGGCTATTCAGCCAATGAAGCCATCGGCCGATCGATTGATCTCGTGGTGCCGGAGGACCGCAGGGCCGAAGCCAGGGGTCTTCTCAACCGCATCAGCAGCAACGAGTCGATCGCCCAGCACGAGACCGTTCGCATCCGCAAGGACGGCCGGCAGATCGACGTCGTCCTGAACGTCTCGCCGCTGCGATCCGACAATGGCGAGATCATCGGCGCCTCCAAGATTGCCCACGACATCACCGAGGAGAAGCAGGCGCGGGAGAAGCTGCGCCGCGAGATCGAGGAGCGCGAGCGCATCTTCGAGACCTCGCAGGACCTGATCCTGGTCACCGACGGGTACGGTAATTTCATCCAGGTCAGCCCGAGCGTGAAGGACATTCTCGGCTTCAACCCGGAGGACATGATCGGGCACAGCGCGATCGAATTCATCCATCCCGACGATCTGGACAGGACGCGCGAAGAGATGCGCGCTGCGCGGCGCGGTCAGACCAAGCGTAGCTTCGAGGCGCGCTATTACCACTATGACGGGCACGAGGTCTCGCTGAACTGGGTCGGAAACTGGTCGGAGCCCGTCAAGCGCCATTTCTTCATCGGCCGCGACCTCACCGACAAGCAAGCCGCGGAAGCCCAGCTGCGGCAGGTCCAGAAGATGGATTCCATCGGCCAGCTGACCGGCGGCGTCGCCCACGACTTCAACAACGTGCTCACCGTCATCACCGGCACGATCGGCATTTTGTCGGACGCGGTCGCCGACCGGCCCGAGCTTGCCGCCATCACCAAGCTGATCGACGACGCTGCCGAGCGCGGTGCGCAGCTGACCAAGCATCTGCTCGCCTTCGCCCGCAAACAGCCGCTCCAGCCCCGCGAGATCGACGTCAATGCGCTGGTGCTGGAGGCCGCAAAGCTGCTGCATCCGACGCTCGGCGAGCAGATCACGATCATGCCGCAGCTCACCGAAGACGCCTGGCCTACTCTGGTCGATCCAGGCCAGCTTTCGACTGCGATCCTCAATCTCGCCCTGAACGCGCGCGACGCCATGCCCGACGGCGGCACCCTGGTGCTGGAGACCCGCAACATCTTCCTCGACGACGGCTATGCCAGCATGAATCCCGATGTCGTCGCCGGCAATTACGTGATGATCGCGGTCAGCGACACCGGCTCGGGCATTCCGGCCGCGCTGCTCGAGCGGGTGTTCGATCCGTTCTTCACCACCAAGGAGGTCGGCAAGGGCACGGGCCTTGGCCTCAGCATGGTGTTCGGCTTCGTCAAGCAGTCCGGCGGCCACATCAATATCTACAGCGAGGAAGGCCACGGCACGAGCGTGAAGATCTACCTGCCGCGGTCCACCGGCATGCAGGAGACCGAGTACGAACAGCCTCAGAACGTGCCCATCACCGGCGGTAACGAGAAGGTCCTGATCGTCGAGGACGACGCGCTGGTGCGGCAATATGTCGTGACCCAGGTCAAGAGCCTCGGCTATGCCGCGCTCGAGGCGGCCAACGCCGCCGAAGCCCTCGTCATCATCGATGCCGACAAGGACATCGACCTGCTCTTCACCGACATCATCATGCCCGGCAACATGAACGGCCGCCAGCTCGCCGATGAGGCGACACGGCGGCGACCGCAGCTGAAGACGCTGTTCACCTCGGGCTACACGGAAAACGCCATCGTCCATCACGGCCGGCTCGATTCCGGCGTGCTGCTGCTGGCCAAGCCTTACCGCAAGTCGGAGCTCGCCAAGATGCTCAGGACCGCGCTGGCGAGTTGAGCCCGCCGCTCGCGTACGCTATCGCTGGGACCGTGCCAGCCGCATGGGAGTGCCGTCCTTGAAAAACCTGCTCACCGATATTGCCGGCGTCCGCGTCGGTCATGCCGATGACGCAAAACTTGCCTCGGGCGCAACGGCCATCGTGTTCGATCAGCCGGCGGTCGCGGCGATCGACATCCGCGGCGGCGGACCCGGCACGCGCGAGGACGCGCTGCTTGGCCTTGCCAATACCGTCGAGCGCGTCGACGCGATCGCGCTGTCCGGCGGCTCTGCCTTCGGCATCGAGACCGGCGGCGGCATCCAGGCCTGGCTTGCCGAGCAGGGCCGCGGCTTTCGCGTCCGCGAGGCCCTGATCCCGATCGTGCCGGGCGCCATCCTGTTCGATCTGCTCAACGGCGGCGACAAGGCCTGGGGCCGCTTCGCGCCCTATCGCGATCTCGGCTATGCCGCAGCCGCCTCAGCCGGAAGCGAGTTTGCGCTCGGCAGCGTCGGGGCCGGCTTTGGCGCCACCACAGCGACGTTCAAGGGCGGCCTCGGCTCGGCATCCGCCGTGACCAGCAGCGGCGTCAAGGTCGCGGCGCTCATCGCCGTCAACGCGGTCGGCAGCACCACGGTCGGCGACGGACCCTGGTTCTGGGCGGCGCCGTTCGAGCTTGGCGGCGAGTTCGGTGGCCGCGGATTGCCCGACAAGTTCACCGACGACATGCTCAAGCTGCGCATCAAGGGCGGCCCCGCCGCAACCGAGCGCGAGAACACCACGATCGGCGCCGTCGTCACCGATGCAGTGCTGAGCAAGCCCCAGGCCAAGCGGTTGGCGATGATTGCGCATACCGGCTTTGCGCGTGCGATCTATCCGGTGCATGCTCCGACCGATGGTGACGTGCTGCTCGCCGCCGCAACCTGCGCAAAGCCGATTGATCCGATCGTCGGCCTCACCGAGCTCGGCATGGTCGCCGCCAATGTGGTTGCCCGCGCCATCGCCCGCGGCGTCTACAACGCGACCGCGCTGCCGTTCCCGGGCGCGCAGCCCGCGTGGAAGGATCGGTTCGGAGTGTAACGAGAGCGCCTCTCTCCCCACGTCGTGTGTCATCGCCCGGCGAAGACCGGGCGATCCAGTATTCCAAAGACGATTGCGATTGAAATGAGAGGCCGCGGCGTACTGGATGCCCCGGTCCCGGCTCCGCTAGGCTACGCCGGGCCTACAAGGAGCACGGCCGGCGAAGCTTCAGCGAAGACGGCAAGCCGGGGCATGACAGCGGATGCGCCCCTTACACGCTCATGGACATCGACGAAGCCGCGGAACCGGCCGCGGTCTGGGTCTGGCGCTGCATCATCTGGCCGAACCAGTCATAGGGCGAATTGGCGCTGGAGGCGCCCGGCACCACTGTCGTCATCTTGAAACCGTCAGCATAGGTGACGGTTGTGGTGGTCGAGCCGTCGGCGGCGGTCGTGGTGGTCGAGGTCGACCCGCCGCTCGGCGATGACGAGGAATCCGAGCCGTTGCCCGACGCACCGCCCGAGCCGCTCGGCGCGTGCGCATCGTGGTGGCCGCCATGATGGCCGGCGCCCTTCAGCGCCTTGGACATCTCGTCCAGGCTGACGCTGGCGTCCGAATTGGTATCGAGCTTGGAGAACACGTCGTCGGCCTGCGCCAGATTGGTGCCGCCGGCGCCGAGCGCGTTCTCGAACTCCGATTGGGTGATCTTGCCGTCGCCATTGGCGTCGATCTGCGAGAACAGGTCCTTCAGCGCTGCGTCGCGGCTGCTCGAAGTCGCGTTGCCCGTGCTGGCGGTCTGGTCCGTCGACTGGCTTTGCGCGGCGAACAGCGCATTCATCGTCTCCGGCGAGATCTGCGGATAATAGCCAGGATTCGCCGACGGAGCTGCACTGCTTGACGTGCTGCTGGTGCTGCTGTTGATCGCGAATGGGTTGGCCGCGCCTTGCGACGAGCCAGTCTGCTGCGTCGAGGACGATTTCGAGCTCGTCAGCGATTGAATGGCATCAAGCGCAGTCGAGACGGCACCAAGCGCAAACAACATTGCACAACTCCAAACCATGCGGCATGCCGCGGCCAATGTTCTGGCCGTGAGGTCAGCAAGCGACGTGCCAGCGCGAAAAGCTCAATGAAATCCATATCCGCCGGGCCTTGCGGGGTGCGGGACCATCGGCAATTCATGCCCGCTGGCGGCAGAAATTTCCGCCCACAGGAAGCTCAACCTCCCTGCATTGCCCGGCCGGGAGGCCCATGTTAGGCGAGGCCAACAGCCCCCATGCCGCCCCGGGAAACAGCGCCATGACCCAAGCCTTCGCCCCCCGCCCCCTGGCCATCGCGCCCTCGATCCTGGCCTCGGATTTCTCGAAGCTCGGCGAGGAGGTCCGCGCGGTGGATGCTGCCGGCGCCGACTGGATCCATCTCGACGTGATGGACGGGCACTTCGTGCCCAACATCTCCTACGGCCCTGACGTCATCAAGGCGATGCGCCCGCACACCAGGAAGGTGTTCGATGCGCATCTGATGATCTCGCCCTGCGATCCCTATCTGGAGGCCTTCGCCAAGGCCGGCTGTGACCACATCACCGTGCATGCCGAGGCAGGTCCGCATTTGCACCGCTCGCTCCAGGCCATTCGGGCGCTCGGCAAGAAGGCGGGCGTCTCGCTCAATCCGGGCACGCCGATCAGCGTGCTCGAATACGTGCTCGACCTGGTCGATCTCGTGCTGGTGATGTCGGTCAATCCCGGTTTCGGCGGCCAGGCCTTCATCCCCTCCGCCATCGGCAAGATCCGCGACATTCGCGCGATGACGGCGGGGCGTCCGATCGATATCGAGGTCGATGGCGGTGTCGGCCCCGATGTCGCCGGCGCGCTTGCGGCCGCCGGCGCCAACGCCTTCGTCGCCGGCACGTCCGTGTTCAAGGGCGGCACGCAGGATGTGTACAAGAACAATATTGCAGCGATCCGCAACGCGGCACTCGCGGCGCGCGGCGAGGCGATCTGACCGGCGCTACGCCGGCAAAACTGCGGCCTTTACGGGCATTGCGACGCGCAATGACTAAAATTGCAACCTAAATCCGTACTCCTCCGGACTTCCCTGATTCGTGCAAATCATCGCTAGTGATTCCTGCCTGATTTGACAGGAGCACATCATGACGACGACCCTGGTTTGGACTGGCGTGGCGTTGTGGATCGGTTTTTGTGCGTTCGTTGTGTTCGGCCCATCGGCCGGACCGGTGCAGGTCCCGGCGCGTTCGACCCGCATCATCGGTCGCCGCCGCTATCCGGGCTGACGCCATGCAGATCGCCCTCGTGAAGCGTCAGCCGAAACGCAGGTGCCGCATCCCGCGCCGCCCGCATCCGAACCTCGACTATTTCTTCGGTCGGCTCGAACGCACCGAAGGCAATATGCGCGACGATCCGGGCGCCGAGACTGTAGACCTGGACCACTCGTTCCGGTCACCGCGCCGGCATTGAAATCCTTTTCTGGACTCAACCAATGAAACCGCACTGCCCGAACTGCCTGAAGGAAATGACCAAGGCGTCCGCGTCGCGTAACCTCTTCAACTGCGAGCCCTGCCGCGAGATCATTCAGTACTTCGGCGGCAGCGCGGATCACGGCGAGGCCGGCCCGCACTTCACCTGGCCGATCCGTCGCAAGCGTTCGATGCACACCGCGCACGCGGCGTGAATCTTTCCTAGCCCCACACCACGCCGGCGTCCGGTTTGGCAACAGCCATGCGCGGCGGCCGCACCACGGTGACGGTGCAGGTCGCCTCCGCCGCCACCTTGGCCGAGACGCTGCCAAGCAGCGTGCGCCTGAACGAGCTCTGCCGCGCGCCGATGACGACATGGTCGACCTGGTTGACCTCGGCGAATTCCAGCAGCGCCGTGGCGGGATCGACCGCCTCCAGCACGTGAACCGACAGCCGGCTTTCATCCAGCTTCAGCGGCGTCGCCCAATGCCGGAGCGCGACCAGGCGGTCGATATGCTTGTTGGAGCCCTGGTCGTCCAGCGTCTTGTCGATGGCGATGCGGTTGAGCTTCAGCACATTGACGCAGGCAAGCCGCGCTGACGGCAGCGTCGCGAGAATGCGCTCCGTGGTCACACGCAGCGCCTCGTTCAGCTCCGGCTCACCTTCCACCGTGTCAAGCGCGACTGCGAGGATCGGGCTCGAGGCAATCTGTTCGGCAACATCCGCCTTCGCCCGCGGCTGCATGGCGTCCTGGTTGAACCGGCGCCGCCAGGCCACGCTCAAGGGATCGCGCTTGATCCGCTCCGAACGCGCGGTCAGCCTGACCTGGTTCGGATGCGCGAGATCGAAGGCGAGCTGGGTCGCGGTCGGGTAGCGCCGGACCGGCTCGATCTCGAGACACCGCAGCACCACTTCCTGGAGCCAGGGCGGATAGTCGGCGCGCAAGCTTCGCGGCGGATGCGGATCGCGCCACAGCCTCCGCCGCATCGCGCGCAGTGTCTCGCCCTCGCCGAACGGACGTTCGCCGGTCGTGAAGAAGTACAGCAGCACACCGAGCGAAAACAGGTCGCTGCGCGGATCGTCGCGCACGCCCAGCAGCCGTTCCGGCGCCATGTAGGGCGCTGTGCCATAAGGCAGACGAAACTCCGCCTGCAGCAGGTCGGGCAGATGATCGTGGTGCGACAGGCCGTAATCGATCAGCACTGCCTCGCCGCTCTCGCGGAACATGACGCTGCTTGGCTTGATGTCGTGATGGATCACGCTCTGCCGATGCAGATCGGCGAGCGCAGCCGCGATCTTGGCAACCAGCAACCGCGCCTCCTCGTAAGGTAGCGGCAGATCGGGCAGCCGCTTGTAGAGCGTTGTGCCCGGAATGCGCTCGATCACGGCATAGGCCTGGCGGGCAAAATCGCCGGTGCCATAGCAGTGCGGCACGTGCGGGCCGGCCAGCCGCGGCAGGATCATCATCTCCATCTCGAACGAAACGATTGCCGCGGGGTCCTCGCCTTCCGACGCCCGCGGGACCTTCATCAGCAGCGGCACCTCGATGCCGGGACGGGTGACGGTCCACAGCGTCGCCATGCCGCCGGCATGGACGCATTCGCCGATCGTGTAGCCGTCGATGACAGCGCCTGATTTGACCAGGGATTTGGGCATCGGCCTCTAGCGCCCCTGCGACAGCCGATCGGCGAGCCAGGGCGGCAGGCCGTTCTCGCGGATCTTGCTTGCCGCGCTCGCGATGTCATAGGGCACACGGCAATAGGTGATCTGGCACGAGACCGTGTCGAACAGCACGAAAGATGCCGACGGATCGCCATCGCGCGGCTGGCCGACCGAGCCGAGCACGGCGAGCCATTGCCGGCCGCGCAGGAGCTGCACCGGCACATCGGTCTTGGGCACGAAGCTCGTCATCTTCGCCGTCACCGACATCGAATAGAGCGCGGGCCGATGAATGTGGCCGCAGAACGTGACGTGAGCCGGCGTTGCGATCAGGCTCCTGGCGGCATCCGCCGTCGAGCGGACATAATGCCAGCGCTTGGGGCTCGAGGCTTCCGAATGCACGAACAGCCGATCGCTGTCGTCCACCAGCATCGGCAGTTCGGCCAGGAACCGCCGCTGTGCCGCATCGAGCCGCCCGCGCGTCCACTCGATCGCGATCTGCGCCTCGTTGTTCATGTTCTCGGTGGTGGTGTTGACGGCTTCGTCATGATTGCCGCGCACGGCGACGGCACCATGGGCGACCAGATCCATGGCGGTGTCCACGACCCATTCCGGGTCGGCGCCATAGCCGACGAAATCGCCGAGCAGGATGAACCGCTCCGCAGCCCTGGCGCGGGCCACCTTCAGGCACGCCTCGAACGCCTGCCGGTTGCCGTGGATATCCGAGAAGACAGCGAGAAGCACGCACCCTCCACCCTCAATAGTCTTATTGGAAGCCGATAAAGCCAATTTGAGGGAGGTCAACAAGATGCGCCAGCGCAAGGCGGTTGACCAGCGCCACGCGGCCGCAATGGTGAAGAGCCTATTGCTCGTCCTTGGGCGGCATCCGAGGTGGCGGCAACGGCGTGAAGACGGCGCCTTGCGCGCCTGATGGCGGGGCATTGAACTCCCCGGTCGAGGAATCGCCGCCGCTGGTCTCGAGGATGGCCTTGGGCGTCACATACTCCCTGATCATGTCGACCAGGCTGCCCTCGCCGCCGCCAAAGTCCGCCGCACGCCCGCCTTGCGGATGGCCCGCCGCGATCTCGTTCTCCGCCGCATGGGTCTTGTCGGCCAGGGTGTCGTTATAGGGGACGCGGAAGGCCCGTGGAATGCCGCTCGGACGATGATCCGCATCGAGTTCCTCCACCCACAGATAGATCGAGCCGGGATCGCCCTCCAGCGAATGCGGCTCGACGATCCGCGCCGCCAGCAGCTTGAAGGACGCAGGGAGCCTGTCCGTGCTGGCCCAGCCGAGCAACCCGCGCATGTCCGTGAAGCTGACGACGTAGAAGGCACTGGTCACGACGACGGCGACCGCCTTCAGCGACCAGTGCAGCCGCGCATAGACCAGCACGACCAGCAGCAGCGCGCCGATCACGGCATAGGCGACCGACAGCGAGAGGATGACCGTCTGCTGATTACTCACGGCGCACCCTTACCCGCGTGTTCGGGTCGATATCGGCGCCATTGCGCCAGCTGCTGCGGAAGGTCTCCATCAGCGATTTCGGCCGCTGGCTCACATCGATAACCTTGCCCTCGGCATCGAGCCGGAACCGCACCGCGGTCTTCTCGTCACCGGTGTGGTCGAGCGTGAACTTGTTGTCGAAAACCACCTGCGCGGTCGGATTGAGCTTCTGCACCTTCACATTGGCCGTGACGGGCTCGCCGGTCGTGGCGACGAAATGCGAGACGTTGACGGTGTATTCGCCGGGGACGATGCCGCGCAGCGTGACGATCTCCTCACGGATGGGGGAAGCGATCTTCTTACCATTGACCATGATGAAGTCGTTGGCCCCGCCCCGGTCGTCGCGGTCGAGCGTGAGGAAGCCGGCCTCCCGGTGGCGATACCAGGCGATGTTGCCGGCGGGATCCTGCACGAACAGGTCGAGATCGTCGGGATGATTGTCCGGCCAGTCCAGTGTGATCATGAACTCGGCCTTGGAGTCGATCTTGCCGTCCTTGGCATCGGGAGAGACCGCAAGCAGCGCGAGGAAGAACAGGAAGGCGACCACCTGAAGCGCCTTGAACAGCATCACGCCCAGGGGATCGAACGGCTCCTCGCGCGGATAGAGGCCGAAATCATCCATCATGACGGCGTTCCAGCACCTTTACGCTCGAGAACCGGCGTCACATAGGTCTCGGTCAGCACCACCGCATCCGAGAACACCCGCTGGGTCGCGGCATCGAGCATGTAGTACTGGATCCGGACCAGGATGGAGCCGACGAGGCCCGCGAGCGTCGTGTACATCGCGACCGCCATGCCGTCGCTCATCAGTCCCATCGAGGAGCGCATCGCGACCTTGTCGGCGGCGTCCAGTCCCGCGATCGGCGCCAGCATGATGATGAAGCCGATGATGGTGCCGAGCAGGCCGAGCTTCATCAGCGTGTCGGAGACGAACGCACCGAACCCGTTGGAGCCGCGCAGGCGGTCCGCGAGCGTCCGCAGCAGCAGCGTCTGGTCGACCGGACGGTAATCCTGCGCCGCCGCTTTCGTCACCAGGCTTTCGATGTGATCGCGCACCAGCCCGCGCGGCAGCGCGGTGGCGCGCGCATCGAGCACCTTGCTGCCCTCGGGCGCCGCCAGCACCGCGCGGCAGCGCCGGGCCGCCGCACCTTCACGGGCAATCGCTCGCGTGCGCAGGAAGCAGTGACCGCAGGTGACGAGATAGAGCGCCGCGATCACGCTCGAAATGTAGGTCCGGTCTGATGTGAGCATCAGATGGATCAGGCCGAAACGCCACAGCAGCACCACGGCGAAGATCGACAGTCCCGTGAAGATCATCCAGAACAACAGAGCGCTGCGCTCGGATGGGTCGGCAGTCGAGGGCGCGATCGGTCCAATCGTCATCGAACTCATGCTGCACGCTCCTCACCTTGCAGGGATTGGCCTGCGATGTTTCCACCCCGATCAGATCAAAGCCGCCGCTGCAGGTCCAAAGAGCGATGCCCAATCGGGCTTGGGAAATTTGCCCGAGCTGCAATCGGGCCCAATCCCTGCAATTGGCAAGACGCGGCGGCGTTGTTAGGCTGAGCTTATCAAACTTTGGGGTGATCGCATGCGCCTCGTGCTTCAGACGGTCCAGAACTACCACTATCTGATCAGGACCAAGACCGGCGCGCGCACGGACGCGCAGCTGGTGCGGCTTGCCGCGGCTTGCGAGTTGACGCGGATTTAGCAGCGGCCCTGCCGCAAAGCCTCGAATGAGATGAAATTTCTCATTCTGCCAAGCGGATAGGAACGGAGGCTATTGTGTTCCAGTTAGCAGGGTGAAGGAGTAGAAGTCATGAGTAAGGGTCACCACAAGGCAGTCGCCCATCCCCCCGTCATCACGGTAGGCGATCTCATCGACGAACTCTGCCGCCTCCCCGATACCGCCGTGGTCCACTTCCGCTGTCCTGCCCTCGATCAGGAACTGGCATTCGAGCGCCTTCGAAAGCGATCGAAGGACGACGTCGAAATCGCGATCAGCGCCTATCCGGAGAGTCCACCGGTCGTCCCATCGTCCGACGGCGCTTTCCGCGCACGTACGTCCACGCCATCGGTCCGCAACGGCGTCGTTCTCAACAAGGTTAGAAGTTGATGGGACGGCGCGTGTATCGAACGGCCACCGCGGTCTAGCAGGCCTTCAACCCGCGCAGCAGCAGCGCGAGGGTGGCGTCCACGCGCGCCGGCAGATCGGCATCCTTCCACTCGTCGGCATGGGCTGGATGATGGAAGCGGCAGGTCGCGTCGAACAGCGCGCGCGCCGTCGTCTTGACGTCGTCCACGGCGAACTCGCCCTGCTTGACACCGTCGGCCAGTATCGCCGCGATCTGGTCGATCATGGTGTCCTTGTGGCACTTGACGGCCGCGCACGCCTCGCGCGCCAGCGTCAGATAGGTCTCGAACATCTCGGGGTCGTCGAGCACACGCGAGCGCTTGGCCGCGAACAGGGTACGCAGCCAGCGGTCGAGCCTGTCGGGCGCCGGCCCCTGCTCATTGGCGATCGCCAGCAGCGGCGCGTCGATCCGGTCGAGCCAGCGTTTGGCGACGGCCTCGCGCAGCGAAGCCTTGCTCGGGAAGTGGCGATAGACGCTGCCGTGGCTCACATCGAGCGCACGGGCAACGTCGACCACGGTGGCCTTGGCAAGTCCGTAGCGCCGCAAGACATCCTCGGTCACTTCGAGGATCCGCTCCGGCGTCAAGACAACAGCTTCGTTCATGCCAGCACCATGTTCCCGTTCAGGGTCCAGTTCCCCGGCGAAGGATGCTTACCGAAGCGCCCTTGACCGGTCGTTTCGGAAAGCTCTCGCCTTAATGAGGCAGTTTTGCAGCTTGCGCCGCGATCTGGCGCGCAACCAGCAAATTGAGCCAATGCCCAATCGTGCCGGTGAAGTTGATGATTTCGGTCGTCATTGTCGTAAGTCTCCATTCGTCCGCGGTTCCCACCCCAAAATGACGCGCCTCGATCCGCAGGCATTTCGGACCTCAGGCTCCCGGGAGGGATGGCCGCGGGACGCCCAATCGGAGCGTCCGGGAACGGATATACATATCTCGCTGACAGATTTCAATATCTGTCAGTCAATGATCCGTGATTGACAGTTAATTTTTGAGACGGGATCTGCCTTTCGCCCGGGCCTCGTGGCGGGCTACGCTGCGCCCATTCGCCCTACCGAGAAAAACGGACCCGACGCCCATGCCCATCGTCAACCGCATCGCCGCCCTCTCCGACGAAATGGCCGCCTGGCGCCATGACTTTCACGAGAACCCGGAGTTGCTTTACGAGGTCCACCGCACGGCCGGCATCGTCGCCGACAAATTGCGCGAGTTCGGCTGCGACGAGGTGGTGACGGGCATCGGCCGCACCGGGGTCGTCGGCGTGATCCGTGGTCGCAAGTCTGCCTCAGGCAAGGCCATCGGCCTGCGCGCCGACATGGACGCGCTGCCGATCATGGAAACCGCCGAGGTGCCCTACGCCTCGAAGATCCCGGGCAAGATGCACGCCTGCGGTCACGACGGCCACACCGCGATGCTGCTGGGCGCGGCAAAGTACCTCGCCGAGACGCGCAATTTCGACGGCACCGCGGTCATGATCTTCCAGCCCGCCGAGGAAGGCGGCGGCGGCGGCAAGGCCATGGTCGAGGACGGGCTGATGACGCGCTGGAACATCGACCAGGTCTACGGCATGCACAACATGCCGGGTCTCGCCGAAGGCCATTTCGCCACCACGCCGGGCCCGATGCTGGCCTCCTCCGACAACATCCAGATCACCGTGCGCGGCAAGGGCGGCCATGCCGGCGCCACCCCGCACCAGGCCATCGACAGCGTCCTGATCGGCTCGCAGATCGTGGGCGCGCTGCAATCGATCGTCGCGCGCAACGTCAATCCGCTGCAGTCGGCGGTGGTCTCGATCACGCAATTCCACGCCGGCACCGCTTTCAACATCATCCCGGAGACCGCCGAGCTCTGCGGCACCGTGCGCTCGCTCGATCCTGAGGTGCGCGATCTCATCGAGCGCCGGATCGGCGAAGTCGCCGACAGCGTCGCCCGCGCCTATGGCGGCTCGGCGGAGACGAAGTACACGCGCATGTATCCGGTGACCTTCAATCATGCGCGTGAAGCCGGCGTCGCCGCCGACGTCGCCCGTGACATCGTCGGCGCCGAGCGCGTCAACGACCGCATCATCCCGATGATGGGGGCAGAAGACTTCTCCTTCATGCTGGAAGAGCGCCCCGGCGCCATGGTGCTGGTGGGCATGGGCGAGAGCCCTGCGTGCCACCACCCGGCCTACGTCTTCAACGACAACATCCTCGGCCACGGCGCCTCATTCTGGGTGCGCCTGATTGAAACCGCGATGCCGGCGTAAAACGTCTGCCGCGTGGGCGAGGCTACGCCTGTACCACCTCGTGCCGCATCACGAACGGCGCGAGCAGCGTGTGCACCTCGCCGGCGACGATGTCGCGCTGGTCGGCCGGCAAGCCCGTCAGTGTCACCGTCGCGATCGAGCCGTGGCTGCCATGGGCGCCGACTTTCACCTTGCAGTCGATACCGCGCTCGACGAGTGGCCGCAGCACGTTGGTGAACACGCGCTGCGCCGCGTCCCAGCGCAATTGTGGCTTGAAGACCTTGCCGACGCCGGTCACCGGCATCGGGTCGATCGGAATGACCTGGACCGGAACGGCGGCGCGCTCCGGCGTGCGCTCGCGCACCCACGCTTCGAGCTCGCCCGGCTCGACGGACGCGCCGGGCTTCAGCTGCACGTAACCGACCGGCAGCTCGCCGGCATAGGCATCGGGCTGACCGACCACCGCGGCAAAGCCGACGGCGGGATGGCGGAACATGATCTCCTCGATCGGAGCCGGATCGATATTGTGACCCCCGCGGATGACGAGGTCCTTGGCGCGCCCGGTGATCCAGAGATAGCCGGCGGCGTCCAACCGGCCGAGGTCGCCGGAATTGACCCAGACCTTGTCGACAAAGGCGCCCTTGTTGTGGGCCTCATTGAGATAGCCGCCGAACACGCCGGGACCGGCCATGATGACGACGCCGATCTCGTCCACCTTGCAGTCGCGGATCAAATTGCCGTCGGCATCCAGCTGCACAATACGCACGCGGGAATACGGCATGGGAAGGCCGACCGAGCCGAGCCGGATCGGCCGTGACGGATAGGCCAGCGTATGCACGCTCGAGGTCTCTGTCATGCCGTAGACTTCGACGACCGGCAGCTTGAGTTTTTCCTGGATCGCAGATCCCACCGCGACCGGGATCGCCGAGCCGCCGCCGGCGGCATATTTCAAACTGGAGATGTCGGCATTTCCCGGCGGCACCGCGAGTGTTGCGGCGAGCACCGTCGGCACGCTGGACAGGGCCTCAGGCCTGAAGCGCTCGACCAGGCCCCAGATATTCTTCACGGCGTTGGGATTACGCCAGCCGCTCGGCGACAGCACGACCAGCGAGCCGCCGGCTGACAGTGTTCCGAGGACCTGCGTCAGTGATCCGCCGACATGAAACAGCGGCATGCCAAACAGCAGGTTGGCGCCGGGCTTCGCTTTCAGCAGCAGGTTCAGCGCCCAGGCCTGATAGACCTGGTTGGCATGGGTGTGCCGCACCAGCTTTGGCGTGCCTGTCGTGCCGCCGGTGTGGAAATAGGCGGCGATGTCGCTGCCGAGAATCTTGCGCCCGCTGACAAGCCGGTCCGCCGGCTGCTGCTTGACCAGATCGTTGAACGCAAAGATGCCCTTGTCCGGATCGCCGCCGCCAGCCACCTGCACGATCGCCTTGAGGTGCTTGAGCTGCGGGCGGATCTGCTCGACCTTCTGCCAGATGTCGGTGCCCGGCATCGGCCCAAGCGCCACCAGGATCTTCGTGTTCGCCGCTTCCAGGATTTCCGCGATCTGATGCGGCTCGAGCAGCGGGTTGACGGGATTGGCGATGCCCGCGGCTTCGGCCCCGAACAGCGTCACGAAGGCATCGGGCAGCAGCGGCAACATGAACGAGATCACATCGCCCTTCTCCGCACCGAGCGCGTGAAACATGTTGGCCGCCTGCGTGACCCGCGCGATGAAATCGCGGTAGGTGACCACGACAGCCGTGTCGGCAGGATCGGCATTTTGCAGAAACTGGATCACCGCGCCGTCGGGGTTGCGTGCGGCCCCAAGCCTGATGGCGTCATAGGTGCTCTCGGCCGCGACCCGGTCGGCATAAGGGACCTGCTCGAAGGCCCGGACCTCCTCGTCCGTCAAGAACTCCGGATAGTTGTCGCCAATAAGCCGATCGAGCGTGTGGATGCCCGCCATGGAATTCCGTCCTCCCTCAGGTCGTCCCTCGCCGCCTGTCTTTTGACATTTGGTGCGGCGGGTCCTCCCGGCCGATTGGCCGGCCGGGCGGGACTACAATGATGGATGATTTGGCGTTCGTCCATTGCCGACCGGCTACGGCGATAGACCTCGCCCGAGCGGCTTTTGAACCTTCCTGGCCGATCCAGGTACCAAGATCAGGCACTGGACTCTTCTGCCAGCGTCCCGCCGATGGACTTGAGGTGATGATGACCACGCCCCTGCGGGACCGCGCCACACGGCTGATCCTCGCCTTCGCCTTGGCGTCGATGATCGTCCTGCCGCGCGCAGCGCTCGCCGATAGCCAGCTCGACAAGATGCGCGCCAAGCTCGCGGCCTTCGTCGTCGACAAGATGGAAAAGCTGGGCGGGTCTCGGATCATCTACAAGGTGGACGGCGACGCCCTGCGCGAGAGCGTTGTCACCGATCTGCGCGACGACGTCTACAAGGCCTTGCACGACGGCCATATCGCCTTCTCCAATCTCGCGATCCGTGACGGTGGCGTCGATGTGAAGATCGCCGACGCCATGGCACGCGACCAGCTTGCGCGCAAGCTCGCCGCTGCCGCGGACGGACTGCCGTCGCATGCCATTTCCGTGACCGACGGTGGCGACGGAGCGGTCCGGCTCGCGCCGACCGATGCCGCATCCGCGGCACGGCTGCATGAGCTCGTCGAAGATTCCATCGCCATGATCGAGCAGCGTCTCAAGGACGCCGGCATCAAGCTTGTCAGCGCCGTCCCTGACGGGACTGACCGCATTCGCATCTTCCTGCCCGGCGTCACCGATCCCGAGCCCATCACCGCGATCTTCGCCCGGAGGGTCAAGGTCAGCCTCCGCCAGGTCGATGTATCGATGCCTCCGGAGCAGGCGCAATCCGGCAAGCCGCCCGAGGGCACGGAGGTCTTGCTCGGGTTCAAGGACAAGCGGCCCTATTTGGTCGCCAAGGAAAGCACGCTCGACGGCGAGGACATCAGCGATGCCGCGCCAAGCTTCGCCCCCGGGACGAAGGATCCGGTTGTCTCCTTCCGCTTCAACGGACGCGGCACGCGGCGTTTTGCCCATCTCACGGAAGAGAATATCGGCAAGCCCATCGCCATCGCGCTTGACGACACGGTGATCTCCGCCCCCGTGATCCGCGAGCCCATCACCGGCGGCTCGGTTCAGATCTCGGGCAATTTCACCCTGGAGGAGGCCAACAGCGTCGCCATGCAGCTGCGTGCCGGCTCGCTGCCCGGGCACCTGACCCTCGTCGAGCAGCAGGTCGTCCAGCCTGGCGTCAAGCCGTAGGCCCACCTTCTGTCCTTTTTGGCGCCCAGCGCCACTTCCGGACGCTGAAGTCCACCGGGGCCGTCCCCGAATCACGGGGGCGGCCGGACCATGCGCGCAACGAACGGGCAATTGCCGAAACGACGGTTCGGGCTAAAATTTGCCTGTTGCGGAACGGCGACCGAAGGTTTCATTCAAGCGGTCGTCGTTCCATTTCGGCTATAGGTGTCGAGCCTACCGCCCAGGACTGAAGGCCTTACGCAGGGATAGTACCATGCCGTCCGGCAGCGCAGACGTCTCCTCGATCCTTGACCGCATTCTCGATGCGGCCACGGACAATCTCAGGATCGCGAAGATCCTGGTCCAGATGGGCCTTGACCCCAACAACGTCACCTGGGACGCGATCTTCAACCGGCTGCTCGAGATCTTCGTCCACAACATCACGCTGGCCAATCTATTTGCGACGATCGGCGCCGGCTTCTTCGTCGCCACCCTCCTGATGCGGACGATGGTGCCCTTGCGCGTCGCCAACATGATCGGCTGCGCCTTCTTCGCCATTTTCGGCGCGCTCTCCGCCAATGTCTCGACGTTCCTGCTCTATCTCCTGATGCTTCCGATCAACGCCCTCCGGCTTCGTCAGATGCTCAAGCTGGTCAAGAAAGCGCGGCACGCCGCCGAAGGCGACATGTCGATCGAGTGGCTCAAGCCATTCATGACCGAGCGCAAATATCGCCGCGGCGACACCCTGTTCAAGCTCGGCGATCCGGCCCAGGAGATGCTCCTCACCGTGACCGGCAAGTTCCTGGTCAAGGAGATCGGCGTCGAGATCGGGCCCGGCGCGCTGATGGGAGAGCTCGGCTTCCTCACGCCCGACAACCGCCGCACCGGAACGATCGAATGCATCGAAGACGGCCAGGTGCTCACGATCACCTATGACCGCCTGCTCGAGATCTACTTCCAGGATCCGCAGTTCGGTTATTATTTCCTGGTGCTGACCAGCCAGCGCCTGCTGCAGAACATCGATCGCCTGCAGAAGCAGCTGGCCGCAGCGCGGACGGCGACCACGAACAAGATCGCCTGATCGTCCGCTCAGCTGAGCAGCAGCGCCATGCCGGGATCGCCCTTCTCCATCGCCCGACGATAGGCCGGACGCGCACTGACGCGGCCGAGATATTTGACCACGTTCGGACAACGCTGGAGATCATAGGGCTGGAAATAACGCATCGTGGTGAGCGTGAAGACCGTCATGATATCGGCCGTGGTGAAGTTGCTGCCTGCCAGATATTCGGCTTCGCGCACGCGCGCGTCGACAAGGTCGAAGGCACGGTCGACACGCGCCCTGATCGCGACCAGCATCGGATTGTCGTCAGTGAGCTTGAGCCGGTTCAGCAGCATCAGCCGGCCCATGCCGGCCTGCAAGGTGCCGTTGGCAAAGTGAAACCAGTACAGGAACTGCGCGAAGTCGGGATCATCGGCGCGGAGCACGAGGCGGCCGTTGCCATATTTGGCGATGATGTAGTCGACGACGGCGCCGGATTCGGCCAGCACCAGATCGCCGTCGGTGATCACGGGCGCAGCGCCAATCGGATGCAGCGCCTTGTAGTCGGGCGGCGCCAGCATGGTGACGGAATCGCGCGCATAGCACTTCAGCTCATATGGGATCGCGAGCTCCTCGCAGAGCCAGACGATGCGTTCGGATTGCGATTTGCCGAGGTGGTGGACGGTGAGCATAACGTCTCCTGAGGAGATGAAGCAAAACTGGCGCCACATCCTACCCTGTCATTGCGAGCGCAGCGAAGCAATCCAGACTGCCGCCGCCGTGGCTGACGCGGGCTGCGATCTTCTGCCAGCGCAAGGACTCGGCCGGCAGCGCCGGGGTCGCGTTGGTGATGCGCCAGGCCAATCGCAACACTGTGAGCAGCAGGATCACGTAGCCGATATCGGCGTGGATCGAGCGGTAGAAGAACTTGTCGGCGCGCGCCGGGATGTGATTCATCCACCAGCCGAAGCCGATCATGCCGATGATCGCCAGCGCCAGGCCCCAGTGAAACCACCGGGCGACGCTCCCCCAGCCATTCCCAGTGTTTCTGATCATGTCGGCTCCCGAAAACTTACGGGTATCCCAATCGCAGCGCAGCACGGCTGATAGCGGGTACGGGCGGCAGAGGTGAAATTGAATCGTTCCAAACTGGGCGCCGGCCGCCCCCGCCGCAAAACCGCCCCAAAAACCGAATGGTAACCATGGGGTCTTAAGGTAGCGACGTGACCAATTCCCCGACGATCCTGGTATTCGATTCCGGTCTTGGCGGCCTCACCGTGTTGCGTGAGGTCGTGGCGGCGCGCCCGGATGCGCATTATACCTACGTCGCCGACGACGCCTTCTTCCCCTATGGCCATCACAGCGAGGACGAGATCATCGCCCGCGTCGTGCCGCTGATGGGGGAGCTGATTGACACGCACAAGCCCGACCTGGTGGTGATCGCATGCAACACCATGTCCGTTTCAGTCATGAGCCATTTGCGCGCCGCTTATCGCGTGCCGTTCGTCGGCACAGTGCCGGCGATCAAGCCGGCCTGCGCGCAGTCGAAGACCCGCCGCGTCTCCGTGCTCGGTACGAAAGCGACCGTCAAACGCGAGTACACCCAAGCGCTGATCCGGGATCACAGCCAAGGCTGCGAGGTGACGCTGGTCGGTTCGCCCGAACTCGCCACGCTCGCCGAGGCTGCGCTCAGCGGCACCACAGTCGACGACAGCGACATTTTCGCTGAGCTGAAACCTTGCTTCGTCGGAAACTCCGAGGATGCGACTGCGCGCACCGACACGATCGTGCTGGCCTGCACTCATTATCCGCTGCTGCTCGACCGGATGGAGCGGCTGGCGCCCTGGCCGGTCCAATGGATTGATCCGGCGCCTGCGATCGCCCGCCGCGTTTCCGACCTTCTCGGCCCGTACGGCTGCGGCATCGCGCAGACGGGCGCTGAGATGATTTTCACCTCGAACCGCGCGCATGGCCTTTCCGCCACGCTGACACCGTTCTTCGGCGGGCGCGCGGTCGCCTGACTTTGCGCGCCGGCGGCGTGCTGCTAGGCTTCGCGCATCGTTACCCACGCGCAGGTCTTCACATGTCGGTCCCCGCAAAGCCGCTCAATCGCCTTCGCCAGATGTGGAGCGAAGGCCGCCCCGCCTTCGGCGCGATCGCAACGATCCCGAGCGTGCAGATGGTGCAGATCATGGCGCGCTCGCTCGACTGGATCATCGTGGATCTCGAGCACGGCCCGATCGGCCTCACCGAAGCGCATGCCATGATCGCCGCGACGACGGGAACGCCGTGCACGCCGCTGGTGCGGATCGCCGCGAACGAGCCGTGGCTTGCCAAAGCACCGATGGATATCGGCGCCTTCGGTATCAATTTCCCGATGATCACCAATCGCGACGAGGCCGAGAAAGCGGTGCGCAGCGTGCGCTATCCGCCGCGCGGCGACCGGCTCTGGGGGCCGTTCCACGCGCCGTTCCGCTGGGGCCAGTCAATGCCTGACTACATGGCCTCAGCCGATGACGAGATGATCTGCATGATCACCATCGAACATGTCGATGCCGTCAACCGCATCGACGAGATCATGGCGACACCAGGCATCGATGTCGCGGTGATCGGCCCCGGCGATCTTGCCACGTCCATCAACAAGCGTGGTCAGATGGACGATCCGGAATTGCTGGCGCTGATCGCGCGGGCCGAGGCCGGCATCCTCAAAAGCGGCGTGCCGATCGGCGGCGTGGCGCGCACCGCCGACCAGGCCAACCAGCTCATTGACCGCGGCTACCGCGCCATCGCACTCGGCTTCGACTGGTCGCTGTTCCAGCGCGGCATCATCGCGGCGTTCGACGGGATCAGGCGCTGAACCGCCTGCCGCTTGCCGGAGCCCGGGGTGGGCCGTGCCAGACGGAACAATGCTCAAGAAATGCTCGTTCTCGCCTTCAGCCGTCGCGGCGTGCTAGAGCAGGCGGCGAGCGGCGCCCCCTCGCCGCCAGTCCCCTGTGAGTCCGCGGGAACCGAAGGAACGATGCGCGGTCAACCCAAGAACATTTCCCTGCCGCGTCGCCTGATCGTCGACCTGATGCACGCCTCGAGGGGCGTGCCGTTCGTGTCGCTCTCCCGCTCGCTCAATATCCGCCCCCTGCAGGAGGCCCGCGCGGGCGCGAGGGCGCCGGCCGGCTGGGCGGCCATGTTCGTCAAGGCGTTTGCCCTGGTGGCAAGGGATGAGCCGGTGCTGCGCACCGTCTACGCCAAATGGCCCTGGCCGACGCTCTATGAGCTCCCCAATAGCGTGGCGTCGGTGGCGATCGCCCGGCTCGAGAATGGCGAGGAATGCGTCATGCCGCAGCGGATCGCTGCGCCAGAGGTGATGACCCTGGTCGCGATCGATACCGAGATCCGGCGCGCCAAGACGGCCCCGGTCGCTGATATCCCCATGTTCCGTAAGGTCATGCGGGTCACCCGGCTACCGCTGCCGCTGCGGCGCCTGTTCTGGGCGGTGGGCCTGAATTTCGGCCGGCAGCGCGGCAATTGGTTCGGCAGCTTCGCGGTAAGCTCGGTGGCCGCCTATGGCGGCGGCGAGCTTCATCCCATCACACCCGGCCCGTTCATCGTCAGCTACGGCCTTGTCGAGCCGGACCAGACCATCCATGTCGTAATCCGCTGGGACCACCGGGTGACGGACGCTGCCCCTATCGCCCGGGTCCTGACCCGGCTGGAACAGGTCCTGAACACTGAAATTGCTGCGGAATTGCGCGCGGCGGGCACCAAGCCGATCCGGGCGGTTGGGACGTGATCGTAGCGGTCATCCCGGGGCGGTGCGCAGCACCGAACCCGGGATCTCGAGATTCCGGGTTCACCCTGCGGGTGCCCCGGAATGACCGGCTAAAGAATTGACAGCGAACCCCAAACTCCCCTAAAAGCCGCCTGCTCGCGGGCCGGTTTCGGCCCGCGAAGCGTTTCGCGACCCGTGGTTTGGTCCCTTAAGCTTTGGGGATCGGACCTGTCGGTGCCGGGAATCATCCCGGCACACAGGAGGGCGCGTTTCCTCAAACCATGCAACCGAAGAGGACGCGATGACTAAGCGCAGTGAGGCGAAGTACAAGATCGATCGCCGTATGGGCCAGAACATCTGGGGCCGCCCGAAGAGCCCCGTGAACCGCCGCGAGTACGGTCCCGGCCAGCACGGCCAGCGCCGCAAGGGCAAGCTCTCGGACTTCGGCGTGCAGCTGCGCGCCAAGCAGAAGCTGAAGGGCTACTACGCCAACATCTCCGAGCGCCAGTTCCACGGCATCTATGTCGAGGCCAGCCGCCTCAAGGGCGACACCGGCGAGAACCTGATCGGCCTGCTGGAGCGTCGTCTCGACGCGGTCGTGTATCGCGCCAAGTTCGTCTCGACGATCTTCGCCGCGCGCCAGTTCATCAACCACGGCCACATCAAGGTGAACGGCCGCAAGGTCAACATCTCGAGCTATCAGGTCAAGGTCGGCGACGTCGTCGAGGTCAAGGAAGCCTCCAAGCAGCTCGCCCACGTTCTCGAAGCCAGCCAGCTCCCCGAGCGCGACACCCCCGACTATCTCGAAGTCGACCACGGCAAGATGACCGCAAAGTACGTGCGCATCCCCGCCCTCTCCGACGTGCCGTTCCCGGTGCAGATGGAGCCCCATCTGGTCGTCGAATTCTATTCGCGCTAAGATTTGAATGTCGAAAGGCCCCGGTTCGCCGGGGCCTTTTTGCTTAAGAGCCACATTTCAGTGGCCGCATCGCTTGAGGAGCCGTCGCATGCTCTACACCCCTCCCCCCGTCGATCCCAAGGCGCCGCCGGTGCGCATCAATCTGCTCTCGGATACGCAAACCAGGCCGACGGCTGCGATGCGCGAGGCGATGGCGCGGGCCGAAGTCGGCGACGAGCAGGTCGGCGACGATCCGACCGTGAATGCGCTGTGCGAGCGCGTCGCCGCGCTGATGGGTAAGGAAGCGGCGGTCTACATGCCGTCAGGGACGATGTGCAACGTCACCGCGACGCTGGTGCATTGCCGGCCCGGCGACGAGATCCTGGCGCATGAGACCGCGCACATCATCGCCCGCGAAGGCGGCGCGCATGCCGCGATCGGCGGCTTCCAGGTCACGCAGCTCAAGGGCCCCGACGGCCAGTTCACGCCGGAGACGCTCCGCAAGGCCCTGCATCCGCGCACGCGCTACCAGCCGACGCAGCGGGTCGTCAGCGTCGAGCAGACCGCCAATATCGGCGGCGGCACGATCTGGAAGAAGGCCGCGCTCGACGAGATCGTCGCGATCGCCAAACAGCACGGCCTTGTGACGCATATGGACGGCGCGCGCCTGCTGAACGCGACAGTGGCAAGCGGCATCTCGCCGCGCGACATGACCGCGGGCTGGGATTCGGCCTGGATCGATTTCTCCAAGGGCCTCGGCGCACCGATCGGCGGCGTGCTCGCCGGCACCCGCGAATTCATCGACGCGGTCTGGCAGTGGAAGCAGCGCCTTGGCGGCTCGATGCGGCAGGCCGGAATCTGCGCGGCCGCCTGTATCTACGCGCTCGACCATCACGTCGAGCGCCTCGCCGACGACCATGCCAATGCGCGCGCGCTCGCGCGCGGCCTGTCGCAGATCGCCGGCATCGAGGTCCAGGAGCCCGAGACCAACCTCGTGTTCTTCAAGCCCGACGGCGCCGGCATCCCCGGCGACAAGATGGTCGCGGCCCTCAGGCAGCGCGGCGTGACGCTCGCGATGATGGACGGCCGCATCCGCGCCTGCACCCATCTCGACGTCGACGCGGCGAAGATCGAGGAAGCCATCGGCTACGTGCGCGAGATCGTGCGCGCGGCGTGAGGCCTGGCCCCGCAGCCCGGATCGAGCGCAGCGAAATCCGGGACAGTGTTTCATCAGAGAGCGAGCGCCGCCAGGAGCGCGGCGCGCGAACATTTCAGTTCTCCATGGCCTCATAGACCAAAAGCTTCAATGTCCGTTGGATGCGCTGGCGCTCGGTCGGGGTCTGCTCCAGCAGCACAAAGAACATGTCCTGCTTGCGATCGACCACCAAATAGCAACCGCTGGCGCCGTCCCACTTCAACTCGCCAAGATCGCCGGGCGGCGGCGGCTTGGCATTACCGGGATCGGTGCGCACGGCAAACCCAAGTCCCATGCCAAAACCGTCACCGGGAAAATAGAAGTAGTCCCGCTCAACGCCGGAGTCCTTGCCGGCATGGTCCGATGCCATCAGCTCGAACGTCTTCGGGCTGAGATAGGTCTTGCCCTCGAACGTTCCTCCATCGACCAGCATCTGCGCAAAGCGCGAAAAGTCCGCCAGGGTCGAGACCATGCCGCCGCTGGCGGATTCCCACTTCTGGCGAACCTCAGTCCTGTACTCGCGGCCGACCCGGAAATTGCTGTCGTTCGGCAGCGGCTGGGCGAGCCGTTTCAGCCTCTCCGGTTCGGTGACGAAGAAGCCTGTATCGGTCATACCGAGCGGATCGAGCAGCTTTTCCTTCTCGAGTTCGAACAATGTCTTTCCGGACACGATCTCCATGATCCGCGCCAGAATGTCGGTGGAATGGCCGTACTGCCAGAGCGCGCCAGGTTGATTGTGCAGCGGCAGCTTGGCGATCCGCTCGGCAAACTCGGCGAGATCGAATTCGCCCGCGTAGATGTTGGCGTCGCGATAGGCCTTGCGAACCAGACTGTCGCCATAGAAGCCGTAAGTGATCCCGGAGGTATGGCGCATCAGGTCGAGAATGGTAATGGGCCGGACCAGTGGTACCAGCTCGAGCGTCTTGGTGCCGTCTTCGGCCTTCTTCTCCTCACCGACCTTCACATTTGCAAAGGAGGGAATGTATTTCGAGACGGGATCGTCGAGCTTGATCTTTCCGTCCTGGATCAATTGCATCGCCACAACGGAGGTGATCACCTTGGTTAGCGACGACAGGCGGAAGATCGTCTTGTCGGTGATCGGCGCCTTGCTGACCACGTCCTGCACGCCGAAGGCTTCGTGATAGACGGGCTTGCCGTGCTGCTGGATCAGCACGGTCGCGCCGGCGATCTTGCCGGTCGCGACCTCGTTCTTGAAGAACTCGCTGACCTTGGCGAGCTTGTCCTGATTGAAATGTGCGCCGGCCGGAATCTCGTAGGTGCCCTCCGCGCGCGCCGACATCGTCCCAAACGAGACAAGCGCACCGCAGGCCAATGCAAATCGTCCAAAACGTGAAATCATATCCCCTCCCGGAACATGGCTGGCGGAGTGTACTGACCCAATTGTCAGGCACAAGGGCTGCCGTGCCGGGCCAGAACGTCCGCATGCAGGGCGGCGCTTGCCTCCGAGAAGCAGCAAAATATGACGTGGCCGACCGAGGGGGAGGCCGGCAGGGCTCCAATGGTCGTTTCGATCGCAATCTTCGCGGCCCGGCCGGCAGGAAAGCGGTAAATGCCGGTCGAAATCGCGGGGAAGGCCGCCGACGACAACTTGTGCTTGCCGCACAGTTCCATTGAGCGGCGGTAGCAGGAGGCGAGCAGATCGTCCTCACCCAGCGTACCACCGTTCCAGACCGGTCCCACGGTGTGGATCACGTGCGCGGCCTTGAGCTGGTAGCCTTTGGTGATCTTCGCATCGCCCGTCTTGCAGCCGTGGAGCATGCGGCATTCGGCCACCAGCTCCGGGCCGGCCGCGCGATGAATCGCACCATCGACGCCGCCTCCACCAAGAAGAGACGAGTTGGCGGCGTTGACGATGGCGTCAACGCCGAGGGTCGTAATGTCGGCGACGATGATTTCGAGCTGGACGTCGCCGATCCGGCGCCTCAGCACTGTCACGGATCAGGCCGCGACGACGACGCCCTTCTCGGAGAAGAGCTGCTGCAATTCGCCGGCCTGGAACATCTCACGCACGATATCGCAGCCGCCGATGAACTCGCCCTTCACATAGAGCTGCGGGATCGTCGGCCAGTTCGAATATTCCTTGATGCCGTTACGCAGCTCGGCGGATTCGAGCACGTTGAGGCCCTTATAACCGACGCCGATGTGGTCGAGGATCTGCACGACCTGGCCGGAGAAACCGCACTGCGGAAATTGCGGCGTCCCCTTCATGAACAGAACCACGTCGTTCGACTTCACTTCGTTGTCGATGAATTCCGCGATGCTCATATCCGTGTCCTTCTGGGGCAGAGCCCTCAATTATCAATCCGGGCCGGCTCAGCCGAGTTAACCCGATACCTGCCTATATATGTAGCCCAAACCGTTGTGCATCCAAAGTAAAATGGCAAAGAGCAGTCCCTGGACGTCAGGCCAGGGCGGCCCCGGCGCCATTGCATGATGACACGAATATCATCGCCGGGGAGGACTTTCATACCGTAACGGAGCCCCTATCTAGGACGAACCTTGGTTTTGGAACCTGGGTTCGCCAACAACGTTCTTTTGTCCTGTCTGGAGAAAAACGTGACGAAACAAGCCTCCGCTACGGCCGATCAGCCGCTTTCGTCACCCCCGGCCACCCCTGATGGCCTCGCGCAGGCGCTGGAGAGCGCGTTTCTGGCCGTTCGTGCCGAGACTGAGCGGCGCGCCGCGCCGCTCTCACCCGAGGACCAGCAGATCCAATCCATGCCGGACGCGAGCCCGGCGAAATGGCATCGGGCCCATACGACCTGGTTCTGGGAGCAGTTTCTGCTCGGCGAGCACGCGCCCGGGTACCGCCCCTTCCATCCCGACTTCGCCTTCCTGTTCAATTCCTATTACGTCAGCGCCGGCCCGCGCCACGCCCGCAATCATCGCGGCGACATCACGCGGCCCAGCGCCACCGAGGTCGGTGCCTATCGCAGCTATGTCGATGCCGCGATCGTCCAATTCTTCCGCAAGGCCGGCGAGGACAAGCTCCGCAAGATCGCGCCCCTGGTCGAAGTCGGGCTGAACCATGAGCAACAACATCAGGAGTTGATGTACACCGACATCCTGCACGCCTTCGCGCAGAACCCGGTCTATCCGGCTTACGACAAGGACTGGCGATTTCCGGCCGGGACGCGCGCTGGCGAGGACTGGCTGACGCTCACCGAAGGCATCCACACCGTCGGCCATGTCGACGACAGCTTTCATTTCGACAACGAGAAGCCGGCGCATCGCGCGCTGGTCGGCCCGGTCAAGATCGCCCGCAATCTCGTCACCAACCGCGAATGGCTAGCCTTCATGCGCGACGGCGGCTACCGGCGTGCGACGCTGTGGCTGATGGACGGCTTCGCCGCGGCCAGCAAGGAAGACTGGCAGGCTCCAGGCCATTGGCGTGAGATCGACGGGCAGTGGCATGTGATGACGCTTGCCGGCGTCAAGCCGGTCGATCCGGACGCGGCGGTCTGCCACATCAGCTATTACGAGGCCGATGCGTTTGCGCGCTGGGCCGGAAAGCATCTGCCGACCGAGATGGAATGGGAGGTCGCGGCGCGCGCGGGGCAGCTCAACGATGCCTTCGGCATCGTCTGGCAATGGACGCGGTCGTCGTATTCGCCCTACCCCGGCTACCGCGCCGTAGAAGGCGCGCTCGGCGAGTACAACGGCAAGTTCATGGTCAACCAGCTGGTCCTGCGCGGCTCCTCGCTGGCGACACCTGACGGTCACAGCCGCGTCACATACCGCAACTTCTTCTATCCGCACCACCGCTGGCAATTCACGGGGTTGCGGCTCGCCGACTACGACTAGTTCTCATCCGACGACGAATACGCGCCGGACAGCGCGTTCAGGAGAGTATCATGAATGTGCACGCCAGCGCTTTGGCCGAAGCCCATCTCCCCGACGAGCAGACGACCGCATTCGCCCGCGAGGCGATCGAGCAGCTCTCGCAGCAGCCGAAAAAACTGTCGCCGAAATATTTCTATGACGCGACCGGATCTGAGCTGTTTGAGGCGATCACGCGTCTGCCGGAATATTATCCGACGCGCACCGAGCTATCGATCCTGAAGGAGCGCGGCAGCGAGATCGCGAAGATCATCCCCGAGAATGCCGCCCTGGTCGAGTTCGGCGCAGGCTCCACCACAAAGGTCCGCCTGCTGCTGAACCAGGCCAAATTCGCCGCCTATGTTCCGGTCGACATCTCCGGCGATTTCCTGCAGGCGCAGGCCAATGGCCTGAAGCGCGACTTTCCCTCGCTCGGCATCTATCCGGTGGCCGCCGACTTCACCACGCCGTTCGAGCTGCCGAAGGCGGTCGCATCAATGCCGAAGGTCGGCTTCTTCCCGGGCTCGACCATCGGCAATTTCGAGCCGCATGAAGCCCAGGCGTTCCTGAGGAGCGCCCGCCAGATTCTTGGCCAGGGCGCGCAGATGATCATCGGCGCCGACCTGGAGAAAGAGGAGCGCCTGCTTCACGCCGCCTACAATGATGCGGCCGGCATCACCGCGCGGTTCAATCTCAACGTGCTGGTGCGGATCAATCGTGAGCTCGGCGGCAATTTCGACCTCTCGGCGTTCACCCATGGCGCGATCTACAATCACGACCGGCACCGCATCGAGATGCATCTGATCAGCAAGAAGAGCCAGACCGTGCGCCTGCTCGGCACCAGCTTCTCGTTCCGGCCCGGCGAGAGCATTCACACCGAGAACAGCTACAAATACAGCCTGGAGCGCTTCGCCGCGCTGGCGCGAGGCGCCGGCTGGCGCGTGCGCGAGAGCTGGACCGATGCGGCGAAGATGTTCTCGGTGCACGCGCTGGAGGTCGCGGAGTAAAAGCTGCGGCGCCTCAACGCTCCTCGGCCTCTTCCACCTTCGCCCCGAGCGACACCGATTCCCACACCGCGACCACGATCATGATCACGCTGGTCGCGACCGACAGCCAGAGCGGCGACAGGTCCGCCGCGAACCACCACAGCGCCAGCAGCAGGATGATGCCGACACCGTGGGAGAGCTGGAGGAAGCCGCGGATCGAGTGCTTGAACAGAATGGTGCCGACCAGAAACACCAGGGGACCGCCGATCGTGCTGACGATGGTGCGGACATCGGGATGCCCGGCGGGGTGCTTCAGCACCAGCTCGTCCGAGACGGCGGTGAGGATGATGCCGGCGACGATCGGCATGTGCAGATAGGTGTAGGCAAGCCGCGCCACCCGGCCGGATTCGGCCGCTTTCGAGATCACCTCGGAGCCGGCTTCGGCGCCCTTGTGGAAATAGATCCACCACATCGCGATGCTCCCGACCAGGCACGTGACGAAAGCCAGGATATTGTCCGCGCTCCAAGTCAGCTCGGCGAAGGCCGCGCCATTGACGACGACGGCCTCGCCGAGTGCGATGATGATGAAGCCGGCACAGCGCTCGGCCATGTGGCCGCCCTCGACGGCCCAGGCCTCGACCGACGAGAAGCCGAGCTTGGGGACCCAGAAGCGGACCGCGGGCGAGACGTACTCGATTCCGAGCGCCACGATCCAGAACCACAGCCTCTCCTCGCCATGGGCAAGACCGCCCAGGATCCAGAACACCGCAGAGCCGCAGAGCCAGACCAGAATGCGGATCGCATTGTGCCGCACGGCGGTGCGATGGCGAGGAGTCGCAAACAGCCAGAACGCGGTACGTCCAACCTGCATGGCCGCATAGGCGATGGCAAACCACAGGCCGCGGCCATCGAAGGCGGTCGGGATCGTGGTCGACAGCACGAGGCCGCCCAGCATCATCAGGAAGATCAGGATGCGGACCGGCGTCAGGTCGGGGTTGAGCCAGTTGGTGACCCAGGCCGTGTAGACCCACACCCACCACACCGCCAGGAACAGCAGCGTGACCTCGACCGCGCCAAGCGGCGTGAAGTGGTTCAGCAGCGTGTGCGAAACCTGCGTGACGGCGAAGACAAAAACCAGGTCGAAGAACAGCTCGGCATTGGTGACACGGCTCGGCTGGTTCGGCACGATGACGCGAAACATCACGCCGCGCGGATTGTCCGCAGCCATCAGCATCCCCGTTGCGCGATCAGGTCAGGTGCAGTCTATTCAAGCACTTGGTACGCCGGTTTGCAGCGCCAGCGCATGCAGCACGCCGCCCATCTGGCCCTGCAGGGACCGATAGACGATCTGGTGCTGCTGGACGCGGGACTTGCCGCGGAAGGATTCCGAGATCACGGTCGCGGCATAGTGGTCGCCATCACCGGCGAGGTCACGGATGGTCACCTCGGCATCGGGGATCGCTGCCTTGATCATCGCCTCGATATCGTGGGCGTCCATGGGCATTCGGGTCTTGCTCCTTATGTCGGCTTACAGCGTGACGGCTTGCAGCCTTGGCGTCGAATCATTTGCCGGGGTCCGGATCCGTAAAGCCGAACTTGCCGGCAGGACCAAACTTAGCGTGAACGGCCTTCTACGTCACGCTTTCCAGCACTATATCCCTCATCCCATCAGGATAAAGGCACGACAAAGTGCCGCGCGCGGCAGATTGATCGAAAAGGCGTGAAATCATGAAGCTTCCAGGCCCCGACCACCCCATCACCATCACCCAAAATCCCCGCCGCGTCCGCGTGACGGCGGGCGACATCGTGATCGCGGAGAGCACCAAGGCACTGACGCTGAAGGAGGCCAGATATCCGGCAGTGCAGTATCTGCCGCGCGAAGATGCCAATATGGCGCTGCTGGAGCGCTCCGAGCGCACCACCCATTGCCCTTACAAGGGTGACGCCAGCTATTACAGCATCAAGGCCGACGGCAAGACGCTCGACAACGCCATCTGGACCTACGAGACGCCCTTCCCCGCGATGGCGGAGATTACGGGCCATCTCGCTTTCTATCCGGACAAGGTGAAGATCGAGGAAGTGGGGTAGTTGTTTGGTGCCGTCATTCCGGGGCGCGTCCTAGACGCGAACCCGGAATCTCGAGATTCCGGGTTCGATGCTTTGCATCGCCCCGGAACGACTCCTGTCGCTACGCCCTGAACACCGTAAGCCCGAGTATCAGCAGCACCAGGAAGATCACGACGAAGACGTAGAATAGGAAGCGGGCGATGTCGGCCGAGGCGGCAGAGATGCCGGTGAAGCCGAGCACACCGGCTACAATCGAGATCAGCAGGAATATCAGGGCCCATTTCAGGATCGTCATCGCCAGCTCCGCAACATTGGTGACCGCAATCGGTGGCCGCTCACCGTTTCGGGAACGCTAACTGCGTTGCGCGGAACTGGTTCCTAAGGCACGATGGAAGAATGTCGCGGCGCAAACTGCGCTTGCTGAATCGGGGTCCCGGCGCTAGGTCCGGCCGGGACGGAAACGCGACTGGGGCTGCCATGATGACCATGTCAACTTCTGCGACGATTGGCGCGGAAACGTATGCCGAGCCGAAGGCCAAGACGCGGAATTTATCGCTCGATCGCGCTCGCACCTTTCTGACGCTGGTGGTGCTGCTGCACCATGCCGTTATCCCCTACACCTATTTCGGTCATACCGACCCGAAGTTCTTCTTCGGCTTCGACATGGTCGTGCTGGCAACCGACAGCTTCTTCATGGCGATGTTCTTCTTCCTGTCGGGCCTGTTCGCCTGGTCGGGAATCGCTCGCAAGGGGCCGGCGAGCTATCTCGCCGACCGTATTCGTCGGCTCGGCATCCCGTTCGTGATCTGCGCATTCACGGTCATTCCGATCGCCTACTACGCGATCTCGCTGCGCAATAATCCGGAGATCGGATTTTCAGAGTTCTGGTGGACCACGATCACCAAAGGCCCGTGGCCATCAGGGCCGATCTGGTTTCTCTGGGTCTTGTTCGCCTTCGATCTGATCGCATGCCTGCTCTACAGTCTGCGGCCCAACCTGCTCGACCCGATCAATCGCCTGTCGGTGCGCGGACGGCGGCGACCCGCGGAATTCTTCGCGGTCATGCTGGCCGTGAGCGCCGCGTTCTACGTCCCCGGGCTGATGTATTTCGGACCCAGCAGCTGGTTCGAGTTCGGGCCGTTTTCGGTCCAGCACGGGCGCGTGATGCTCTATGCGACCTACTTCTTTTTCGGCGCCGGCATCGGCGTTGCCAATATGGATCGCGGGCTGCTCTCGGCCGAGGGCCGGATGGCGAAAGTAAGCTGGGAGTGGCTGGTCCTGGCCATCGTTCCGTATTGCCTGCTCTGGACGCTGATCTTCATCAAGCGAGAGATCCTCGGGAATCCGTCACCGCTGCCGAACTGGTATGAAGGACTTTACGCGGCCAACGTCACCGTCTTCAGCGTGGCCATCATGTTTCTGATCCTGGCCTTCTTCCAGCGGTTCAAACAATCCGGTTCGGCCAGGCTGCTCGATCCGATGCAGCGGGACGCCTTTGGCATGTTTTTGGTGCACTACCCGATCGCGCTTTGGCTGCAATACTGGCTGTTCGACTATGACCTGCCAGCGATCGTCAAGGCGATGGTGGGATTCGTGCTGACAGTCGCGTTCAGTTGGGCGCTGACGCGCGCCTTGCGCCAAATCCCCGGGGCATCGAAGGTGCTGTGACCTTGTAGCCCGGATGGAGCGCAGCGCAATCCGGGTCTTGCCACAAACGACGATGGTCCCGGATTACGCTGCGCTCCATCCGGGCTACGAGTCTGATACTGTGGTGGCGGTTTCAGGCCGCCTTCCCGCCCATATACTCCGGCAGCCAGCGCTCGAACGAGGCGCGCAGCGCATCGATCGTGACAGGCGTCTCTCCCGAGATCGCGATCGCATCGCCGCCGGTGGTGCCGATACGCACGCAAGGCACCTCGCAGCCGCGCATCTTGGCGAGCACGCGGCCGGCTTCGGTTTCCGGCACGGTGACGAGATAGCGCGCCTGGTCCTCGCCGAACCAATAGGCCTGCGAGACCAGCGAGGTCGGCGCTGCCAGCAGCTTTGCGCCGATGCCGCCCGCCATCGCCATTTCGGCCAGCGCAATCAGGAGCCCACCGTCGGAGAGGTCGTGCACCGCGGTCGCGGTGCCCGCATGGATCATGCCGCGCACGCAGTCGCCGTTGCGCTTCTCGGCAGCAAGGTCGACCGGCGGCGGCGCGCCCTCCTCGCGACCGCAGATGTCGCGCAAATAAACGGATTGGCCGAGCCAGCCATGGGTCTCGCCGACCAGCAGGATCGCCTCGCCCTCGGCCTTGAACGCCAGCGAGGCCGATTTGGTGAAATCGTCGAGCAGGCCGACGCCGCCGATCGAGGGCGTCGGCAGGATCGCGCGGCCATTGGTCTCGTTGTAGAGCGAGACGTTGCCCGAGACGACCGGGAAATCGAGCGTGCGGCAGGCTTCCGAGATGCCCTTCAGGCAGCCGACGAACTGCCCCATGATTTCGGGTCGCTCAGGATTGCCGAAGTTGAGATTGTCGGTGATCGCGAGCGGCTTGCCGCCGACCGCGGTGATGTTGCGCCAGGCTTCCGCCACCGCCTGCTTGCCGCCTTCGAACGGGTCGGCCTCGCAATAGCGCGGCGTGACGTCGACGGTCAGCGCCAGCCCCTTCGGCCCGTCCTGCACGCGCACGACGGCGGCATCGCCGCCGGGACGCTGCATGGTGTTGCCGAGAATGACGTGGTCGTACTGCTCCCAGACCCAGCGCTTGCTGCACATGTCCGGTGTGCCGATCAGCTTCTCCAGGGCGGCACCAAGCGCCATCGGCGCCGGCACCTCGCGCGCATGCACGACCGGCAGCGCCGCGGACGGCACATGCGGCCGGTCATAGACCGGCGCTTCGTCGCCGAGCTCCTTGATCGGCAGATCGGCCATGACGTCACCGCCATGCTTGACCACGAAGCGCTTGCTCGGCGTGGTGTAGCCGACCACCGCGAAGTCGAGGCCCCACTTTTTGAAGATCGCCTCGGCTTCCTTTTCCTTCTCGGGCTTGAGCACCATGAGCATGCGCTCCTGGCTTTCCGAGAGCATCATCTCGTAGGCGCTCATGCCGGTCTCGCGGGTCGGCACCGCGTCGAGATCGAGGTCGACGCCGAGGTCGCCCTTGGCGCCCATTTCCACTGCCGAGCAGGTCAGGCCCGCGGCGCCCATGTCCTGGATCGCGATGACGCAGCCCTTCTCCATGATCTCGAGGCAGGCTTCCAGCAGCAGCTTCTCGGCGAAGGGATCGCCGACCTGCACGGTCGGGCGCTTCTCCTCGGACTTGTCGTCGAATTCGGCCGAGGCCATCGAGGCGCCGTGGATGCCGTCGCGGCCGGTCTTGGAGCCGAGATAGACGATCGGCATGTTCACGCCGGAGGCCGCCGCATAGAAGATCTTGTCGGCGTCGGCGAGGCCCACGGCCATGGCGTTGACGAGGATGTTGCCGTCATAGCGGGTGTGGAAGCGGACCTGGCCGCCGACGGTCGGCACGCCGAAGGAATTGCCGTAGCCGCCGACACCGGCGACCACGCCGGAGACGAGATGCCGGGTCCTGGCGTGCTCGGGCGCACCGAAGCTCAGCGCATTGAGGCAGGCGATCGGGCGCGCGCCCATCGTGAAGACGTCGCGCAGGATGCCGCCGACGCCGGTGGTCGCGCCCTGGTACGGCTCGATATAGCTCGGGTGGTTGTGGCTCTCCATCTTGAAGACCACGGCCTGGCCGTCGCCGATGTCGATCACGCCGGCATTCTCGCCGGGGCCCTGGATCACCCAGGGCGCCTTGGTCGGCAGGCCGCGCAGATGGATGCGCGAGGATTTGTAGGAGCAGTGCTCGTTCCACATCGCCGAGAAGATGCCGAGCTCGGTGAAGGTCGGCTCCCGTCCGATCAGCTTCAGGATGCGCTCATACTCGTCGGGCTTGAGCCCGTGGGCGGCAACCAGTTCGGGGGTGATCTTGGGTTCGTTCTTCATGGCTTCAGGAGCTTTCGGCGGCGGTTTGGCCGTTCTTAGGAAGATCGGACGGCTTCGAAAAGCCCTTTATGGCGCATTTTCCCGCTGTCCCACGTTTTGCGCCGGGGGCTCCACGGGAACAACAATTGTACGGCGTGGACGGATCGGATTTAAGGGCTCAAGACCCGCAATTGAAGGCCCATTTCCTTGCACGAATTGACCAAAACGCCCCCGCCCCACCGTCCCGACCTCCATGTCGCGACCGAGGGCGAATTCGCGGGCTGGCAGACCTGGATCCGCGACAGCTTTGAGAATCATATCGGCCCCTTCTGGCACCGCTTCGAGGCGGACGGCCGGGTCCGCTGCGCCTTCCGGGTCGAGAAAAAGCACCTCAACGGCTCCCAGAACGTCCATGGCGGCTGCTTCATGGCGTTCGCCGACTACTGCCTGTTCGCGATCGGCCGCCACGCCCTTCAAGGCAAGGGCGTGACCGTCAATTTCGCCTGCGAATTCCTCGATGCCGGCCATGAGGGCGAGCTGATCGAGTGCACCGGCGAGGTCACCCGTGCCGGCGGCTCGCTGATCTTTCTGCGCGGGGGGATGATGTCAGGGGAACGCCTCCTGTTCACCTTCTCCGGCACGATCAAGCGGGTGAAGCGGAAGCCGGCAGCGCCGCGGTGACCGTGCCGGCGCAACGGCAACTGCGCTCGCGCGGACTGCTATTGCTTGGCGTCGTCCGCCAGCATCTTGCGGTACTTCTCGACGTCGCGCGTCACGAGCTTCTGAAGCATCTCGGGGGTGTGCTCGTCGGAGTCAGGTGCGACGGTCGAGAGGTCCGCAAAGCGCTTCTTCACCGCCTCGGTTTCCACCGCGGTGCGCGCCGCCGCATTCAACTTGGCGATGATATCAGGCGGCGTGCCCTTGGGCGCGAACAGGCCGTTCCAGCCCTGCGCCTCGAATTCGGGCAGGCCCGCTTCAGTTGACGTCGGCAGATCGGGCAGCGTGGCAAGCCGCACCGTCGAGCCGACCACGAGCCCCTTCACCAGCTTCTCGTTGATCGACTGCGACACCGAGGCGGCCGCATCGCAGACCCCGTCGATCTGGCTGCCGATCGCGTCCGTCAGCGCAGGCGAAGCGCCGCGATAGCCGACCAGCGTCGCGTCGATCCCCGCCGCCGTGACAAAACTCTTGCAGATGAGGTAGTTCGACGAACCGACCCCGGCATGGCCGAGATTGATCTTGCCCGGATTGGCCTTGGCGTAGGCGATGAACTCCTTCAAATCCTTCGCAGGGAAATCCTTGCGCAGTGCGATGATGCCGAAGGTCTTGGCCACCATCGCGATCGGCGCGAACGACTCGGGTGTGAACGGCAGCTTGGGATAGATCGTGTAGGTCGCAGCATTCGTGCCGGCATTGCCGATGGCAATGGTGTAGCCGTCAGGCTCGGCGCGGGAGGCGCGGGCCAGCGCGGTCGAGCCACCGGCGCCCGCGACATTCTCGATCACGATGGACTGGCCGAGCGCCACGCTCATCTGCTCGGCGACGGTGCGCGCGATCACGTCCGACGTGCCGCCGGCCGCGAACGGCACGATCATGGTGATCGGACGCTTCGGAAAATCCTGCGCGAATGCCGCAGGCGTGAGCGCGAGCGCCGTGATCGCGGCGAGCGCACGCTTCACCATCACAGCGATCACGCGGCCTTTTCCAGATGCGCCGTGAGGCCTGCAAACAGCCCGCGGCCGTCGGTGCAGCCCATGATGTCTTCGACGTGGTTTTCGGGATGCGGCATCATGCCGAGCACGTTGCCCTTGTCGTTGAGAAGGCCGGCAATGGAATGCGCCGCACCGTTGATGTTGTTGGCCTCGTCGACCACGCCATCAGCCGAGCAGTAACGATAGAGCACGCGCCCCTCGCCCTCGATGCGCTTGATGGTCTCTTCATCCGCCTCGTAATTGCCCTCGCCATGGGCGACCGGCACGCGGATGACCTGGCCGGCATTGTAGCCGCGCGTAAACGGCGTGTCGGAACGCTCGACGCGCAGATGCACGTCCTTGCAGATGAATTTCAGCCGCGCATTGCGCATCAGCACGCCCGGCAGCAGGCCGGACTCGCAGAGGATCTGAAAGCCGTTGCAGACGCCGAGCACGAGGCCGCCCTTGGCCGCATAGTCGCGCACCGCATCCATCACCGGCGCCCGCGCCGCGATCGCGCCACAGCGCAAGTAATCGCCGTAGGAGAAGCCGCCCGGCACGACGACGAGGTCGGTGCCCGCAGGCAGCGAGGTCTCGGCATGCCACACCATCGCCGGCTCGTGGCCCGAGATCAGCCTCAACGCCCGCGCCATGTCGCGCTCGCGGTTGATGCCGGGGAAGACGAGGATGGCGGCTTTCATGCTTCGGGTTCCGACGATGGCTGGAATCGGTGGCCTGGCGGCCAATTCGTCAGGAGACATAGCCATTTGACGGGAATTTTACCAGTGCTAGCCTTGCGCAATGGCCTTGTACACAGGCCATAGCCAGGGCGGGTGAGCCCAACGGTTTTGCCCGGGATTGATGCCATGAATGTCCCGTCACGGCCCACCTCTCCTGCCGAACCAGTGCCCACCGAGGGTGTCGTCGCTGCCGGCGCCTATGTAGACGGCAGGCGCGTCGCCAATATCGCCATCGAGGAGGCCGCAAGCTGGCGGGCCAAGCCGGGCCACGTGGTCTGGATCGGATTGCACGAGCCCGACATGGCGCTGCTTGCCGCCGTGCAGAAGCAGTTCGACCTGCACGAGCTCGCCATCGAGGACGCCAACCACGCCCATCAGCGGCCGAAGATCGAGCAATATGGCGAGGCCCTGTTCATCGTCGCGCGCACAGCGCAACTGATCGAGGGCCGGATCGCCTTCGGCGAGACCCACATCTTCGTCGGCGAAGGCTATCTCGTCTCGGTGCGTCATGGCCCTTCGACGTCATACACACCGGTGCGCGAGCGCTGCGAAAGCTGTCCGCGGGCGCTCGCCCGCGGCGAGGATTACATCCTCTATGCGATCCTCGATTTCATCGTCGACAATTACTCGCCCGTGCTCGAGAGCATTCACGACGAGGTCGAGGGCATCGAGGAAGACGTGCTCTCCAAGCCGATCACCAAGGCGCAGATCGAGCGCCTGTACATGCTGCGCCGCGACCTCTTGCGGCTGCGCAACGCGATCGGGCCTTTGGTCGAAGTCTGCCGCCGGCTGGAGCATGACGAGCTGTCGATGGTGCGGCAGGCCATGCAGCCGCTGTTCCGCGACGTCACCGACCACGTCCGTAATATCCAGGAGCGCATCGATTCCATGCGCGAGGTGCTGGCCTTCGCGTTCGAGGCGAGCCTTCTGGTCGGCCAGGCGCAGGAGACGGCGGTGTCGAAGAAGCTCGCCTCATGGCTTGCGATCCTCGCCGTCCCCACTGCCGTCGCCGGCATCTACGGGATGAACTTCAAATACATCCCCGAGCTGCAATGGGAGTACAGCTACTTCGTCGTCATGGGGCTGATGGCGCTGGCCTGCGCCGGCCTGTACTGGCGCTTCCGCCGCGTCGGCTGGCTGTGATGCGAGCAGCTTCGTAGCCCGGATGGAGCCATCCGGGCTACGGCCGCACCTAAACTCAGACGATCTCGACGCGATAGTTCTCGATAACGGTATTCGCCAGCAGCTTGTCGGCGGCGTCCTTCAGCGCTGCTTGGGCCTTGGCCTTGTCGGCGCCGGCGAGCTCGATGTCGAACACCTTGCCCTGGCGGACGCTGGCGACGCCGTCGATGCCGAGCGACTTCAGCGCGCCTTCGATGGCCTTGCCCTGCGGATCGAGGATGCCCGTCTTCAGGGTAACGGTAACACGTGCCTTCACGTCGATATTCCTCTTAGCTCTTCACCAGCACGGGACCCGTGCCCTGCGGACGTTCGTTCTCCATGAGAATGCCGAGGCGCTTTGCCACTTCCGTGTAAGCCTCGAGCAGGCCGCCGAGATCCCTGCGGAAACGGTCCTTGTCGAGCTTCTCGTTCGACTTGATGTCCCAGAGGCGGCAGCTGTCCGGCGAGATCTCGTCGGCGACGATGATGCGCATCATCTCGTTCTCGAACAGGCGCCCGCACTCCATCTTGAAGTCGACGAGGCGGATGCCGATGCCGAGGAAAAGGCCGGTGAGGAAATCGTTGACGCGAATGGCGAGCGCCATGATGTCGTCGATCTCCTGGGGCGTGGCCCAGCCGAACGCGGTGATGTGCTCTTCCGACACCATGGGGTCGTTGAGCTGGTCGTTCTTGTAGTAGAACTCGATGATCGAACGGGGCAGCTGGGTGCCCTCCTCGATGCCGAGTCGTTGCGACAGCGAGCCGGCGGCAACGTTCCGCACCACCACTTCCAGCGGCACGATCTCGACCTCGCGAATCAACTGCTCGCGCATGTTGAGGCGGCGAATGAAGTGGGTCGGCACCCCGATGTCGTTGAGGTGCTGAAACAGGTACTCCGAGATCCGGTTGTTGAGGACACCCTTGCCCTCGATCACCTGATGCTTTTTCGCGTTGAACGCGGTGGCGTCGTCCTTGAAGTGCTGGATCAGGGTACCGGGCTCGGGACCTTCGTAAAGAACCTTTGCCTTGCCTTCATAAATGCGACGCCGACGGCTCATTGGGATGTACCGTGTTTTGTTGAAATCCATGTATTTGGTGTGCTCCGGTTACCAGGTTACGACCCACAGCGGAGCTGCCGTGAACGGCCGGGAACCCATCTATAACCCAAGGAAAACCTGAGGAAACAGAACGGGAACCAAGCCTTCAGGCAACCTATCCGATTGGCTGTCTCAGCACAATCGATCCGGCCCATCCGACGCTGACTTATACCGCCTTGCCTGCGGCTTTACGGCTCGTTGTTTCGCCGATCCTGCCCTTTATCTAGGCATGCGCAGGGCCCCTCGCAACGAGGGCTCCCGCGTTCACTAGCCCGTTCAGGAATCGGAAGACATATGAGCGAATTCAACAAGCGCGAAGAAGGGTTTGAGAAGAAGTTTGCTCTCGACGAGGAGCAGAAGTTCAGGGCGGAGGCCCGCCGCAACCGGCTGCTGGGGCTGTGGGCGGCCGAAAAGCTCGGAATCACGGGCGAAGACGCCGCCGCCTACGCCCGGGAGGTGGTCGCTGCCGATTTCGAGGAGGCCGGCGATGGCGACGTGCTGCGCAAGGTCATGGCCGATTTCGCCGCCGGGAACGTGGCCCTCACCGAACAGGCGATTCGGGCCAAGATGGCCGAGTTGATCGCGGTCGCGGCGGCCGAAGTGAAGGCCGGCAAGTAAGCTTAACGGCGAGCGGCGGGCTGCTCGTCCTCCCGGGCTTGCAGCCGGCCCCCGGCGGTGCCAAATGGGCGGCATGTCTCAGGATCACATCTCCAACGTCCTCGCCCAACGCTATGCCTCGCCCGCCATGCGCGCCATCTGGAGCGGCGAAGGCAAGGTCCGCCTCGAACGCGACTACTGGATCGCCGTGCTGAAAGGCCAGCGCGACCTCGGTATCCCGGTGCCAGATGGCGTGATCGAGGCTTATGAGCGCGTCAAGGACCAGGTCGACCTCGACTCCATCATGCGGCGCGAGCGCATCACCCGCCACGACGTCAAGGCCCGGATCGAGGAGTTCTGCGATCTCGCCGGTCACGAGCACCTGCACAAGGGCATGACCAGCCGCGACCTCACCGAGAACGTCGAGCAGCTCCAGGTCTATCGCGGGCTCCAGCTGATCGAGACCAAGAGCATCGCCGCCCTCATTCGCTTTGCCAAGCACGCCAAGCAATTCCGCGACATGCCGTTCACGGCGCGCACGCACAACGTCGCCGCACAGGTCACCACGCTCGGCAAGCGCATCGCCATGTTCGGCGAGGAGATGCTGGTGGCGCATCAGAGCCTCGTCAGCGTGCTCGACAGCTATCCCGCGCGCGGCCTGAAGGGCGCCGTCGGCACCAGGCTCGACCAGATCACGCTGTTCAACGGCGATGCCGGCAAGGCGCGCGCGCTCGAGAAGCAAATTCTCAAGCATCTCGGCCTGCCCAGGAGTTTTGACGCAGTCGGCCAGGTCTATCCGCGCAGCCTCGACTTCCGCGCCGTCAGCGTGCTGACCGAGCTCGCCAGCGGTCCAGGTAATTTCGCCAAGACGCTGCGCCTGATGGCGGGCCATGAGCTCGCCAGCGAAGGCTTTGCCAAGGGCCAGGTCGGTTCCTCCGCGATGCCGCACAAGATGAACAGCCGCTCCTGCGAGCGCATCAACGGCCTGCATGTGGTGCTGAAGGGCTATCTCGCGATGGCCGCAGGCCTTGCCGGCGACCAGTGGAACGAGGGCGACGTCTCCTGCTCCGTGGTCCGCCGCGTCATGCTGCCGGACGCCTTCCTCGCCATGGACGGCCTGCTCGAGACCCTGCTCTCGGTGCTCGACCAGATGGAAATTTTCGACGCCGTCGTCGCCACCGAGCTCAACCGCTATCTGCCCTTCCTGCTCACCACCACGGTGATGATGGAAGCGGTGAAGAAGGGCGCGGGCCGCGAAGGCGCGCATGAAGCGATCAAGGAGCACGCGGTCGCGGCCATCAGAGACCTGCGCACCGGCAAGATCGTGCAGAACGATCTGCTCAAGCGTCTCGCCGCCGACCAGCGCCTCGGCCTCGGCGAAGCCGAGCTCGCCCGCGTGCTCGAGCACGGCCGCGCCAATTCCGGCGACGCCGGCGCCCAGGTCGACTATTTCGCCGAGCAGGTCGACGCGCTGGCAAAGGCGAAGCCTGAAGCCGCCAAGTACACGCCGGGTGCGATTCTCTAGCGAATGGTGAGTAGCGAATGGTGAGTAGCGAATGGTTGGAGTCCACTCGCAATTCGCCACTCGCCCCCTCAACCCTCCTTGAACCCGTACTCCGGCACGTTGCCGCTGGCGCCGTAATATTTGTACGGCAGGAACTTGCCTGACATGGTGATCTTGACGCGGTCGCCCTTGGGGTTGGCGACGCGCTCGATGGCCATGTCGAAATCGATCGCCGACATGATGCCGTCGCCGAACTCTTCCTCGATCAGCGCCTTCCAGGCCGGACCGTTCACCATCACCATTTCGTAGAAGCGGTAGATCAAGGGATCGGTCGGCGGCATCGGCGTGCCGGTGCCGCGCATCGGCACCTCGTTGAGCATCGCGGTCTCGGCCTTCGACAGGCCGAACAGCTCGCCGGCATTGGCGGCCTGCGGCTTCGTCAACTTCATCTGGCCCATGATCGCGCCGACGATCAGCACCTCGGAATAACCGCCGATCTTTTCGCAGATGTGCTTCCAGCTCCAGCCCTTCTCGCGCTTGATGTCGAGCAGTTTTTCGGTGAGGTCTTCGCGTTTCATGTCGGTCTCCTTGTTAGGCGCTCAATCCGGGATTGGTCCCGGGTGTCCAGATCTGTCGTTGCTGCTCTTCACTGCCCGAGGCGAGCGTCAGTCCGGGCTTGCCGATCTGCACGGTCGGCACGTTGCGCGGATCGTGATCAGGCTGCTCGGCCACAAAGGTCTTGCTGCGCGTCACCAGGAAATCGATGATGTGGTTGCGCAGCACGTAATAGAGCGGATGGCGGTGCAGGTCGGTGCGGGCGCGATCCCTCGGCAACGGGTTCTCGACGACCTCGGCCAGCATTGCACCCGGGCCATTGGTCATCAGGAAAATCTTGTCGGCGAGATAGATCGCCTCGTCGACGTCGTGGGTGATCATGAATGCGGTCTGCCCGGTCTCCAGGCAAATCCGCCGCACCTCGTCCTGGAGCGTGCCGCGGGTCAGCGCATCGAGCGCCGAGAACGGCTCGTCCATCAGCATCATCTTCGGCGTGATCGACAGCGCCCGCGCGATGCCGACGCGCTGCTTCATGCCGCCGGAGAGTTCGGACGGTCGCTTGTGTTCCGAACCCGTCAGGCCGACGAGATCGATAAAGGTCTGGGCATGCGCCTTGACCTTGGCGCGGTCCCAGCTCCGCCATTTCGAGCTCACGGCATAGGCGACGTTGCCGAGCACGGTCCGCCACGGCAGCAGCGCGTGGCTCTGGAAGATCACGGCGCGGTCGAGGCTGGTGCCCGATATCGCCTGTCCATCGACGATGACGGCACCTTCGCTCGGCGCATCCAGGCCGGCGAGGATGTTGAGCACCGTGGTCTTGCCGCAGCCGGAATGGCCGATCACGCAAGCGAACTCGCCGCGCGCCATCGACAGCCAGAGATTTTCGAAGATCGTCGTCGTGGCACCGCCCGAGCCTGGATAGCGCTTCGCGATGCCTTCGATGGAGATGAATTTGTCAGTCACAGCCTACTCCGGAAACGTAACCATGCGCGTGAAGCGCGCGAGGATCTGGTCGAGCAGCATGCCGACGATTCCGATCAAGAAGATCGCGATGATCACGTTGGTGATCGAGAGATTGTTCCACTCGTTCCAGACGAAGTAACCGATGCCGGTGCCGCCGACGAGCATCTCGGCGGCGACAATGACGAGCCAGGCAATGCCGATCGAGATGCGCATGCCGGTCAGGATGGTCGGCGCCGCAGCGGGGAGGATCACCGTGAAGGCGCGCCTGATGGTGCCGACCTCGAGCGTTCGCGCCACGTTGATCCATTCCTTGCGCACGCTCGCGACACCGAAGACGGTGTTGAGCAGCATCGGCCAGATCGAGCAGATGAAGATGACGAAGATCGCGGAGATCGAGGAATCCTTGATGGTGTAGAGCGCAAGCGGCATCCAGGCGAGCGGCGAGATCGGCTTCAGCACCTGGATGAACGGGTCGAGTGCCCGGCTCAGCAGTGGCGACATGCCGATCAGGAATCCGAGCGGGATCGCGACCAGCACGGCAAGAAGGTACCCGGTGCCGACGCGCGCGATCGAATAGGCAAGCTGGATGCCGAGCCCCTTGTCGTTCGGCCCGTTGTCGTAGAACGGCCGCTTGAGGTGCTCCCACAGCTTGGCGCCGACGTCGAGCGGCCCGGGCATGGCCGACTTTCCTTGTGTCGCCGTCAGGCCCATCAGCTTGGCATATTCCGGGCTCATGGTCGCCACCGATGCGGTGGAGCGCGTGGCGAGATGCCAGATGCCGAGGAACGCGACGAGCAACACGATGGAGACAAGGCCGGCGCGGAGACGGAGGGAGGAGTTCATCTTGCAAGCCCTCTCCCCACGTCGTCCCGGCGAAGGCCGGGACCCATAACCACAGGGAGAGGTTTGGCGAAGACTAGACGTTCGGTACTCCTACCGCACAAAATTGATAGATCACGCGGTATGGGTCCCGGCCTTCGCCGGGACGACAGCGGAAAGATAGTGCGCATGATCACGATGCCTTCCTGATCTTGAAGCTCGCGACGTAATCCTCCGGCTTTTCCGGATCGAAATTCTTGCCCATCACCGCGAACGATTTGTAAGCGCTCCCCGGCGGCGTAAGCCCCATCTCGGTCATCAGCTTCTTGGTGTCGGTGGCCAGATACACCTGCTCGGCGACCGCCTTGTAGTCGACATCGCCCTTGATCTGGCCCCAGCGCTTCATCTGCGTCAGCATCCACACCGCGAAGGATTGCCAGGGGAAAGGATCGAAATCGACGCGCTTGGCGTCGGTCTTCACCCCGCCAAGACCATCGGCATAGGTGCCGGTCAAAACCTGTTCCAGCACCGTCACCGGCGCGTTGATGTAGTTGGCGGGTGCGATGGCTTCGGCGATCTGCTTGCGATTCTCCGCCTTCGACGCATAAGCGGTGGCATCGACGATGGCGCGCGTCAGGGCCGCAAAGCTGTTCGGCGCCGTCGTGATGAACTCGCGGCTGGCGGCAAAGCTGCAGCAGGGATGGCCGTCCCAGATCTCCTTCGACAGCAAATGCATGAAGCCGACACCGTCATAGATCGCGCGCTGGCAGACGTTGTCGGGCGCGAGGAAGCCGTCGATGTTGTCGGCGCGGAGGTTGGCGACCATCTCCGGCGGCGGCACCGAGCGAAGCTGCACGTCGGTATCAGGATCGAGCCCGTGCTCGGCGAGATAATAGCGCAACAGGTAATTGTGCATGGAATAGTCGAAGGGGATTGCGAACTTCAGACCCTTCCAGTCCTTCGGGTCGCGCTTGTCCTTGTGCTTGGTCGCGAGCACGATGCCCTGCCCGTTGATGTTCTCGATCGCGGGCACCGCAAAGGGAATGGCATTGGCACCAAGGCCGAGCGAGATCGCGATCGGCATCGGCGCCAGCATGTGTGCGGCGTCGTATTCCTTGTTGATGGTCTTGTCGCGGATCACGGCCCAGCCTGCGGTCTTGACCACCTCGACGTTGAGACCGTGCTTTGAATAGAAGCCGAGCGGCGCCGCCATGATGATGGGCGTCGCGCAGGTGATCGGGATGAAGCCGACCTTGAGGTCCTTCTTCTCGGGCGCACCGCTGTCGGCGAACACCTCCGTTGCGGTCTTCAGCGGGAAGAATTGCGCCAGTGCGGCAAGCGCGGTGGAGGCACCGACCGATTTCAGGAAGGCGCGCCGCGCCACATCCTGCGGAAACATCGCGCGCATCACGGCAGACGCAACGACGCCTTCGTAACGCTGCTGCTCGCTCTCGACCGGAGCACAGCGCGGCGTGGCGGCCTGCTCGTGCTCCGCCGCGGATCGGTGCTGGCCACAGGCACAACCGGCCCGAAGCTTGCGATCGGGATCAAACGGATTGTCGAAAATGGACATCGGACCTCCTGCGCGTCATTGCGAGCAAGAGTTCAGCAAGGAGCATGCCATGCCGTCAGCAGCGGCCAGCGCCTTGATAACGCGGCGATTTTCCGCTGACTTGGTCATTACGAAAACTCGTGATAAACGAGATTTCGTAGTGCAATTACGAGATTTCGCAATGGCAACGACGCCAATGCTCGCCCACGATGATGTGGCTCCAGCCATCGACCCACGCGTCGCAGCCTTCGAATCTTCGGTCGAAGCAACGCTGCTGGTCGATCCCTATGGCGACGAGATCATCGACGCCAATCCGGCCGCCTGCGCCCTGCTCGGCTATGACCGCGCGCTGCTGCGACAGACCAGGGCCAGCACCCTCCACGCCGGCGAGCTTCCGGCCCTTACCGTGTTCACCCAGGCCGTGCTGCACAAGGGCGCTTATTGGACCACGTCGCTCACCCCGCGCCATGCCACCGGGCAAACGCTCAGGCTCGAATATGCCGGCTGCCTGCTGCCCCATGACGGCCGCACGCTGCTGTTGCTGACGCTGACCGATCTCGAAGCGCGCCGCCGCCGCAACGTCGATGCCGCCGCCGAAGATCACATGCGCAGCGGCATCGCCACCTGGCAGCGGGTCGAGCGCGTGTTCCAGGACATCGAGCGCGAGAACCAGCTGATCCTGCGCGCCGCCGGCGAAGGCATCTATGGCGTCAACGCGGAAGGCAAGACCACCTTCGTGAACCCGGCGGCCGAGCGGATGCTGGGCTGGACTGCCGAGGAGCTGGTCGGCAAGGAGATCCATCCGATCGTCCACCACACCCATCACGACGGCCGGCACTATCACAACCATGATTGCCCGATCTATGCGGCGTTCCGCGACGGTGCCGTGCACCAGGTCGACGGCGAGGTATTCTGGCGCAAGGACGGCTCGCCCGCCTGGGTCGAATACACCTCGACGCCCATTCGCGACCGCGGCGTCGTCGTCGGCGCGGTCGTGGTGTTTCGCGACGTCAGCCAGCGCCGCGAGGCCGACGAGAAGCTGCATGCCGCGCTCACCGAAGTGGATCGCCTGCGCGAGCGGCTGGAGCTGGAGAACGCCTATCTCCAGGAAGAAATCCGCATCGAGACCAATCCGCGCGGCATCATCGGCCAAAGCGAGGCGATCCAGAAGACGCTGCGCCAGGTCAAGCTGGTGGCACCGACCACGGCCGCGGTGATGATCACCGGCGAGTCCGGCACCGGCAAGGAGCTGATCGCGCGCGCCATCCATGAGGATTCCACCCGCAGCGACCGGCCGCTGATCCGCGTCAACTGCGCCGCGATCCCGCGCGAATTGTTCGAGAGCGAATTCTTCGGCCATGTCCGCGGCGCCTTCACCGGCGCGACGCGCGACCGCATCGGTCGCTTCGAGCTCGCCGATGGCGGCACGCTGTTCCTCGACGAGGTCGGCGAGATCCCGCTGGAATTGCAGGGCAAGCTGCTGCGGGTGTTGCAGGAGGGAAATTTCGAGCGCGTCGGTCAGGAGCGCACGCGCACCGTCGACGTCCGCGTCATCGCCGCGACCAACCGCGATCTCAAGCAGGAGGTCCAGCGCGGCCGATTCCGCGAGGACCTCTATTTCCGCCTCAACGTGTTCCCGATCGAGACGGTGCCGTTGCGCGAACGGCGCGAGGACATTCCGCTGCTCGCCCAGCATTTTCTCAACCGCGAGGGCAAGGCGCTGAAGTCGAATTTGCGCCTGTCGGAGGGCGATGCGCGTCGGCTCGCCCGCTACGACTGGCCCGGCAATGTCCGCGAACTGCAGAACGTGATCGAGCGCGCCGCGATCCTGTCGCAGAACGGCCGCCTGCGCATCGATTTGCCTGATGCCTCGGGCACACAAGCCGCCACCGGCACCGCTCGCCAGAAGGCCGAGGCGCGGCCGGCCGTCATGACATCATCCGAAATGCGCGACCACGAGCGCGCCAACATTCTGGCCGCACTAGAGGCCTGCGCCGGAAAAGTGTTCGGCCCCGGCGGCGCGGCCGAGATGCTGGACATCAAGCCGACCACGCTGGCCTCGCGGATCAAGGCGCTGGGCATCACGCCTCGTCCGGCGAAGTGACGGCGCGTTCGTAGGGTGGATTACGCCTTCGGCTAATCCACCCTACGAACCGCTTGCTAACCAATCCGCCCTACGGGCTGCGCTTCGCGATGAAGGTGCCGTTCGGCTGGTGGTACACGAGTTCCTCGATCGCACCGGACGGGCCGCGGCGGAATTCGGTGCGATAGCCGTCGAGCTGGACGATGCCGAACGTCGCGCCCTGGTAGGGCCGCAACCGGTAGAGCGGCACGAACGGAATTTTCAGCGTCAGCTCGCCCTCGGCATCCTCGGTGACCACGTGGGTCTGATCGCCGCGAATATATTCGCCGACGCAGGCCGACCGGAACGCAGGGTCGATACATTCGCCGGCGGCGGCGCGCGTGAAGACGATGTCCGGCACCAGCGCCTCGAGCTGAGCCGAGAGGCTAGCAATGTTGCCGTCGCGGTCGGTCGCAAAGGTAATCACGAGATCGTCCGGATTGAGCTCTCCGAAAACGTAAGGCAGTTGGAACGAATCGTAGTGCCGGTGTGCGAGCTTCGCCTTGGTGCCGCGCCAGGCCCAATGCAGGCTGTCGCCGTCTTGGGTGATGACCACCCGGCCATAGGCCGGGTGCTCATAGGCGCCGCAAAAATCCGCGAGATCATGGCTGGGCTTCGTGTTCAGCTTGCGCGCCGTCGGCTTCGCCGCATCGTCGCTTTTCTGCTGCGCCAGCGCCTTGCGGCGCATGTCGCGCAGGCGGTCCAGCCAGGGCACGGGTTCGTTGCCGGCAAGATGATCGTGAACGCGGTTGATCAGGATGCTGGACACCGGGTTGGCGCCGGTGTTGGTGAAGACGGCGACGCCGGTGTTTCGCGCCGGCATGAGGCGCATCAGCGTGCTCCAGCCGAGCCAGCCGCCGGAATGTCCGACCACGCGCTCGCCGCGGTAGGTGGTGTTGTTGAAGCCCAGCCCGTAATGCGAATGGCCGAACTCCTCCCACTCGGCAGCGCTTGCGAAGACGAGCGGCGATTGCATCTCCCGGACCCGCGCGGAGGACAGCAGGCGCTCGCCGGCGAACTCGCCTTCGGCCAGCAAGAATTTCATCCAGTTGGCGAGGGCGGCAACCGAGGTGACGATGGCGCCGGCGCCCGTCGTGGTGATGGGGAAGAATTTGCTGCGCGAGCGCACGTCGCCGCGTTCCACCAGATAGGGAACGGCGGCGTCGGTGGCAGCGGCGTGCTCCTCGACCGAAAAGCCGACCGGCATCCGCAATTTGTCGGTCAGCCGGGTGCGGATGAAATCTTCATAGCTATGACCACTGATGCGCTCGACGACAAGGCCGGCGACATTGTAGGCGAGATTGTTGTATTGAAATTCGGTGCGGATGTCCCGGGCCGGCTCGAGGTGACGCAGCGCCGTCATCATCTCGCCACGCGAGAGATCGGCTGGAATCCAAATCCAGTCGTGGCGGGGCAGGCCGGAGTGATGGCTGAGCAGATCGCGCACGGTGACGCGCTCGGTCGCGATCGCGTCATGCAGGCGGAATTCGGGAATGACGTCGCGGACCGGTCTGGTCCAGTCGAGCCGTCCCTCGTCCACCAGCAGCGCCAACGCCGTGGCGGTGAACGTCTTGGTGATCGAGCAGATCAGGAACTGCGTCTCCGGCGTCGCGGGCAGCCCGGCCTCGACGTCGCGCTGGCCCCATGCCCTGAGCAGCACCGTCTCGCCGTCCTGCACGACGGCGAGCGTCACCGCCGGCACCTGCCACTCCGCCATCGCCTCCGCGGCCAGCGCGTCGAGCCCGGGGATGAGGGTTGTGATGCTCGTGTCGCGTTGGGCAGATCGACTGGACATGGCGCATTCTTTCTTCCGCTCGCCGCCGCAACCGCTGGATGACGACCCGTAATGTTACCAACCGTAGCATTAGCAACCGACCGATTGCAAGCTGTAGGCGAAACGACGCGAGTCATCGCTTCCGCCTTTGCTCTTCGAATTACGGCGGACAAGTCGTTCGAACACCATGAGAGATCGTGCCTGGCGGATCAGCGGCCCGCTCGAAGCGAGCTAATTTCCACATCCGCAGTGCCGTAGGGTGGGCAAAGCGGAGCGTGCCCACCATCTCTCTCCGACACAAAAAGTGGTGGGCACGGCGCAATACGCCTTTGCCCACCCTACGAGGCCTCGCCTGGCCTACGCACTCTGCTCCATCATCCCCTGCAGCCGCACCAACTCCGTCTCCAGATCCCGCTCCACATCCGCGGCCCGGATCTCCATCACGCGATAATCCCGCGCCTCCAGCCACGCCCGCCGCGACGCGCGATCAGCGGCAATTGTCTCGCCCTCGCCCGGATTGACCAGCTCGATCGCGATCCGGTGCGGGAATGATACGAAGTCCGGGATGTGGCGGCCAACCGGGGTCTGGCGCTTGAACTGGCCTGCAAAGCGACGGTCGCGCGTGAGCGCCTGCCACAGCAAACGTTCGGCATCCGTCGGGTTGCGCCGGAGCAGGCGTGCAAGGCCGCGCACGGTCGAGCCGCTGTCGGGCGCCCCGCCAGCCTGCCCGTGCTCGGCCAATAGCGCGCGCAGGCGCGTCGCCTGCTCGCCGTCGAGCACGCCGCCCTTGGCCGGGCCCTTGCGCCCTTCCGCGATCGCCATGACCACCCCGTGGAGCGTGTGCATGTCCTGCTTGGTCGGCTCCATGCGGGTGAAGATGTTGCGCAGGTTCACCAGCATGGTGTCGCGCTTCTCGGCCGGGCGCAGGAATTCGACCTTGTCGAGCTCGCGCACGAGATTGTCGAAGAAGGCCTGAATCTGGTGCTGCGAGGCGCGCTCGGAACGTTCAGGCATGCTGTGAGGCAGCTCGCCCGCCGTCATCAGCTTGAACCATTCATAGCCGACCAGCAGCACCGCCTGGGCGAGGTTGAGCGAGGCAAAGCCCGGATTGACCGGGAAGGTGATGATGTGGTTGGAGAGCCCGACCTCCTCGTTGGTCAGCCCCCAGCGTTCGCGGCCGAACAGGATACCGGCTTTGCCGCCGGTCGCGACATGCCGGGCGATCTCGCTGGCTGCCGCCTCCGGCCCGACCACGGGCTTGGCCTGGTCGTGCGGGCGCGCGGTGGTGGCGAACAAGAGGTCGAGGTCCGCAACCGCCTGCTCGACGGTGTCGAACAGTTCGACCTTTTCCAGGATGTGGTCGGCGCCGGCAGCTGCCCGCTGCGCGGCGATGTTGGGCCAGCCGTCACGTGGGTTGACGATGCGCAAGGCACCAAGCGCGAAATTGCCCATGGCGCGCGCGGCCATGCCGATGTTTTCACCGAGCTGCGGCTCGACCAGGATGACGATGGGACCGTCGAGGGAAAGGCCCGTCTTGCTCTTGTCTGTCCCCGACATCTGGCTTCGCTTTCACAACTGTCTCAAGGCCTTGGCAAGGCCCACTTAGGAAATGATTCAAGGCGGCTACCGGCCGGCCCGGGCGCTGCCCGCCTGTCGTTTGCCTGTCCTGATAAAATTCTCAAGGGAAATAACGGCTTGGATTCGACTTTTGAATCTCGCCTGAAACCTCACCCCACCCCGGGGCCCCGCTCCCCGTCTGTGGAAGCTGGATGGGCTAAAAGTGCATAATCGCTTGGCTTTCGCCCGCCGCGATCCAGTGCTAAGAGGCGGCGGATATTCACGTTGGCGCCAATGGCGCCGTTCCCAAGAGGGCTTCCCCGATCATGGCAAAAATCAAGGTATCCAATCCCGTCGTCGAGCTCGATGGCGACGAGATGACCCGGATCATCTGGCAGTACATCAAGGACAAGCTGATCAACCCGTTCCTGGATGTCGAGCTGCTCTATTTCGACCTGGGCATGGAGTACCGCGACAAGACCAACGATCAGGTGACCATCGACGCCGCCGAGGCGATCAAGAAGGTCGGCGTCGGCGTCAAGTGCGCCACCATCACCCCTGACGAGGCCCGGGTGAAGGAGTTTGGCCTCAAGCAGATGTGGAAGTCGCCGAACGGCACCATCCGCAACATCCTCGGCGGCGTGATCTTCCGCGAGCCGATCATCTGCAAGAACGTGCCGCGCCTGGTTCCGGGCTGGACCAAGCCGATCATCATCGGCCGCCACGCCTATGGCGACCAGTACCGCGCCACCGACATCAAATTCCCCGGCAAGGGCACGCTCTCGCTGAAGTTCGTCGGCGAGGACGGCACCGTGATCGAGAAGGAAGTGTTCAAGGCTCCGGGCGCCGGCGTCGCCATGGAGATGTACAACCTCGACGACAGCATCATCGACTTCGCCCGCGCCTCGTTCAACTATGGCCTCTTGCGCGGCTATCCGGTGTACCTGTCGACCAAGAACACCATCCTCAAGGTCTATGACGGCCGCTTCAAGGACATCTTCCAGGAGATCTTCGACAAGGAGTTCAAGAAGGAGTTCGACGCCAAGGGCCTGACCTACGAGCACCGCCTGATCGACGACATGGTGGCCTCGGCGCTGAAATGGTCCGGCGGCTATGTCTGGGCCTGTAAGAACTACGACGGCGACGTGCAGTCCGACACGGTCGCGCAGGGCTACGGCTCGCTCGGCCTGATGACCTCGGTGCTGCTCACCCCCGACGGCAAGACCGTCGAGGCCGAAGCCGCCCACGGCACCGTGACCCGCCACTACCGGGAGCACCAGAAGGGCAAGGAGACCTCGACCAACTCGATCGCCTCGATCTTCGCCTGGACGAGAGGCCTCGCCCACCGCGCCAAGCTCGACAACAACCCCGAGCTGGCGAAGTTCGCCTCGACGCTGGAGAAGGTCTGCGTCGACACCGTCGAGGAAGGCTACATGACCAAGGACCTCGCGCTGCTGGTCGGCGCCGACCAGCGCTGGCTCTCGACCACCGGCTTCCTCGACAAGGTCGCTGACAATCTGGTGAAGGCGCTGGCGGCGTAAGCTGCCCTGCGCATTATTTTCGCCCGATCGGGGTTAGACATCGTGATGGGCCGCGCGCAGGCGCGGCCCATTCGTTTTGGCACCATCGTGCGGAGGTCTCCCATGTCCATCACCAAGTTCGCCGTCCCCTGCCTGCTGCTCGCCGCCGTGGCCGGGCCGGCCTCCGCCGATCCCCTGCCCGAAGCCATCGCCGCCCCAGGCGAGAGCGTCGTGCTCAGCGCCCATGCCGAGGGCGCGCAGGTCTATGAGTGTAAGCCGGGTGCTGACGGCAAGCTCGCCTGGACCTTCCGCGAGCCGGTCGCGACACTGCTCTCCGAGGGCAAGACCATCGGCCGCCACTATGCCGGCCCGAACTGGGAGCTCGCCGACGGCAGCGCCGTGGTCGGCAAGGCCATCGGCAACGCGCCGGGCGCGACGGCTGCCGATATCCCCTGGCTGAAGCTGGAGGTCGCCTCCCGCCGCGGCAGCGGCGCGCTGACGCCGGTGACGACAGTCCAGCGCATCAACACCCATGGCGGCAAGCTCGACGGGTCCTGCGACAAGGCCGGCGAGTTCAGAAGCGCGCCCTACTCGGCCGACTACATTTTCCTGAAGAAAGGCTGACCGCTCAGCGGTCGGTGCGCTCGCGCTCGGCCTGCGCCAGCTCCGTCGCCGCGAGATCGCCGGTCTCCTCGAGCCGCGCTTTCGCGGTGGTGTGGACATGGGCGGCGAGCGTCGGCATGCGCTCGATCAGGGCGTGAAAATGCTGTGCGTCCAGCACCAGGAGCCGCGTCTTGCGCGTCGCGGTCACCGTGCCGCTGCGTTTTGTTTTGTGCAGCAGCGCGATCTCGCCGAAGAAGGTGCCGTCCGCGAGCCGCACCTGCTGGTTCGGCAGCGTGATCTCGACCTCGCCCGCAGTGATGAAATACATCGACGAGGCGGGATCCCCCCGTCGCACCAATATCTCGCCCTGCTCGATGGTGCGGGCGCGCAACAGCCGCATGATGTCGGCGATCTCGGCGGCCGACAGATGCGAGAACAGCGGCACCCGCGCCAGCATGCCCCAGGTGACGACGAAGTCGCGCCGCTTCACCTCTTCGGCAAAGGCGGTCGAGATGATCGCGACCGGCAGCGCGATCATGGCAAAACCCGAGATGATCGCGAACACCGAGACAAATTTTCCAAGCGCAGTCACCGGCACGACGTCGCCATAGCCGACGGTGCCGAGCGTCACGATCGCCCACCACATCGCATCCGGAATGGTGCCGAGCTTGGTCGGCTGCACGTCGCGCTCGATGGCATAAAGCAGCGAGGCGAAGGTCAGCACCACGCCGATCAGGATGACGACGCAGCCGATCAGCGCGCGCCGCTCGGCATGCACGGCCGCGAGCAGCGAGCGCATCGCCGGCGAATACCGTATCAGCTTGAAGAACGGCAGCACGCCAAGCGCGGCGAGCGTCGCGTGGCGCCCCATCACCAGCACGATAGCAGCGGGCAGGAACGCCATGAGGTCGATGATGCCGAGTGCCGAGAAGGCGTAGCCGAGCCGGTCTGACAGCGCCGAGCCCTTGCGCGGCGTGTGGCCCGCGACCGTCCACAGCCGCGCCGCATATTCCAGCGCGAACACGATCACGGCCAGAATCTTGATCGCCGAAAAGAGCGTGCCGTACCGCGCGTCCAGCTCCGGCACCGAGGCGAGGATCATCGCGACCACGTCGAGCACAATGACGCTGATGACCAGCTGGATGAAGCGCGATCCGACCGAATAGGCCAGGGGATCGTGCTCCAGCAATTCGTAGAGGCGATCCCTCAGGTTCGGATCGCGAAGCCCACGTCCTCGCGGAACGAGGCGCATGGCTTCACGCAGCCCCCATCGCTTTTTCGATCGCCGCGAGCGCCTCGGTCGTCTTGGCGCCGTCGGGGCCGCCGGCTTGCGCCATGTCGGGACGGCCGCCGCCGCCCTTGCCGCCGAGCGCCTCGGAGGCCACGCGCACGAGGTTCACCGCGTTGAAGCGCGCGGTGAGATCGGCGGTGACGCCGACCACGACGCCCGCCTTGCCGTCCTCGGTGAGGCCGACGATGGCGACCACGCCGGAGCCGATCTGCTTCTTGGCCTCGTCGGCGAGGCTCTTGAGATCCTTCATCTCGATGCCCTCCACCGCGCGCGCCATCAGCTTGACGCCGCCGACCTCATGCACGCCGGACGCTGCACCGCCACCGGCTGCCGCGCCGCCCCCCATCGCCAGCTTCTTGCGGACATCGGAGAGCTCGCGCTCGAGCTTCTTGCGCTCTTCCATCAGCGCGGTGATGCGCGCCGGAACGTCGTCAAGCGAGGTGCGCAGCTCATTCGCCGCGGTCTTCGCCAGCGCCATGGTGTCGTTGGCATGCTTGCGGGCGTAATTGCCGGTCAGCGCCTCGATGCGGCGCACACCGGAGGCGACCGCGCTCTCGCCGGTCAGCGTGATCAGGCCGATATCGCCGGTGCGCCGCACATGGGTGCCGCCGCAGAGCTCGACCGACCAGCCGAGCGCATTGGCGCCGCGCTCGCGCGCGGTCTTGCCCATCGAGACGACACGCACCTCGTCGCCATACTTCTCGCCGAACAGCGCACGCGCCCCGGCCTCGCGGGCCTCGTCCACGCCCATCACGCGCGTCGTGACCTCGTCGTTCTCAAGCACCACGTCGTTGGCGATGTCCTCGACGCGGGCAAGTTCTTCCGGCGTGATCGGCTTCGGATGCACGAAGTCGAAGCGCAAACGATCAGGCGCGACCATCGAGCCGCGCTGGGCGATGTGATCGCCGAGCACCTGGCGCAGCGCCTCGTGAATGAGATGCGTCGCCGAGTGATGCGCGCGGATCGACGAGCGCCGCGCATGATCCACCTCGAGCTGCAGCGCCGTGCCGACCTTCAGCTCGCCGCCCTCTACCGTGCCGACATGCACGAAGAAATCGCCGAGCTTCTTCTGCGTGTCGGTGACGCGGAATTTGATCCCGCCCTCGCCCGTGAGCACGCCGGTGTCGCCGACCTGGCCGCCCGATTCCGCGTAGAACGGCGTCTGGTTCAGCACGATCGCGCCCGTCTCGCCAGCCTTGAGGCTGGCAACTTCAGCGCCGTCCTTCACCAGCGCCGAGACCACGCCTTCCGCGCTCTCGGTCTCGTAGCCCAGAAATTCGGTCGCCCCGAGCTTCTCGCGCAGCGGGAACCAGATCGCCTCGCTCGCCGCCTCGCCCGATCCCTTCCAGGATTCGCGCGCCTTGGCCTTCTGCCGCTCCATCGCGTCGGTGAACGCGGCCTGGTCGACGCCGATGCCGCGCGACTTCAGCGCGTCCTGCGTCAGGTCCAGCGGGAAACCATAGGTGTCGTACAGCGTGAAGGCGACGTCGCCGTCGAACATGTCGCCCTTCTTCAAGGACGCGCTCTTCTCGTCCAGAATCGCCAAGCCGCGCGAAAGCGTCTTGCGGAAGCGCGTCTCTTCCAGCCGCAGCGTTTCCTCGATCAAATTCTCCGCCCGCATCAAATCAGGATAGGCTTGGCCCATCTCGCGGACCAGCGCCCAGACCAGCCGATGCATCAGCGGCTCTTTCGCGCCCAGAAGCTGCGCATGGCGCATGGCACGGCGCATGATCCGGCGCAGCACATAGCCGCGGCCTTCATTGGACGGCAGCACGCCATCGGCGACCAGGAAGGCGGAAGAGCGCAAATGGTCGGCGATGACGCGGAACGAGGCCGCGTTCTGCTCGGTCGGCCCGCTGCCCAGCGCCGACGACGTCGCGTCGATCAGATGGCGGAACAAATCGGTCTCGAACACGCTGTCGACGCCCTGCAGGATGCAGGCCATGCGCTCCAGGCCCATACCGGTGTCGATCGAGGGGCGCGGCAGATTCACGCGCTCCTCCTTCGTCACCTGCTCATATTGCATGAACACCAGGTTCCAGAATTCGAGGAAGCGGTCGCCATCCTCTTCCGGCGAGCCGGGAGGGCCGCCCCAGATATGGTCGCCGCGGTCGATGAAGATTTCCGAGCACGGGCCGCAGGGGCCGGTGTCGCCCATCGCCCAGAAATTGTCCGAGGTCGGGATGCGGATGATGCGGTCGTCGGAGAAGCCGGCGATCTTCTTCCACAGCCCGTGCGCCTCGTCGTCGGTGTGGTAGACGGTGACGAGCAGCTTGTCCTTCTTCAGGCCGAAATCCTCAGTGATGAGCTTCCAGGCCAGCTCGATCGCGCGCTCCTTGAAATAGTCGCCGAACGAAAAGTTGCCGAGCATCTCGAAGAAGGTGAGATGGCGTGCGGTATAGCCGACATTGTCGAGGTCGTTGTGCTTGCCGCCGGCGCGCACGCATTTCTGCGACGTGGTGGCGCGCTGGTAAGGCCGCTTCTCGACGCCGGTGAAGACGTTCTTGAACTGCACCATGCCGGCATTGGTGAACATCAACGTCGGATCGTTGCGCGGCACCAATGGCGAGGACGACACGATCTCGTGGCCGTTCTCGGCAAAGAAGTTCAGAAAGGTCGACCTGATCTCGTTGACGCCGCTCATGTTCATCCAATCGGGTGTGCTGGAGCATGATCCGGAAAAGTGTGAAGGGGTTTTCCGGAAAGATCATGCTCAAACAAAGAGCTAAAGCGCGATGACTCTCAGCGCGCTTTAGGACCCGCCAATTTGCCATCCAAACCTGGCGATTTGGGCTGATATCTGCGGGCCAAAGCGCTTTTAGACAAGGCCTGCTTTCCTGTCCAGAAACTGTGCAGAGAGATCAGAGGGTTGCCGCAGTCGCGTCATCCCCTGCAATCCCGTTGAAAGCCGATAGTCCTGCGTTGACAGGCTTGGCTGGCCTGTGGTCTTTACCCATCTATATCGTACGGCCACGTCGGGAGAGACCGGCATTGGGTGCCGGCGCCGAAGGAGCAACCGCCCCGGAAACTCTCAGGCAAAAGGACCGCGTGGCTTTGACGACATCTGGAAAGAGGCGCTGGCGGGCTTAAGACCCGGATAGCGTCCGCCGACGGGATAATACTCTCAGGCACAGCGACAGATGGGGCTTCGACTGGTTTGTCTCGGGGAATCGTCCCCGGGGAACCGCCGAGGGCCCCTGTGATGTCCGTGCGTGACGACAAAGACTCCCTGAAACGTACCCCTCTTTACGACCTGCACCTGACCCTTGGCGGCAAGATGGTGCCGTTTGCGGGCTATGACATGCCCGTGCAGTACCCCGCGGGGGTGCTGAAAGAGCACCTCCATACCCGCAATTCCGCCGGCCTGTTCGACGTCTCCCATATGGGCCAGATCGCCCTCCGGCCAAAGTCGGGCAAGGTCGAGGACGCCGCCCGCGCGCTGGAGCGGCTGGTGCCGCAGGACATCGTGGCGATCGCACCTGGCCGCCAGCGCTACGCCCAGTTCACCAATGCGGACGGCGGCATTCTCGATGATCTGATGGTCGCCAATTTCGGCGACCATTTGTTCCTGGTGGTCAACGCCGCCTGCAAGGCCGAGGACGAGGCGCATCTGCGCGCGCATCTCTCCGATACCTGTGTCATCGATTCGCTCGCCGATCGCGCGCTGATTGCGTTGCAGGGCCCGAAGGCGGAGTCGGCGCTGACGAAATTATGTGCAGCAGCGCCGGCCATGAAGTTCATGGATGCCGGCCCGCATATTGTTGCCGGCCTCGCCTGTTTCGTCTCACGCTCCGGCTACACCGGCGAGGACGGGTTCGAGATTTCAGTGCCTGCGGCGGATGCCGAACGTCTGGCGAAGACGCTGCTGGAAAATCCTGACGTGATGCCGATCGGCCTTGGCGCCCGCGACAGCCTACGGCTGGAAGCCGGGCTCTGCCTCTACGGCCACGACATCGACACCGCGACGACTCCGGTCGAAGCCGCGCTGGAATGGTCGGTGCAGAAGAGCCGCCGCAGCGGCGGCGCGCGAGCCGGCGGTTTTCCCGGCGCTGAAAAGATCCTCGCGCATTTCGATCACGGCGCATCCCGCCGCCGAGTCGGCCTGCGGCCCGACGGCCGCGCGCCCGTGCGCGAGGGCGCACTGTTGTTTGCCGATAGCGAAGGTGGCGAGCCGATTGGAAAGGTCACTTCGGGCGGCTTCGGCCCGAGCCTGAACGCGCCTGTTGCGATGGGCTACGTGCCCACGCGTCTGAGCGCGCTCGACACAAAGCTCTTTGCGGAAGTGCGCGGGCAACGCCTCCCCCTCGCCGTCGCCGCCATGCCCTTCGTGAAAAACACCTACAAACGCTGAGGACTAAGATAATGACCACGACGCTGTACACCTCCGACCATGAATGGCTCGCGATCGACGGCGATGTCGCCACCGTCGGCATCACCGATTACGCGCAGTCCCAGCTCGGCGACGTCGTGTTCGTCGAACTGCCCAAGGTCGGCCGCAGCCTGAAGAAGGCGGAAGCTGCCGCCGTCGTGGAGTCGGTCAAGGCCGCCTCCGACGTCTACGCGCCGATCTCGGGCGAGGTGGTCGAGACCAACGACGCGCTCGCCGCCGAACCCGCGCTGGTGAACTCGGACGCGCAGACCAAGGCGTGGTTCTTCAAGATGAAGATTGCCGACAAGAGCGAGCTCGGCGGCCTGATGGATGAAGCCGCCTACAAGGCCCACACGGCGTGAGATGAAGCGAACTCTGACCTCATATTCGGTGTCATCGCCCGCGCAGGCGGGCGATCCAGTACGCCGCGGCCTATCGGCCCCAGCCGAAGCGGCTGCGTGTACTGGATGCCCCGCTTTCGCGGGGCATGACAGCGACAGCAAAATCTAAAGCGAGGACCCATGATGACCGCGCACCGCAAATCCAATGGCGACACCGCCAGTTTCGTCCGCCGCCACATCGGCCCCTCCGTGCGCGATGTCACCGCAATGCTCGAGACGGTCCGCGCGAAGAGCGTCGACGCGTTGATGTCGGAAACGCTGCCGGCCGCGATCCGGCAGGCCGCCCCGCTCGATCTCGGCAAGCCGCTCAGCGAGACCGAGGCGATCGCGCATATGGCCGAGCTCGCCCGTCAGAACCAGGTCTTCACCTCGCTGATCGGCCAGGGCTATTCCGGCACGATTTTGCCCGCGGTGATCCAGCGCAACATTCTGGAGAATCCGGCCTGGTACACGGCCTACACGCCCTATCAGCCCGAGATCAGCCAGGGCCGGCTGGAGGCGCTGTTCAACTTCCAGACCATGATCTGCGACTTGACTGGCCTCGACGTCGCCAACGCCTCGCTGCTCGATGAGGCCACCGCCGCCGCCGAAGCCATGGCGCTCGCTGAGCGGCACTCGAGGGTCGAGGCGAAAGCTTTCTTCGTCGACAAGGACGTGCATCCGCAGACGCTCGCCGTGATGCGCACCCGCGCCGAGCCTCTGGGCTGGAATCTGGTCGTCGGCGATCCCCTCACCGATCTCGACAAGGCGGACGTGCTGGGTGCGCTGCTGCAATATCCGGGAACCTCGGGCGCATTGCGCGACCTCAGGCCCGTGATCGCAGCGCTGAAGGCGAAGGGCGCGCTCGCAATCGTCGCCGCTGATCTCCTCGCGCTGACGCTGATTGCTTCGCCCGGCGAATTAGGGGCCGACATCGCGATCGGTTCGGCACAGCGCTTCGGTGTGCCGATGGGCTATGGCGGACCGCACGCCGCCTATATGGCGGTGCGCGATGCGCTGAAGCGCTCGCTGCCCGGCCGCATCGTCGGCCTCTCCGTCGACTCCCGCGGCGCCTCCGCCTATCGCCTCGCGCTGCAGACCCGCGAGCAGCACATCCGCCGCGAGAAGGCGACCTCCAACATCTGCACCGCGCAGGTGCTGCTGGCCGTGATCGCCGCGATGTACGCGGTCTATCACGGTCCTGAGGGCCTTGCGCAGATCGCGCGCAATGTGCATCGCCGCGCCGCCGTGCTCGCGGCTGGCTTGCGCAAGCTCGGCTTTGCGCCTGAGAGCGAAGCTTTCTTCGACACGTTGAGCGTCGATGCCGGCGCCAAGCGCGCCGAAATCATTGCGCGCGCGACCGCCGAGAAGATCAATCTGGGCATCGGCGATACCGCGCTTCGCATTGCGCTCGACGAGACCACGACATCAGCAACGGTCGAAGCCGTCTGGCGCGCCTTCGGCGGCACGCTGTCCTATGCCGAGATCGACGGCACCACGCGCGAGGCGCTGCCGGAAGCGCTGAAGCGCGCCACCGCGTTCCTCACCCATCCGGTGTTCCACGCGCATCGCTCGGAAACCGAGATGCTGCGCTACATGCGCAAGCTCTCGGATCGCGACCTCGCGCTCGACCGCGCCATGATCCCGCTCGGCTCTTGCACCATGAAGCTGAACGCGACCACTGAGATGATGCCGCTGACCTGGCCGGAGTTCGGCTCGCTGCATCCGTTCGCCCCGCGCGAGCAGGCGGCCGGCTATCACGCGCTGTTCGCACGGCTGGAGAAGTGGCTGTGCGACATCACCGGCTATGACGCGATCTCGCTGCAGCCGAACTCCGGCGCGCAAGGCGAATATGCCGGGCTGCTGGCGATCCGCGGCTATCATGCGGCGCGCGGGGAGAGCCATCGCAAGATCTGCCTGATCCCCTCCTCCGCCCACGGCACAAACCCGGCCTCGGCCGCGATGGTCGGCATGGACGTGGTGGTTGTGTCTTGCGAGAAGAACGGCGACGTCGACGTCAATGATCTCCGTGCCAAGGCGGAGAAACACTCGAACGATCTCGCCGCCGTGATGATCACCTACCCCTCGACCCACGGCGTGTTCGAGGAGCATATCCGCGAGATCTGCGACATCGTCCATGGCCATGGCGGCCAGGTGTATCTCGACGGCGCCAACCTCAATGCGCAGGTCGGCCTTAGCAGGCCCGGCGATTACGGCGCTGATGTCAGCCACCTCAATCTGCACAAGACCTTCTGCATCCCGCATGGCGGCGGCGGCCCCGGCATGGGCCCGATCGGCGTGAAGGCGCATCTTGCGCCGTTCCTCCCGGGTCACCCAGCAACTAAGGCGGATGCTGCGGTTGGCCCGGTCTCCGCCGCGCCGTTCGGCTCGGCCTCGATCCTCACCATTTCCTACATCTACATCCTGATGATGGGCGGCGAAGGATTGAAGCGCGCCACCGAGATCGCGATCCTCAACGCCAACTATGTCGCGGCACGCCTCGATGCGCATTTCCCGGTGCTCTACAAGAACGAGAGGGGCCGCGTCGCGCATGAGTGCATCGTCGATCCCCGCCCGCTGAAGGCGACATCAGGCGTCACCGTCGACGACATCGCAAAACGCCTGATCGATTACGGCTTCCATGCGCCGACCATGAGCTTCCCGGTGCCGGGCACGCTGATGATCGAGCCGACCGAGTCGGAATCCAAGGCCGAGCTGGATCGTTTTTGCGATGCCATGATCGCGATCCGCAAGGAAATCGCCGAGGTCGAGGCCGGCCGCTTCAAGATCGAAGCCTCGCCCTTGCGCCACGCTCCGCACACCGTGCACGATATCGCCGACGATGCGTGGGCTCGTGCCTACACCCGCAGCGAAGGCTGCTTCCCCGACGGCGTCTCGCGCACCGACAAATATTGGTGCCCGGTGGGCCGCGTCGACAACGTCTATGGCGACCGCAATCTGGTGTGCTCCTGCCCGCCGGTGAGCGATTACGCGCAAGCTGCGGAGTAAGCCACAACGGCGGTCTCGTAGGGTGGGCAAAGCGAAGCGTGCCCACCACCTTTGCATGACGTGAAAGATGGTGGGCAAGGCGCAAGTGCGCCTTTGCCCACCCTACGGCACTGCGGAGTAAGCTTCGTAAGGTGGGTTAGCACGCGGCTGCGCGAAGCGCAGTCGTCGGCGTAACCTACCAATTCTGCTTCCGCAGAGACGAACAATGGTGGGTTACGCCGAGCGGTTTGCGCTGCGCGCAATCCGTGCGGCTACCTCCTACCGTCCTTCGCGGAGGCCGCGGAGTAAGATGCAACGACGGTCTCGTAGGGTGGCAAAGCGAAGCGTGCCCACCACCTTTGCATGACGTGAAAGATGGTGGGCACGGCGCCAGTGCGCCTTCGCCCACCTTACGGCACTGAATGCGCTTCTAAGGCGCGACCAGCGAACGGGTTTCTCCATTCCACCGCCAAAGCCGCTCGTTGGTCAGAAGCGTACCGCCCCACCAGCGCCTGATCGGGTTGTGACCGCGAAAATCCTCCCGGCCGTCCAGAACCGCACGACCAAACTCCGTCAACGACAGCCGGCTCCGGCGATAGGCGGCGTTGCGACCTCGCGCATCGCGTTGTGGGAGGGTTGCGAGTTTCGGATCGAGACCCGCAATCACCGGCATCGGGCCGGACGCGAGCCCTTCGAGCAGCGGGCCCAGCTCCATTGGTCGAACACACGCGTTTCGAGCAGCCCGTCCGGCTCAAATAGCTCCTTGGTGCGGTTGTGCCCGTTCGCGATCAGTCCGAGCAGTCGCGCTTCCGTCGCGCCAAGTCCGGTGATCGGAGACGGCAATTCTGCCAGCAATTCTTCCGTCGCTGGCTTCAGGAAAGGGAGCGCTGGAAAGTCCTGACCGAGCAATCCGAAACAGAGCTCCGGCGTTGACGACCGGTAGGCCTCCCAGGCGATGCGGGCGGCCTCGAAGTCGAACTCCGTGACATCCAACTGTCGGATGGTGTGATCGCGAAGCCTGGCACTGTGGGCTCCGAGCAAATCGAAATCGACTATTCGCAGCCTGGTACGCTCGGCCGCGTACGACTCGGAACGGAGATAGTCGAGGATCCAGATCAGTTGCAATTGATTGCTCGGGCTGGGATCAAACCACAGCTCGATCTCTTCGACACCGTAGGCTTTGCAGAACCAGACCTTGTGCGCGAGACCGCTCTGGGGCGACCGCGCAACCAGATCGGACCAACGTACCTCCCGCTCGCCCAAGAAAGAGCCTCTGAAAGAGCCTCCGGTGAGATACTGTTCAAGATGGTGCGACGTAGGCAGTGGTCCGGAGACGAATCGAAAGATCAGCGGGACGACCATGTCGGCGCGATCGGCAAAGGTGAGACCAACGCCGGACGAACTGGTCAGGATCACGCGCTTCACCACACCACCCGATCACTCCAACGCAAAAAGAGACGGGCACTGACGACGTCGGCAACTCAACGTCCCCAGCGCCCGCTCCTCGCGAAAAACTTCTCGCTTTAGGGCTTACTCGTCCGCCGGCTCCTCGCCGTCGGCGTCGCTCTCGGGCGTGCCGGCCAAAATCTGCTCGGAGATCAAGCCGGAGTTCTGGCGGATCGCGGTCTCGATCTTGGCGGTGATGTCCGGGTTGGACTTCAGGAACGCTTTCGAATTCTCGCGGCCCTGGCCGAGGCGCTGGCTGTCATAGGAGAACCAGGCGCCGGACTTTTCGACGATGCCGGCCTTGACGCCGAGATCGAGGATCTCGCCCATCTTGGAGACGCCCTCGCCGTACATGATGTCGAACTCGACCTGCTTGAAGGGCGGCGCCAGCTTGTTCTTCACCACCTTCACACGCGTCGTGTTGCCGACCACTTCGTCGCGCTCCTTGATCGCGCCGATGCGGCGGATGTCGAGGCGGACGGAAGCGTAGAACTTCAGCGCGTTGCCGCCGGTCGTGGTTTCGGGCGAGCCGTACATCACACCGATCTTCATGCGGATCTGGTTGATGAAGATCACCATGGTGTTGGACTTGTTGATCGAGGCCGTCAGCTTGCGCAACGCCTGACTCATCAACCGCGCTTGAAGACCCGGCAGCGCATCACCCATCTCGCCTTCGAGCTCGGCCTTCGGCACCAAGGCCGCGACCGAATCGACCACCAGCACATCCACCGCGCCCGAACGCACCAGCGTGTCGCAGATTTCCAGCGCCTGCTCGCCGGTGTCGGGCTGGGAGATCAAGAGCTCGTCGATGTTGACTCCGAGCTTGCGGGCATAGACCGGGTCGAGCGCGTGCTCGGCGTCGATGAAGGCGCAGATGCCGCCCTTCTTCTGGGCTTCCGCCACCGTGTGCAGCGCCAGCGTGGTTTTTCCTGAGGATTCCGGCCCGTAGATCTCGACGATGCGCCCCTTGGGCAGACCGCCGATGCCGAGCGCGATATCGAGCCCGAGCGAGCCTGACGACACTGCCTCGATGTCCATCGAACGGTCGTTCTTGCCGAGCTTCATCACCGAGCCCTTGCCGAACTGACGCTCGATCTGGGAGAGCGCGGCAGCCAGAGCTTTACTCTTGTCCATGGAAGATCCTTCGACGATACGCAGGGCAGTGGTGGACATTGGGTCGTGCTCCTTATGGCGAGGATTCGGGTGCGGGACAAACGATTGACGCGGCGGATCGTCGATAAAAACAATGTACACTATTTGTTCTACGTTCGCAATATGTTCTTTTCAGATTTGGAGGGGCTGGCCGTATTAGGACAGCGCCAGATTTGGGCTGCCCTCATCCGCCTTGGCGAATGTCGGAATCGAAAGGGGCCACCTCGCGGTGGCCCCTTGCCGGTTGCAATAATTGTTCGGGATCAAATTCCAGCCCCGGCCCACGTATTTCTACCGAGATCGTGGAGGATGTGAAGTCCGTTAAACTGCGGTGTTCCGGCAGGGGAACATCGGATGTCCTTATTTCCCGAAATGAGCTTTCGGCGCTCTTCTGACACATGATGTGTATCAAAGACGGAAGAGCCGTTCTGCCGTCATAATTTCGCAATTCTTCGGCACAGAACTTTTCTGTGGCCGCGGGCGTTTCTTTGAGAACGGCGCTGCCACAGTCGGGGATCGGGTCATGACGGAAGATGCGCACCACGATGCGAACAGGCGCAATCAGCTGCGCGCGGCCGCGCTCGAGGAGATGCTGAAGTTCGAGCGCAGGGAAAGCGAGTTCCGCAAGAAGGACCGCGAGGAGCGCGCCGCCGATCTGCATCTGCCCCTGGACGAGATCAAGGTGCACTAAGGATAAAGGCCACGCGAAACGAGCCGCTGCCTACTGTGCATGGGGTTGTTTTCGTAGCTATGGCGGCGCGTGCCGCTCGGTCGCTACATCAGCGCCAGCAGCACGATGCCGATCACCAACACCACGAAGCCAGCCGCCGTCGCGGCGGCGAATGACCGCTCAACCTTGTCCATGATGCCACCCCGCTGTCGGCGCGCCACGTATCCCCCATGGCTTCGCCGTGCGCGGAAAGTGTCGCCAACGCTTGTGTCTGAAGTTGTGCGCGGAGATGTCTGAATTGGGACGCGACTGCTCCAGCGTCGGTTTGCCCGGTGGACCAACAATGAGCCTCCATGCCCAGTCGCCGATCCGTCCTGTCAGGCTGTCGTAAGCTGAGCGGGCTACGGTCATTTGGCTATGGTGTTGCAGCCCAGCACCTCAGCCTCCAATAACCTTCTACCCGCCCGGCTCTCCCCTGGCGGGTTTTTTTTCGCGCGTGAGCGCATGTCGCGCGCTTCCGTGGTTCTCCTGCCATGAACAGAGTTCCTGGTCGTAAGGCCGATGACCTGGCGGGCGGGTGCGCGGCCGTGAATCGCGGACCAGCCGCCCATGCAACGCGATCGTCGGCCTCCAGTTTCGGAATCTGATTTCGCATGCTTCGAGCTGCGCGCGCTTTCAGGATTTTCGTGAATTTTCCTCCACTTAACGGCAAATTTCGCTTGTCGGCGGAATATTCTCACGCCCAACATGTTTGCGCACATGGATAGGTGAATCGTGGAGGTGACCATGAATCACAGGGGCGTAGAGTTCACGGTTGCAAAGACGGCGATCCCGGGTGTGTGGCAGTGGCAGTTCCGGATCGGCGACGAGACCAAGACAGGTAAGACCGAGACGAAGATCGACCTCTTGGCCATCCGTCGGGTGCAGTTGCGTATCGATCGGGAACTGAAGGCGATCGGGCGCAAGACGGCGTGAACCGGCGGGGTTGACCGAAACCGGACGACTAGTCCGCGCTGGGCAACCGCCGCATGGTGAATTCGATGTCGCCGCCGGGCAATTCGCGCCAGGTTTCGACCTCGCTCATGTAACCGGCTTTCGGATAGCGCGCGAAAAAGGCCTGCGCCCTTGTTCTTGCCGCGGCGCGCGGCAGGGTGAAGCTCTCGCGCAGATAGCCGTCGCCGGCCGGTTCGCTCGCTCTGGCGGCCGGTTTGCGCCGGCGCGCCATCCGCTCGGCGAGGTCCCGCGGACGATCCGCCATGTCCTGCCTCCTCAACGCAACACTGCGAAGGATGTAGGATCGCTCCCCGGCAAAGGCGAGTCCCGCCGGAGGCGCCAACCGCCTCCGGGAGCGCGGTCAGTTGGCGGCCGTCCCGGCCTTGGGCTTCTTGGGCGCGCTGGTGACGGCCGAGGTCTTCGGCGCGGGCTGCTTCGGCGGGTCGGCGCGCATCCCGCCCCAGGGATCGTTGGACGCCTTGGCATCCGGAATCTTCTTCAGCGTTTCCTTGTAGGCCTTCTCGCGCGCAGTATCCGCGGCCCTCTCATCATCGGTCTTGGGCGGGCCATCAGCCATCAGATTGATATGGGGTGCCGCCCCATCCTGCGCGAAGGCCGGTCCAGCCACCAGCGCCAGCACCGCCGCCATACGGAAAAGCTTCATCACTCACTCCTTGATCGTGGATGGAGGGCGGATACCACACCCTGCCCCTCTGCGCAGCGCCGGGCGCCGCTTCAGCCCGCTAGAGCCGATCCGACCTGCACGATTTCGGCTCATGGAGCCAGTCGTCCCAAATCGGACCGCATTTGGTGCAGCCGTTCAGCGCCAGGCCGAGCGCGGCCAAGCAAAATATCAGGACACATCGACGCAACATCGTCCACCCGCTCCCAAGCATGGCATCATATCGGGCGAAGTCAGGCATTTTCAAGCCGACCGCAGCAGTGACGTCACCGCGCCCAGGCGCGCAGTGTGGACGAAACATCGGGCAACACAGGAGGGAACGACCGCAATGCCATCACAGCCAGAAGCCGAGTTCGGCATCGCCGAGGCCAGACGCATCCTCGGCGAGGTCTTTGCGCCCTGGGTCCAGGATCTCAACCTCTCCGTCGAGCGCATCGAGCACACGCCGCCGGCCGATGTGCCGGACTGGCAGCCTGGCGCGCTGCTCCGCATGCCGTTCTCGGAGAAGCTATGCCGCAACGGCGGCGTTGTCTGCGGCCAGGCCTTGATGGCGCTGGCCGACACCGCGATGGTGATCGCGAACCTCGCCGCCAACAAGGGCTATCGTCCGATGACGACGGTGGACCAGACCACGCATTTCATGCGCGCGGTCGCCTCGTCGGATGTGCTGGCGGATGCGCGCGTGGTGCGACTGGGACGCACCATGAGCTTCGGTCGCGTCACCCTGCTCTCCGCCAGCGACAACAAGCAGGTCGCGATGGTGTCGAGCGCGTTCGCGATGCTGCCGGGCTGAGCATCATCCGAAACGAAGCGAGCCGCGTGCGCGCAAGGCGCACCGCGGCTCTCGGTGCCAATGATATCGAAGCGAGAGGCGAGGCGCGATCGCAATCACGCCTCGGCCCGCTCGCTTCAAGAATTACTTCAAGGATTACTTCAAGGATTACTTGCCGAGAATTTCGTCGGCCGCGGTGACGACGCTGACGGTCGGATTCTTTCCGCAATAGGCTCCGAACTTCTTGGCGTTTTCGATGAAGACCTCGGTGTCGATGATCGCGTTGTCCTCGTCGCCCTTGTACCAGCCGTCCATCCAGGTCAGCACGACGGCGATGTTGTCCTCGCCGCTCTCGAGGAACTGCTTGCAGGTCATGGTCGAGAGATCCCACTTGACGGCGTGGGCGGGCATCGATGTCAAAGAGAGCGCTGCGGCGAACAAAAGGGAAAGCTTGGTCTTCATTCGGAATCTCCATGGGCGCGTAACGCCATAAAGGAAAGGCTTGCGGGATAAACACGGCGGAGTAACTCGCCGCCTCAACGTCGTAAACGAAATCTTAAGCGCCGTGCAAGTAGCGCCAGTATTGAGTTTAGATCAACGCAATTTCTATGCGCTATTTCACAATCGTCACTATGGACCAACGCGGATGATCGAGAAGCGTGCAACGCAACGTCATCGGGTTTTCAAGGGTGGTACGGTCACCTTTGAAGGCAGCGGCGTGGCTTGCACGGTGCGCAACATCTCGGACCGCGGTGCCGCGATCGACCTTGAAAATCCTGGTTTATTGCCGCCCTCGTTCACGCTGTCGATTTCATGCGACAATTTCGTGCGGCATTGCCGCGCGGTGTGGCGAAACGACAGGCGTGTCGGCCTCGCCTTCGTGCAATAGCGCGCACGATGTGAATGACGGTTCGCACGACCCGCACGCAAGCATCAATTTGTGATCCGGACTTCGCCGGGCCATTCCAGCGGCATCGAGCGCGATCACCTGGTTGAAGGGCGAGGCCTGAACCGCCGGGGTCGCTACCCCAGCTTGGGCCTTTCGTCGGCCTTTTGGGCGTGTTGTCCGCCTCGTTCGAATGGCGCTGGCCGCCGCCCATCTGCGCCTGCGACGAATCATAGCTAACGCGGCGCACCCCAGCCCTTCAGCAAATGTTGATCGGGCAGGACTTCGTTCCGTTCGAATTCGCGCCTATCTGTTGGCCCGCGGGGGACCTTCACGAATGTTGCGGATTGTTGCTCATGTGGCGCTGCTTGCCTGCGTGCTCGCGCTCGGTGCGTGCGGCTTTGCCGACAGCCGCGCGCCGGTGCCCGAGTTCATGCGCATCAAGGAGGCCGAACAGCCGCCGCCCGAGCCGCCGCCGGATGTCAAGCGCGTGGTCCGCGAGCAGATTGACGTGGTCTTTCTCAACACATCCTATCCGCGCGAGGTACAGGTCGCCCTGCCCCATCACGAGGTCCGCGGATCGGGCTGGACGGCCTGCGTCCGCGCGAACCTCACCGCCGCCACCGGCTCGGCACTGGGCACCCAGACCTACATCGTCACGATATCGGGCGGGAAGATCATCGACCGGCGGCGCGCGGAGGCAGATGATATCTGCGGGTCGGAAGCCTACCAGCCGATCTAGCGAAACCTCACGCCGCACGGCAATCCGGTTCCGGGAAAAACCTGAAATTCCACCGGAACGATCGCGGCGTCTCATTCTTGTTACCGCCGAGGGCAGTTTCGGAGGAGGACAGGATGAGGATGTTCACGATTGCACTGCTGGCCGGTGTCGGCGCTCTGGCGGCGGGGAGCGGCGCGAAGGCTGCGGATATCTACACGACCAGCGAATACACCAGCCCCGATCTCATTCAGGAGGTCCGGCTCGTCTGCGATGACGCCGGCAATTGCTACCGCACCCACGGCGGCGCACGCGTGATCGTGCGCGACTCCTACGCCCGCATGCCGCGTGAACGCTATTACGAGCGCCGCACCTACCGTGATTGGGATGACGGCCCGCGCGCCGGTGTCGGCATTCGCGCGCCCGGTGTCAGCGTGGGCGTCGGAGTCGGCGACGACCGCTGGTAATCAGCACAATAGGACTGGACGGTACCGGGCGAACAACTTCGCCCGGTCTGTTCGCTCGACGCGACGCCGGATCGGATCAGGCAGCGACCATCTGCTGCTGAAACTGTTCATATGCCGCGATAGCATCCGCAGCATACATCAGCGATGGCCCGCCGCCCATATAGACGGCCATGCCAAGCGCTTCCTCGATCTCTTCGCGTGTCGCAGCGAGCTTAACCAGCGCTTCGGCGTGAAAGCCGATGCAGCCGTCGCAATGGGCGGCAACACCGAGCGCAAGCGCAATCAGTTCCTTGGTCTTCTTGTCCAGCGCGCCGTCACGCGTGGCCGCCTGGGCGAGCGCGGCAAATCCCTTCATCGTGTCGGGAATGTCGTTGCGGAGCTTTTTCATATTGGCGGAGATCTGCCGGATGATCGCGGGATAGTCCTTGTCCATGACGCTACTCTCTGTTGATTTCAGGTTTCGAGCGGATCGGCTGGCGTGGCGTAGCGCGTCAGCGACGGCAAATGAGCGATGAAGCGGGCGAGCACCATGCCGGCACACATCGCCGCGACGAAGATGAAGGCAGACGCCGAGCCGAAACCGAGCGCGGTCAGCGCCGGCCCGGGGCAGAAGCCTGCCATTCCCCAGCCAATGCCGAAGATGGCGGGACCTGCGACAATTCTGGGATCGATATCGGTCCGCGTCGGCACATAGAAGCGAGCGGCAAAAAACGGCCGCGCACGCTTCAGGACGCGATTGAATCCGACGAAGGTCACTGCGACCGCACCGGCCATCACGAACGCAAGGCTCGCGTCCCACGTCCCCGCGGGAATCCCGCCGACGTCCAAAAAGTTCAAGACCTTTGCCGGGTTCGCCATGCCGGATACGATGAGACCAAGCCCGAAGACGAGGCCGATCGCGAATTGAACGAGAATGGCCATCGTCTCAGCTCCAGTGCCGGATCACGAAAACAGTGGCCATGCCGGCCGCCATGAAGGTCGCGGTCGCCACCAGCGAGCGCACCGAGAGTCGCGACAGGCCGCAGACACCATGGCCGGACGTGCAGCCGCTGCCCCACACCGATCCGAAGCCGGTCAGCAGCCCCGCAACGATCAGCGCCGGCACCCCCGCGGCGATCGTTTGCTCCGGCAGACTTCCGGTCACGAGCCGCACCACCAAGGGTGCAGCAATGAGGCCGGCAACGAAGGCCAACCGGCCGGCGAACTCACGGTCTTCGTAGGGCGGGAACAACCGCGCCGCGATGCCGCTGACGCCGGCGATCCGTCCCGTCGCCCACATCAAGAGCACGGCGGACAGACCGATCAGCGCGCCGCCCAGCAGCGAGGCGACCGGCGTGAAATGGGTGACGCTCATTTTGATCCTCCGGAATCGGTGTGAGCCCTATGGCATGGGCACAGGATATCTCTTAATTCCGTTGCTTCTTATTTTCGAATATACTAATATATAGCGCAGCCATGGCACGCAAGCCCCGAAATCAGGAATTGGTCGCTCTGGAGGCGAAGGCTGACGAGGCCTCCCGCCTCCTCACCGCCATGGGCAATCCGAAGCGGCTCCTGGTTCTTTGCAACATGCTGGACGGCGAGAAATCCGTCGGTGAGCTCGCCGACATCGCCGGCCTTTCCTCGGCGGCACTATCCCAACATCTCGGAAAGATGCGCGCTTTGAGCCTGGTCAAAACCAGGCGGGAGGGACAGACGATATATTACAGCCTTGCGAGCCGGGAAGCACGCCTGGTGCTGGAGACATTGTACCGCCTCTTCTGCGCACCGGACTGAGGCGTTTCGCAAACGCGACGCGGGGAGCCTGCCATGACTGACGATACCTTCATCGAAGGGCCTCTCTACGAAAAGCGCAAGAAGGTCTATCCGCAATCGGTGCACGGCCCGTTCCGCCGCATCAAATGGGCGATCCTCTGCGTCACGCTCGGAACCTACTACTTGCTACCGTTCGTGCGCTGGAATCGCGGGTCCGGCCTGCCTGACCAGGCCGTGCTGATCGACCTTCCGCATCGCCGCTTCTATTTCTTCTTCATCGAGCTGTGGCCGCAGGAGGTCTATTATTTCACCGGTCTCCTCATCATCGCGGCAATGACGCTGTTCCTGATGAATGCCCTCGCCGGCCGGCTGTGGTGCGGCTACATGTGCCCGCAGACGGTGTGGACCGACCTGTTCTACGCCGTCGAGCGCTGGGTCGAGGGCGACCGGCGCGAGCGCATGCAAGGTGACAAGCGCTACTGGTCGCTCGCTCACATCCGCAAGGTCGCGCTGAAGCACTTTCTCTGGATCATGATCGCCTGGTGGACTGGCGGCGCCTGGGTTCTGTATTTCGCCGACGCTCCGACGCTGGTGAAGGATCTCGCCACCTTCCAGGCCCCGGTCGTCGCCTATCTCTGGATCGGCATCCTGACCGCAACGACCTACCTCTTCGCCGGGCATGCCCGCGAGCAGGTCTGCATCTATATGTGCCCATGGCCGCGCATCCAGGCGGCGCTGACCGACGAGTGGGCCCTCAACGTCACCTATCGTCGCGACCGCGGCGAACCGCGCATGTCAGTGAAGAAGGCCGAAGCCGCTCGCGCGCATGGCGATCTCGCCGGTGACTGTGTCGACTGCCACCAATGCATCAATGTCTGCCCCACCGGAGTCGATATCCGCCACGGCATCCAGCTCGGCTGCATTCAGTGCGGCCTGTGCATCGACGCCTGCGATAACGTCATGCGCGAGATTGGCCGGCCTACAGGCCTGATCGGCTACGACACCGACATCAACATGCAGCGCCGCCGCGACGGCAAGGCGCCGATCTACCGCTTGATCCGCGCGCGCACGCTGATCTATGCCGCGGCCATCGCCGTCGTGGGGAGCGTCATGCTTTATACCCTCGCCACGCGCGCAACGATGGACGTCAACGTGCTGCATGAGCGCAATCCGCTGTTCGTTCAGCTCTCGGATGGCGGTGTGCGCAATGACTACACCGTGCGCATCCTCAACAAGGGCGCAGCGCGATCGTTCGCACTCGAGGTTTCAGGTTTGCCGGGCGCGACCGTTCGCGTCGCCGGCATCGCAGCCGGCCCCGACGACAAGCCGGTCATCGAGGTCGGGCAGGATCAGACCCGCGAGATCCGCCTGTCGGTGCAGGTCAACCCGGCCCACCTACCGCAGACGTCGCGCGACATCGATATCGCCATTACGGACACCGCCGATGGCGGCCGCGCAAGCGCTCGCGATCACTTCATACCCCGCGACCAGTGACACCGACGCCCTCGGCGCGCCCCTCGATGGTGAATGAGACGTTAACAATACCGCTCAGATTGAACGCGTTTCCCAACGGTATTTTCCAATCTTTGCGCTAAGCATGACCTCTAACGCCGGCTGATGTCGGCGTAAACGGGGACGACGGGACGTGGTCGACATCGCGCACCAGGCTGCGATCAATCCGGCATCGCCAGAGGATGCAACGGCTGCGCTCGTCCCGCTCACAGCCATCGAGCCCGGCCAGTGGCGCGCGCTGGCGCAGCGGGCGGTCGAGCCGAACGGCTATTATTTGCCCGCTTGGGAGCTCGCCGTCAGCGCGACCGCGCGCGGCCGTATCGGTGCCTCGGCCCTGTCCGTACGCGCCGGCGCCTCGAGGCGACTGATCGGCTTGATGCCGGTGGTCTCGCTCTGGCGGGCCTGCAAGATCCCCCTGCCCGCACTGGTAAGCGCGCATCCCTATGGCACGCTGTGCAGTCCGCTGATCGACCGCGACGTCTCGGCCGAGGCCGCGACAGGCCTGCTGCAGCGGGCACGCGAAGCTGGTGCGCATGCGCTGGTTCTGCGCGACGTTGCGCTTGACGGCGCCGCGATGGGCGCGATCAAGGAAGCGCTTGGCCGGGCCGGCCTGAAGCCGCGCGTGCTCGGCGCCCATGTCCGTGCCAGTCTCGATGCAACACAGGATGGCGACAGGCTGCTGCACGCGGCGCTCGGTGCCAAGAGGCTCAAGGAGCTGCGCCGGCAGCGTCGTCGCCTGGCTGAACATGGCGCGATCAGCTTCGACGTCGCGCGCAAGGTCGAGGAGATCAGGCCCGCGCTCGAAATTTTCCTGCAACTCGAGGCCAGCGGCTGGAAGGGCAAGCGCGGCACCGCGCTGCTTCAGGACACGGGCGATGCGGCCTTCATTCGCCGCGCCGTCCCTGCGCTTGCCGAGACCGCGCAATGCGAGATCGTCAGCTTGCGCGCCGGGACAATTCCGGTGGCGGCCGGCATCGTGCTGCGCCACCAGAACCGCGCCTTCTTCTTCAAGCTCGGCATCGACGAGCGCTTCGCAAAATATTCGCCGGGCGTCCAGCTCACGCTCGATCTGACTCGCCATCTCTGCGCAGATCCGACCATCGCAAGTGCGGATTCGACCGCGAGCGCCGACCATCCCATGATCAACCCGATCTGGCGCGACCGCCTTGCGATTGGCGACGTGTTGATCCCGCTGCGACGACATGGTCCGATGGTGGCGCTCATTCATGCGGTGCTCATCACACGCGGCTATGCGCGCGAGGCCGCGCGCCGCGCGATCCGTCTGCTCCGCAACCGAGCCGACGCTACTCCGCCGCCTGCGCGTTGATCTCCGCCGACACCTGGCGAATGGCGCGGGCGAGCAGGTTCGGATCCTGCGCGCCGGAAACGGCGTATTTCTGCGCGAAGACATAGGTCGGCACACCGGAGATGCCCTTGTCGGCGGCCTCCTGCGCATCGGCCGACACACGCGCGACGTCCTCGTCGGTGGCAAGGCGCTTGCGCACGTCATCGGCATCGAGGCCGACATCGGCGGCCGCCTGGATCAGGACGTTCACATCGGTGAGATCGCCGCCATCGCGGAAATACAGCTCCATCAGCCGCTGCTTCATTTCCGGTGCCTTGCCGATCGCCTCGGCCCACAGGATCAGGCGATGGCAATCGGTCGTGTTGGGCTGACGTGCGACCAGCTCGGGCTTGTAGACGAGGCCCTCTTCGCTTGCCGCAGCGACGACGCGCCCCGCTATGCCCTTATAGGCCTCGACCGAGCCGAATTTGGTGGTGAGATAATCCTCGCGGCTGATGCCCTCGCGCGGCACCCAGGGATTGAGAAAGAACGGACGGAAGTTCAGCTTGACCGGAACGTCGGGCACAAGCGCGAGCGCGCTCTCGATCCGGTGCTTGCCGATATAGCACCAGGGGCACACCACGTCGGAGACGACATCGATCTGGAGCGGTTTGAGGGTGCTCATGAGCGCCTCCTTGGGCGGTGCGGGTTTGCTCCAAGATAAGCCGAACCCGCCCCGAGGCAAGGGTCACGCATGAGGCGCTAGGTCATGGCCGCGGCCATCTGCCTGAGCCGCTCCGCGGTGCGCTCGTCTGCCGGGAAGAACGTCTCCAGCGCCAGCTCCGACAGGGTAATGTCAACGGGCGTACCAAACACCATGGTGGTGGAGAAGAAACTTAGTATCTCTCCATTCTGGCGCAGCTTGAAGGGAATGGCGACATTGTCGCTGGACAGCGGCCCCGAGCGCGCCGGAATGGGATAGCTCTTGAGGTCGTGATAGAGCTTGATGAGCTCGGGATCGGCCGTCGCCTCGCATTGCCGGTGCAAACGCTCGAGCAGATGCGCGCACCATTCCGCGAGATTGACCGTGCGTGGCGCCAGTCCCTCAGGATGAAAGGCGAGCCGGAGCACGTTGAGAGGCTGCGCCAGCAGGCGCTCCGGAACGCCGGCGAGCAGCGGCGCCACCATGCGGTTGGCGGAGACCAGGTTCCAGTGCCGGTCATAGGCCAGCGCCGGATTTGGCTCATGCGCCTTCAGGACGAGGTCGATCGCCTGGCGGGCTGATTTCAAGGCGGGATCCTCCAGCGAGCGCTGCGGAAAGGCCGGCGCAAAGCCTGCGGCGACCAGCAGCACGTTACGTTCGCGCAAGGGCACATCGAGGCGCTCGGCGAGCCGCAGCACCATGTCGCGCGAGGGCGCGGCGCGGCCGGTTTCGACGAAGCTCAGATGCCTCGCCGAAATCTCCGCCTCGCTGGCGAGGTCGAGCTGGCTCATGCGGCGGCGCTGCCGCCATTCGCGCAAATGATCACCGATATGGATCGGTTGGCTGGATTCGGCGCGTGCCGTGGATGCATGTGCGTTCATGGTCCAAAACCTACCATGCGTATTTCACCCCTTCCATTACCCGCGAGGTAAAAAAGCAGCGTACAAAGCCGGACGCTTGCGATCACTTCCGAACCGCCCGAGGCGCGCCAAACCTCTTGCAAAATAGGGGTTTCCGCGTACATCGGTGTTCGTCTCTGTTTGTTCTCATCCGGGTCCAGCCGCGCAATTTGTTGGCCTTTTTGTTGGCCTCGTGTTGGCCTCGAAAGAACAAACGTTCACGCCGGTTTTTTGGGAAACCGAAATGCCAAAAGCCACCGCGCCGCGCCGCAAGCTGCTCACCGACACGTTTTGCCGCAACGCCCGTCCGAGGATCGTCGGCGGCGTCGCGAAGGATGCCAAGTATTCCGACAGCGGCGGCCTCTATTTGCTCGTCACGTCCGGCGGTTCGCGGCTCCTGCAAATGGCCTACCGCTTCAACGGCCGCCAGAAGAAGCTCGCGATCGGTCCCTACGGCAACGGCGACGACGGCACTGTGTCGCTGGCCATGGCCCGCCAGAAGCGGGATGCCGCCAAGGCGCTGCTGGCGCAGGACCCGCCGGTTGATCCATCGATCGAAAAGCAATTTGCGCGGCATCGGCGGAAAGCCGAGCGCCCTTTCGGGGAATGGGTCGATGAGTGGCTGGCCGAGAAGCGCACCGAGAAGATCAAGCGCGGTCGACTGGTCATCGTCCGAAGTGCCGAGACCATGGCGCTGCTCGAACGCTGGGCCGGGTATCTCAAGGACCGGTTCGGCAAGCTCTATCGCAAAGACATCAAGCGCCCCGATGTGCTCGCATTCTTTCGCGCCATGCAGAGCGAAGGCCGCTTGGAGACCCGCGACCGCGTCGTCAGCATCGGCGAACAGGCCTGCGACTATGCCGACCTTGAAGGCGACGGTTACAATCCGTTCCGCGCCGTCAAGAAGCAACTGACCGCCAATGTGTCGACGCCGCGACCGGGCGTCACCGAGCCCGACGACGTTGCACGGCTTTTCAAGCTGATCATGCCGTCATGGGACAAGGCCCGGTTTGGCGATGTGGTCGGCGATGCACTGCGGCTCGACGCCCTGACGATCCCACGCCCCGGCATGATCAACACGATGGAATGGCGCGAGGTCGATTGGGACAATGCGCGCTGGACCATTCCGGCCGAAAAAAATGAAAACCGGTTGGGATCATGTCGTCCCGCTGTCACGCCAAGCCCTCGTGATCCTGCGCCGTGTGCAGAAGATCACCGGCAATCGGCGTTATGTGTTCGCGTGCGCGGACGATGCGCCGCTGTCGAAACGCACGCTGAATTATCGGCTGCGCGCGCTCGGCATCGACACCAAGACCGAACACACTGCTCACGGTTTCCGCTCGACGTTCTCGACGCTCAGTCATCATGAGGAGATCAAGGACGTCAAGGCATGGGACGGCGATGTGATCGAGTTGCAGCTGGCGCATCTCGAAAGCGATACGGTGAAGGCGATCTATAAACGGCATGGACCGCTCGCGCTGATCGGCTCGCGCACCAAGCTGATGCAGCATTGGGCCGACCGCGTTGACGGTTTTAGCGATCCCAAAAAGGTCGTGCCGATCAAGCGCGAGCTGCAGGCACAGTAAACGCCGAGCATGCTGGGCGTTTTCAATCATCACTGCCAGTAAAATTTATTGACCAACTTTCACGCGAACATGCTTCGCCAAATTGGCTAGGCCACGAATGTGGAAGTTCAAGGACGCCATCCCTCACTATTTCTCGCCATCCCTCACTTTTTTCCGTTCTGTTTCTGTTTGAGAGGCGCCATCGGTTCGATACGTTTCCGGACGGATAAGCGAAGCGACGGACAGTCGCGCATCCAACCGGGAGGCCGATGGTATGACCGACAAACCCCGCGAGAAACGAAATCTGATCCCGCTGAAGCAAGCCTGTCAGAAAGGCCACTTCGGCCGCACCAAGGCCTATGAGCTGATCGGCGCCGGCAAGATCATCGCCTACAAAGATGGTGGCCGGATCATGATCGATGCTGACAGCATCGATGATTATCACGCGACCCTGCCGAAGGTCGAACCCCGCGCCGCCCGCGAGCAGGCGGTGGCGTCGTCATGACAGCAAGGTCTTAAACGTTCACAGTGAACACTTACAATGTCGCGTGGGCTCGGACGGATACAGCGGTTGATGTTCGACATAATCCACCACCACGGGCGGCCGATGACCTTCGACGAGATGCGTGGCGGCGAAAAGCAACCAGCTGCTCTTGAGCGGTCGGCGCGCCGCGCGCTGCACGGCATGGTCAAGGCCAAAGCGCTGATCGCCCTCGGGGATGGCGGACGCGCCGAGCCGCACCGCTATTTCATTCATCCGCTCCTGATCGGCTTTTGGAAAGACGAGACGCTTCAGGCAGCGCTGAAAGCCGATCCGGGTGCCAAGGCGGCAGCGGCCAAGGATATGGCTGAGATGTTTTCGCAGACCATCACCACGCCCGGCCTCGCGCCGGGCTTTTGTTTTGCGAAGGGGCTGAGGGCGAGAGAGCGAAGAGCGAGAGGAGAGCGATGATGGGACGATGTTTCTGTGACGACGACGTCGAGATGCTTCACGACTGGGTGCGGCGGCGCGCCGCCGAACTTTGGAACGAGTGGAATGTCTGGGCTGAGATCAGCGCCGATTATTCCTTCGAGCTTGAATGCATCATCGACGATGCCATCGACAAGCAAGCGCGTGCGGAACGCCTCGCCTACATTTGCGACAGGCCGATCCCCGATGCCAAAACCGCACTCACCGAATTACTAGGACTGCTGGAATGGATGGGTGGCGGTCAACCCAGCCGTGGATGGGTGCCGCAGCTATCACATGAACAGAGAGAGCGCAGCGCGGTGTAACGCAAAAAACCGCCGGGCGGTCCATCATCCGTCCGGCGGCAGCACCTAAGAGCAAAGCGGAGATTTGCATCCCGAGGGTCGAGGTCGAAATGCAGAGCCGGATCATAAATCCACTCGACGCAAGCGGCAAGGAGGTCTGCCATATGACATCCGCAACAGATTGGACCACACGCGTCCCGCCTGACATCACCAAGCGCTACGGGGTCGAGGAAGTCCACACGATCGTCTTTACACCGGAGGGGTGGCCCGGCTTCGGATCACTGATCAGCCTCGACATTCCGGAGTGTGAAGTCCAGAACATCATCATCAAAGACCCAAACAGCCAACCGCTGATCGTGATCAATCGTCCGCAGACCAACAGGAGCGTCAAGTATTGGCTGCGATCCGTGTGCAAGTTGGCGACGGGAGGCAACCTTGGTGTGATCTTGTCGTGCGACACGGTGGAGCAGGCCGAGCACGCCGCTAAGCTGGCCAGCAGACTGCTACCGAACCATGAGCGCACCGCACTTGAGCGGGTGATCAATGGGCAATCAACTGCACGCAGCAAAATGAGCTAGAATGTGCGAACCGCGCCAGAGGGCGAATTCTGACGCGGTCCAAGTCCTTGAAATGTGGTGAGCGCGAAAGGTCGACCAGCGAAGAGGACATCCCGCGATGAACATTGGGAGCGAACCAATGCACGAGCGATATTTTAATCCCGGACCGCGAACCGGCGCAACCATCAAGACCCACGCGCCCGACGTCGCGGTCGAGCCGCTGATCAGGGCAACGCCCTACGAATTCAAGGACCCGGCATCGATCCCGCCGCGCAACGGGCCCGAGCCCGAGCCGTTCGACGATGACGCGGTCATTATCGCGCCGATCCGCACCGAGCTAGGGCGGGCCTGCGAGCTGGCGGAAGGCGGCGTCCGGGTGGTGCCGGTCGATCGCAAGACCGGACGTCCACTGGTAATGGCCGAGGATGCGACCACCGATCTCGACGTGATCCGCAAGTGGTGGCGTGAGTTCGATCGTCCGATTGCCGTGGCTGTTGCGATCGTCGAGGACAACCGGACGCGCTACTGGACGCAGTCGCAGGCGTCTCTGATTTCGGCGAAGCAGTTCACCTTGCGCGATCCGTCGATGATTCCAAAGCGTGAGTGGCTGTACGGCAACCATCTCATCCGCAAATTCGGTTCGGCCACCATCGCGCTCGGCGGCGTCGGCAAGTCGAGCCTTGAGACCGTCGAAGCCTTGGCGCTGGCGACGCAGCGTTCATTGCTCGGCATCACACCGCGTCAGCGTTGCCGCGTCTGGTATTGGGGCGAGGACCCGATCGAGGAGCTGGAGCGTCGCTTCGCTGCGGCCTGTATCCACTATAACATCAGCAACGAGGACATCGAAGGATATCTGTTCGTCAATTCCGGGCGCGACTGCAAGATCGTGATCGCCACGCAGACGCGCAACGGAGCAACGATCGCCGAGCCGGTCGTCGATGGCCTGCTCGCCACTATCAGGCACCACAGCATCGACGTCGTGATCATCGATCCGTTCATCAAGTCGCATCGTGTCCCCGAGAACGACAACGGCGCGATGGATGCGGTCGCCGAAACATGGATCGGGATCGCCGACGCTGCCAACATCGCGCTCGAACTGTCGCATCATAGTCGCAAGGCGGGAGGCGCCGAGGTGACCGTTGAACATGGGCGCGGTGCCATTGCGCTGATCAATGCTTGCCGGTCAGCACGTGCGCTCAACAGCATGACGCCCGAGGAGGCGGCGAAATGCGGGATCGAGTATCGCAAGGGCGAATATTTCCGCGCCGACGACGGCAAGGCCAACATGGTGCTGCCCGCCGAGAAGGCGATCTGGTACCGGCTGCAAAGCGTCGCGCTGCCCAACAGTCCGCTCGGACCAAGTTTTCCCGGCGGGGACTGGATCGGGGTGGCCACCCGCTGGAAACGGCCCGACCTCACGGCGGACGTCACCGCAACCGATTTCGAGCGGGTGGCCGCTTTCATTCGCATCGGCAATTGGCGGGCGGACCCGAGGCCAAGGACTGGGTCGGCTATGCGGTGGTCAAGGGCATGCCCCGGCTCTCGGTCACGACCGACAAGGCCAAGATCAAAGCCCTGATCAAATACTGGCTGGATCAGGGCAGCCTGATCGAGGTCCGCCGCAAGGACCCCAAGCGCCGCGACGAGCGATCCTTCATCGAAGTGGCGGAACCGGACTGAGGTTTGCACAGGTCCATGAAACAGCTCACCCCAGTGCACAGCACACACCCACCCCCATAGGGGTGGTGTGGTGTGCAGTGTCAGTGCACACGTCTGCACATGTTTGCCCAGGTGGCACGTGTGCACGTGTGCAAACAGGAGGAACCTAAAACAATGCCCGGACACAGATTGCCACGATCGACACGCGCGAAGCTGAAGGCCGGCGCCGTCGTTAGGGTCAGGCGCGGCTGGCGCGCATCCGAGCTGCCGGCGCGCCCGGCGTCAGTCTGCCGGCGGATCAGCCCGACCGATGGCACCGTGATCGGCCTGTTCGAGCCGCACCGGATCTCGCCGCCCAGCGCTCAGCTCCGCTTCCGCCATGTGTACCGGCCGAAAATCCGGGTGACGCCATGCTGAGCCGCCCCGCCCATGCGCTGGCTGAGACCGGCCGGCCTGAGACAGCCGCCGTGCAGACGGCGCATCCTGAGCCGCCTATAGGGCTCAGCGCGGCCGGATTGACGAACGCGGCGCCGACGATCGGCAAGGGCAAGCGCTTTCACATCCTGAGCCGCGATCCCCGCGCCGTCCGTGCCCGTGGCACCCGCGCCCGCCAGAAGGACGGCTTGATGTCGATCTCCCTCGACGTGCACGAGCACGCTGTGGCCAAGTCGCTGATTGCGTCCGGCCGGGATGAGGATCAGCTGCTCAAACCCACCGTCGTCAAGCAGGCGCTGGAGCAAGTGATCCGCGACTGGATCGAGCGCTGGAGGCCGCTCTGGCCCAAGGAATAGCTGTGTAACGCGTGACGATGCCGTGAGCTGGGCCGGTTTTATGGTCCGGGTATGAGCACAGTATTCTCAGTTCGCCGGCCGCTGGTCGGATGATGACTAGAATGATTTTCGTCGAGACGCCGGTAAGCGCGCCTGAGCCGGTCGAGGCAGCTCCCCTGATGATGCTGATGAGTGAACGGCTCGCTCGGTGGATCTCGCATTTCTGTCGCATCCCAGGCGGAGTCCGCAAAGGCGATCGGGTCGATCTGACGGACGAACAGAAACAGCTTCTCAGAACAATCTACGACGGACCGATGAAGGAGCAAGTCGTGCAGGGCGACGTCGCCGCCTATCTAGCATTGGCGACGATCTGCGGCCCTGCAACAGGCGAGTGTTATGTGCGGTTCGCCGTTGATGATGCTACAATGTGGGAAGCGGCTTCACCCGAATTGCGGGGCGTTATCGGCCGCGATGCGAAGGGCCGACTCTATTTTTCGGGCAAAGCCGTACTTACGACATGAGGCGCTTTCGATGGTGGGCATCCTGAAGCGTACTTGGTTCAGTGCAGCGGAGCGAGACCGGCGCATCACATCGTGCGGTCTGAGTGATAGGCAGCTTGCGCAGATTGACAAGGAAAATGCTGAGGCGGACGCGCTGCTGCGCAGACTTCGCGGTCGCTCTGTTGAGTTGGCCAAGCGGAGACCATTAGCGCCCGGCATCATCCGTAAACGTGCGGTGATTGAGTTGTGACCCTTGTGAGGCGACGATGACGCCCAAAGAACTTGCGGAGATCGATCGACAGACTGCCGAATGCGACGCCTTTCTGCTTCGACTGCGCGAGCGCCGCGGTACTGTCGATGAGAATACCCGCCGGGCCGACTGGGTGCCGCCGCGCCAATCGCGACAGGCAACATCATCTGACGTCGAGAAGCGCGCCGTTGCGGCGATGCTCGCGGAGCAGAGGCAGCAACGGATCAGTCAAGACGCCTACGCAGCGGATTGGACGTGTTTCGTCGGGGATGTGATCGATCAGCGTCTCGGTGATACGTCCCAGCTTGCGACCAGGGAGGGAACGATCAGGCTGATCGAAGCACTTTGCGACGAGATTGCGTCCGTCACCGGCCCGATGGAGCGCATGATACGGAAGGGCGGCGCCGATACTGCGGTGCATGCGCTGCGCGAAGAAGTGTTTTCACGGATCGACAACATCGATGCTCGGCTCGATGCCATCGAAGCGCGGCTCGACGAGATTGAAGCTGATACGATCGATCGCAACGCCGGAAACGTCACAAGACTGAGGAAGTAAGATCATGCAGCATGAGGAGGCCGAACGCGCCGTGTGGTCACTTCCGTTTCACCAACGGGCCGCAATGTTGGTGGCCTCGATGGTTAAGGAAGACGCGGACGCTATGCGGTTGGTCGCGCGGGTCGCGGTGCTAATCCAGTACCTTGCGACTGAGCTTTCCGAGATGCATCGGCGCGCTTGTGTCAAGATCCTGCGCGACGTCGCAAACAGGCTCGACGCCGGACTTGAAGTTGGCGAAGAGCCGCGCGTGATCCATTGAAGGTCTTGCTCAGGGCCGGGGGGAGCTTCCTCTGTTTCTGCCGGGCATAATGTCCGACCGGCCCGCAGGAATTTCTTCCCAACATGTCTTGAGAAAAGGACTCAGCAAAATGCGCAAGGGAGGTCGTATATCAGCCGCAGAACTGGACGCACCACGGCCGCTTTATCGCAAGTCATCGCGCCTGACAGCGCCGGCATCGCTCTCCTCTGCCGAACGATCGCTGTTCATTGAGATTGTCAGCGCCTGCAGCGAGAAGCATTTCACGAAGGCCGATCTCCCGGTGCTGATCTCGTTCATCCAAGCGACATTGGTCGCGCGCGAGATGGCCGGTGATCCTGCGCGCTTCAACAGCTGGGAGAAGGCGGCGCGGCTGCAGGCATCGCTAGCGATGCGACTGCGCTTGTGTCCGTCGAGCCGTCTCGATCCGAAAACGGCCGGACGCAATCAGCCGTTCGACGGTCCGCGACCCTGGCTCCGTGATGAAGACGATGACGTGCGCCATGATGACAACTGACAACCGCGCCGAGTTCTTTGCGCTGATCGAGCGCGCGAACAGGATCGGTGCGCTATTGCCCGAGCCCGAGGAGATCGATGTTGACGATCCGGCCGCCGTTGCCGAGGTGAAGCTGGTGCTGAGCGAATTCAACGCGGCACTCGCGGCTATCAGGCTCTTCAGCCGAAAGTGACACGATGGCTGCCACATTCTCCGACGATTTTCTACTTTTCGGTGCTTGCGGTGGTGGCCCCGTTCAGAAACACTCCCCTGCATATTTTCAGATAATTCTTAGGGGGGCTGCCATGCCCGAGACACTGGAAATAGTATTGTGGTCTGCTGCGCTCGCAGCTTGGTTGATGGTTTTCTTCGCGATCATAGGCGAGGGCCTGAAGCCGCTTTCAAAAAGCGTCCGCCGACTGAGCGACAGGGTCTTCAGGATCAAGGCGAACTGAAAAAGCGATTTCGCGTGCAGGGGTGCCGTCATAATGGATTTGACGCTCATGCCGTCTCCGCTTCACTTGGTCTCCGTATAATTACGGGCTTAGCGTCTCACTGTGATCGTGCCCTGTACCAGCGGGTTGCAGCTCACTTCCGTGAGTTTGCCGAGAAGCTGAAAGGAAATCCCACATCGCAGTGACAATTCCGATTTCGTGCAAAGCATTTTCTCCCCTCCACAACCGTGGCAGTTCTCTGCGTGTCAATGGCGGCGCTTGCTCGCGATGTTGACGGCAGGTACGCGCGAACTGATCCTCAAATGCATACGTGGTTCGAGCAGTTGTAATCCGATGGGGGAGAAGTCTGCTGCGCCCTTTCAGATGGCAACTTGTTGCAGGACGCAGATTGGCGGAGTCAGGGCGGGCACTTCCAAGTCTTTCTTCAGAGCGTGTGGGTTGACGTTCCTGACTCCGCTCTCGTCAAGGTGCCGAACCGTTTTGGGCGGACGGTTGTTTGGCTGTATTACGAGGATGGTCATCCCACCATCCGCTGCTTTATAGGCGGACGAACGAAGCCAGCGTTCGGCACACTGCTCGCAGCAGGAGCACGGGCCGCTCAAACCCGTTAACGGACTGCCGCGAGTCGGCGTGGCGGCCCCACATGCTGCTCCTTACCAACGCCGCGCCCGTGCTTAGAGCATCCGCGCAAGCTGCGTGCGGCACTTCGTCTGACTAGCGTGCCGAGAAGCCAGCAGTGGCAAGTATCGGCTTCTCAGCAGTTGCTTCAAACACTTTCGAGCGCGGTGTCAGGATCGCAACTTGGGTTGGAGAAGCTGGCATGCCCCCCAATGTCAGCGCAGGGACAGCGGACTGTTCCTGAACATCAGCCGCACCCACGACGGCAACCTGATGCGGCGAGATTGGAAATCCCATCACTTCAAAGGTCGGTAGTTCGGCGGCCGATGCCCCGGCAGTTGCGACGACTGCGGCAATGCCTGCAATGAGAGTAATATGTGTCATGGAAAATGCTCCCCTGGAGGGATTGATACCCACTACATTTCCACTGATGAAGCGCAGCCCTAGTTTGCCGTCGTGGGCGGGTCGGGAGACAGGGGAATTCTTCTTCGTTTGTTATTTTTGAATAACAGAGGGAAAGGCGCGAACAATGCCTACGATGATACATCGCCTCTGAATACAGACGTCACGTCACAAGCTTCCTTAGCGCCGTTGCTGTGGGCCCAATATGAACTTGTTCACAACGCAAGCTCGGAAAAGCAGAACCCGAACACGAGCGGGACCCAAACACTAGCAGCCCTCTGTTTCAGCCGTGTTTCGTTCCGCAACCTAAGAGAGCGGCCTCGCGGCTAGAAATCCAACTACAGCGCGAAATCACTGTCTGAACGTGTACTCTCCGTTGGGTGCAATCGACGCCGCCGTGGTCTCATTCTGGTGGCGCGACTCTTTACCCCATCAACCCGCCGTACAGCGCCATCCGTCTCGATGATATGCGCGCAATGAGGTAAACTCCTGGATGACGTTGCGGCGCATAATGAAAGCAACCGTCAATGGCATGGCACCCCAACATTCGGTACGGCACCGAAAGATATCCCGAGAAGGTCGCTCGCCGGCTGCGCGGATTCAACATCGCAGTGTGGCTTGCGTCGTTAATTCCAGCGAGCATGGCATTCGTCCGCTT